>DATHII010000136.1:0-4094 GCA_035316885.1 Jiangellaceae bacterium | reverse complement strand
CTGGTCGCGGTGGCGGCGTTGGTAATGGCGGGCCTGTTCCGCCGGGAGGTGCTCGCCGCGAGCGAGGGCACCGAGAAGATGAGGGCCATCGCGCTGGCCATCCAGGAGGGCGCCGCGGCCTACCTGAACCGGCAGTTCCGGACCCTCGCCGTATTCGTCGTGCTGGTCTTCGGGGTGCTGTTCCTGCTTCCCGGCGACACCGGCGTGCGCATCGGCCGGTCGCTGTTCTTCATCCTGGGGGCGGCGTTCTCCGCCGCGATCGGCTACTTCGGCATGTCATTGGCGGTGCGAGCGAACGTCCGCGTCGCCGCCGCGGCTCGTGACGAAGGTCGCGACCCCGCCATGCGCGTGGCATTCCGCACCGGTGGTGTCGTCGGCATGGCAACGGTCGGGCTCGGCTTGCTGGGTGCGGCCACCGTCGTCCTGATCTACCGCGGCGACGCACCGACGGTGCTGGAGGGCTTCGGCTTCGGCGCGGCACTGCTGGCGATGTTCATGCGGGTCGGCGGCGGCATCTTCACGAAGGCCGCCGACGTCGGGGCCGACCTTGTCGGCAAGGTCGAGGCGGGTATACCCGAGGACGACCCCCGCAACGCCGCCACCATTGCCGACAACGTGGGGGACAACGTCGGCGACTGCGCCGGTATGGCCGCGGACCTGTTCGAGTCCTACGCCGTGATGCTGGTCGCGGCGCTCATCCTCGGCAAGGCGGCGTTCGGCGCCGAGGGTCTGGTCTTCCCGCTGGTGGTGCCCGCGATCGGCGCGCTGACCGCGGTTCTGGGCATCTATATGACCAGACCCCGCCCGGGCGAGAACGGTCTGCGCACGATCAACCGCAGCTTCTACGCATCTGCGATCGTCTCGGCGATCCTCTGCTCGCTGGCCGCATATGCATATCTGCCGTCCTCGTTCCTCGAGCTCGACGGCGGCATCGACCACGACGGCGACCCGCGGTCGCTGGCAGCGCTGGCTGTCATCGTCGGCATCGTGCTGGCCGGCATCATCCTGTGGCTCACCGGGTACTTCACAGGCACCGACAAGCGCCCCGTCCGGGACGTCGGCCGGACCGCTCTCACCGGCCCGGCGACGGTCATCCTGTCCGGTATCGCGATCGGGCTGGAGTCCGCGGTCTACGCGGCGCTGATCATCGGAGCGGCGGTCTACGCGGCGTTCCTCCTCGGCGGCGGCTCGATCGTGCTCTCGCTGTTCCTCATCGCGTTGGCCGGCACGGGCCTGCTCACCACCGTGGGCGTCATCGTCGCGATGGACACCTTCGGCCCCATCAGCGACAACGCCCAGGGCATCGCCGAGATGTCCGGCGAGGTCGGCGACGAGGGCGCGCAGATCCTCACCGAGCTCGACGCCGTCGGCAACACCACCAAGGCGATCACCAAAGGCATCGCGATCGCAACGGCCGTGCTGGCGGCGACGGCGCTGTTCGGGTCCTACAACGATGCCGTCAACACTGCGCTCGCCGAGGCCGGAACCTCCGTCGCCGACGCCGGAAGCTCGTTCCTGCGCACTGTCGACGCGCCGAACATCCTGGTCGGCATGCTCATCGGCGCCGCCGTCGTGTTCCTGTTCGCAGGCCTGGCTATCAACGCAGTCGGCCGGGCCGCCGGTGCGGTCGTGTTCGAGGTGCGGCGACAGTTCCGCGAGATCCCCGGGATCATGGAAGGCACGACCAGGCCCGAGTACGGTCGGGTCGTCGACATCGTCACGCGGGACTCGCTGCGCGAGCTGGCGACGCCAGGGCTGCTCGCCGTGCTGGCGCCGATCGCGGTCGGGTTCGGCCTCGGTGTGGGACCGCTGGCCGGCTACCTCGGCGGCGCGATCGCGACGGGCACGCTGATGGCCGTGTTCCTCGCCAACTCCGGTGGCGCGTGGGACAACGCGAAGAAGCTGGTCGAGGACGGCCACCATGGTGGCAAGGGCTCGTCGGCGCACGAGGCGACGATCATCGGCGACACGGTCGGCGACCCGTTCAAGGACACGGCCGGTCCGGCGATCAACCCGCTGATCAAGGTCATGAACCTGGTCTCGGTGCTGGTCGCACCGGCAATCGTGACCATGTCCGTAGGCGACGACGCTAACGACGCGCTCCGCTACTCCCTCGCGATCGGCGCCGCGCTGGTGATCGTCGGCGCGGTGTGGTTCTCCAAGCGGCGCCCCGTCGCAATCGACTCGGGTGGCTCCGGCGACAGCGAACCGGCTGCTCAGATCACCGCCTAGGCGCCCTTCTCACCTCCGCCGGGTCCCTGCTTCTTATGCTGGACTGAACTATGCAACGCGAACCGGCGTGCACTCCTACGGAGGTGTCATGGCGGACCCACGGAAGGAGCTGAGGCGGCCCGTCGACACGGGTCGCCGCCAGATCCTGGGCTGGGTCGGCGTCGCTACCGGTGCCGCCCTGCTCGGCGCGTGCAGCGACGACGAGCCGGCAGCGTCGTCGTCTCCGACGCCGACCCCTACGGAGACCGCCAACCCTGCGCCGACTCGCGCCCCGACCCCGACGCCGACGCCGACTCCGGTGGCCTTCGACCCGGCGGCCGCGTTCGCCGTCGTCGAGTACCTGGCCACTCAGGTGGGCCCGAGGGAGGCCGCCTCAGCGGCCTTCGACGAAGCAGCGGCCTATGTCCAGTCACGGTTCGAGGCACTCGGCTATGCCGTAACGCAGACGCCCGTACCGGTGCCCGCCGGTGACTCGTGGGGCGTGCCGGTGGGGGCCGGCACGTCGGAGAACGTCGTCGCGGACCCGCCCGGCTTCGACCCGGCCGCCGTTCACGTCGTCATCGGAGCGCATCTCGACACGGTCGCCGTCGCCCCGGGCGCGGAGGACAACGCGTCGGGCATCGGTGTCATGCTCGAGCTCGCGCGCATGACGGCTGCCGAGCCGCCCACGCTCCCGGTGCGTTTCATCGCCTTCGGGGCTGAGGAGCCACGCGGGCGGGGCGACTCCATGCACCATTTCGGGTCGCAGGCGTACGTCCGCGACCTGCCCGCCGCTCAGCAGGCCGCGATCGCCGCGATGGTGTCGCTCGACCGGGTCGGTGTGTCGGCCCCGAGCGTCCCGTTGGCGACCGGCGGCACGGGGACGACACAGGTGATGGACGCACTGTCGGCGGCGTCCGACCGGGCCGGCATCCCGACCGCGCGGTCGCAGGACAACCGGGCGAGCGACCACTGGTCGTTCGAGAAGGCTGACATCCCGTCGGCCCGGATGGGCAGCGTCCCGTATCCGGGCTACCACTCCGCGGGCGACGTACCCAGCGTGGTCGACCCCGACCAGCTCGGCCGGGTGGGCACGATCATGTGGGCGTGGCTGGGGACGCTGTAACTGAGCGTCGAGCGGGCTCGCGCATACGGACGAAGGCCGTGGAACCGAGCGCGAGCACGGCGGCGGCGACTCCGAAGGCGGCGGCGAACGACGCGTACTCCGCAAGCAAACTCAGCGACAGACCCGCGACGACACCGGACACTTGCAGCGTCAGCGACTGTACCGACAGGATCGTGGCCCGCTGCGCCGATGGCACCGCCCGGTGGGTCAGGTCGCTGGCCAGTGGGCCGCTGAGCCCGAGCAGCGCGTACAGCACGACGTAAGCGACAGCCGCGACCGCGAACGTCGGCGCCGCGATGCCGAACAACGCGACCGCCGAGAGCGCCATGGACGCCGCGATCCCGCGCGGCGACGAGCGCACCAGCCTGGCCAGCGCGGGTGCCAGGGTCGACCCGACCGCCGTGCCGAAGAATGCCAGCGTCACGAGCACCGAGTACGGCCCTGCGGCGGCCTGTTCGCCGCCGAGCATGCGCGCGAACGAGACCGGCGTGAGCAACTCGACGCTGGCGAGCGTGACCCCGAGGCAGCCGCTGAGGAGCGTGAGCCGGCGTAGTGTTCCTGCCTGCGCGGCCAGTCCGACGCCGGTGACGATGGTCGACGGCACGCCGACGAGCACCTGGCGCAGCGCGGGTCGGTGCTCGCGCGGCGGGTCGTGGACCCAGCCGACGAGCGCGACCGCGTGGACGAGTCCGATGGCGGCGGCCACCAGGAATGGCAACGACAGGCTGATGACGACGCCACCTGTTGCGTCCATCGG
>DATHII010000135.1:0-17241 GCA_035316885.1 Jiangellaceae bacterium | reverse complement strand
ACGACCTCCGGGAACCGGCCCGCCGCGACGACCGACTCGAACGCTTCGCGCAGCAGGTCGGGAGAGACGGGCACGACTGTGTCGACGGCCCGGAGGATCTTCGACTCGCGCACGGCCGCGGACGCCTGCGGGATGGCGGCCGACGAGATCGCGAGCCCTACGGCCCAAGCGGCCAGCAGGAGCCCGACGACCCCCAGCACCGCGCCGCCGGCCGCGTCGAACCGGTGCGCCGGCTCCGAGGAGACGCGGCTGCGCATCCAGCCCCCCGCCCAGGCCAACAGCGCCTGGCCGATCACGGCGACCGTCAGCACGATGAGGACCGCGAGCACGGACACGCCGAGGCCAGGTTCCAGGTCGCCGAGCACGGCCGGCGCGAGCAGCAGCCCTCCAGCCGCGCCTCCGATGAAGCCGACGAACGAGAGCAACCCCACCAGGAAGCCGTGGCTCCACCCGGAGTAGGCGACGACGACGGCAAGCACGATGACCAGCCAGTCGACGACGTTGAGCCCGAGGATCACCGGCGCTCCGCTCGTTCGGCCAGGGGCAGGGGCTCTACCCGGGTACGGTCCCATGGCCGGGCGAGTCCGGCGACGTCGAGCAGCCAGCTCAGCACGCCGGCCGTGAAGCCCCACACGAGAAGCCCGCCGACCCGGAAGGCCGGGCCGACGTGGCCGCTCGAGTGGTGCACCCGCAACCGGTTGGCCGGTTCGACCAACTCGACGAGCGGCACGCGGTGGACCGAGGCGACCTCGGCCTCGTCCACTACGCCCACCGGCGACGGCTCGTGCCACCACGCCAGGACGGGTGTGACGACATAGCCGCCGGCCGGTAGCCACAGCTGGGGAAGTGTGGCTAGTACGTCGACACCTGAGGGGTCGAGGCCGGTCTCTTCCTCCGCTTCCCGCAGGGCAGCCGCCACCGGACCGTCGTCATCCGGATCGATGACACCGCCCGGAAACGCCGGAGTCCCGGCGTGGTTGCGCAGACCGTAGGCACGCTCGATCAGGAGCACGTCGTACCCGGCGGCAGACTCGCCGAACAGCGCTAGCACCGCCGAGGCGCGCCCTGCCTCAGGCCGCGGTGGAGAGTGCCTGGCGAGCTGCTCCGCCCGTACGTCGTCGACAGCGTCGACGATCCTGCGCAGCCATCGTGGCGGCGGCGCGGCGAGGCTCACTCAGGCCCTCGGAGCAGCCTGGCGGCGACCTTCGGATCGGTCGGCCCCTCGCCGTACGACGGGCACAGTCGCGACAGCGGGCAGGCACCGCAGGCCGGCCGGCGGGAGTGGCAGCACCGCCGGCCGTGCCAGATCAGCCGGTGAGAGAGGATAGTCCACTCGCGCCTCGGGAACAGCCCGGCCACGTCGGACTCGATCTTCTCGGCGTCGGTGTTGGCGGTCCAGCCGAACCGACGGGCCAGCCGGCCGAAGTGTGTGTCGACCGTGAGTCCGGGCACACCGAAGGCGTTGCCGAGGACGACGTTCGCGGTCTTGCGGCCGACTCCTGGCAACGTGACGAGATCCTTGAGCCGGCCGGGGACCTCGCCGCCGAACCGCTCGACGATCGCCTGCGACAGCCCGACGATCGCGTGTGTCTTCGCCCGGAAGAACCCGGTCGACTGGATGATCGACTCGATGTCCTCCCGATTGGCGGCGGCGAGATCTGCTGGCGCCGGGTACTTCGCGAACAACGTCGGCGTGACCATGTTGACGCGTACGTCGGTGGTCTGCGCTGACAGCACGGTGGCGACGAGCAGCTCGAACGGCGAAGTGAAGTCGAGTTCGCAGTGTGCGTCGGGATAGGTCAGCGCCAGCTCGCGGTTGATCCGGCGGGCGCGACGGACCAAGGCGAGGTGGGACTCCGGGACGGCGGTGCGCACTGCTCCAGCCTAGGAGGTCGTGCCGATGGAGCGACCCGGACCGGCTCCCGCTGCGGCCGGCTTACCCGCTCGCCCACCCGCTGGATCCGTCATGATGGGCGGGCACACTGTGACGTACGACACTTCGGCGCCGGCCGGACGGGCAGGTCAGCCCGATGGCGGCCGGATCGCGAGGAGGCTTGCGTGGACGACGTGCTGCGGAGCGCACCGCTGTTCCGGGAGCTCGACGACGAGGCTGCGTCGGCGCTTCGGGCCTCGATGAGCGAGGTCGTCCTCGGACGGGGAGAGGTGTTGTTCCATGAGGGCGACGAGGGCGATCGCGTCTACGTCGTCATTCGCGGCAAGATCAAGCTCGGCCGGACTTCTCCCGACGGTCGCGAGAACCTGCTGGCGCTGCTCGGGCCCGGGCAGATGTTCGGCGAGCTGTCGCTGTTCGACCCTGGCCCGCGCTCAGCCACCGTCACCGCCGTCATCGACTCGGCGCTGCTCGGGCTCGGCCACGCCGACCTCCTGCCCTGGCTGACCGGCCGGCCCGAGGTCGCCCGGGGGCTCTTGCTCCAGTTCGCGCAGCGGCTGCGGCGGTCGAACGACACGCTGGCCGACCTGGTGTTCTCCGATGTTCCCGGGCGGGTCGCCAAGCAGTTGCTCGACCTGTCGAACCGGTTCGGCGTCCAGTCCGAGGAAGGCGTGCGGGTGGTTCACGACCTCACCCAGGAGGAGCTGGCCCAACTGGTGGGGGCCTCGCGCGAGACCGTCAACAAAGCCCTCGCCGACTTCGCCGGACGCGGCTGGCTGCGCCTCGAGCAACGCTCGGTCGTCCTGCTCGACATCGAGCGCCTGCGCCGCCGCGCCCGCTGACGTCCGCCCGCCGATCTGCAGGTTGATCACGTTCACCACCCTGGTGGACCGTTCACCAGGCGCACGAACCTGGTGAACCGTCCAGGAACATGGTGAACGTGATCAACCGCCGCCCCGCTCGGCGAGGTAGTCGAGTTGGGCTCGGACCGACAGCTCGGCGGCCGGCCACAGCGACCGGTCCACGTCGGCGTAGACGACCTCGACGACCTCGTGAGGGGTCGCCGCACCGGCGGCCAGGGCCTCGCGGACCTGGGCGAGCCGTTCGGCGCGGTGGGCGAGGTACTCACCGGCCCTGGCGGCGACGTCCGGCCGGACCGGACCGTGACCGGGCAGGAGCAACACGTCGCCGAGTTCACGCAGGCGCGCGAGGGAGTCGAGGTACGGACCCAGCTGTCCGTCCGGGTAGGCCACTACCGTCGTGCCCCTGCCGAGGATCGTGTCGCCGGTGAGAACGCCGGTGGTGCCGGCGGAGCTCACCGTGAAGGAGACCGAGTCGGCGGAATGTCCCGGCGTGTGCAGCACCCGCACGTCGAGACCGCGCACCTCGATGAGCGCACCGTCGACATCCAGCGGGTCGCCGTCCAGACACAGGGCCGGATCGCGGGCCAGCACGGGAGCCCGGGTGATCTCGTGGAACCGACCCGACGCCTCGGAGTGGTCGAGATGGCCGTGGGTGAGCAACGTGACAACCACCGGACCGAGCGCGGCCACCGCCTCGAGGTGATCGTCCAGCAGCGGGCCGGGATCGACGACCACGCTGCCGGCCGGCGTCGACAGGACGTAGGTGTTCGTACCCTCCAGCGTCATGGGACCCGGGTTGTCGGCCCTCACCAGGCGGCACCACGGTGGGAGCCCGGCGGTCACGCCGGATCACCCGGATCGTCGCCGGGAAACCCGGGATCGCCCGGCAGCAGCAGGCGCAGCTCGCCGCCATCGTCGACCCACCCCGGCATGACGGTGTCGAGCGTCCTGCCCTCGGCTGCGGCCACGGCCTCGGCCACCGAACCGTGCGCCGCGAGGTCCTCCAGAACCGCCCAGGTGGGCGGAAGCATCGCGACCTCGCCCCTCTCGGCCGCGGACAGAACGTCTGCCGGCCGCATCCAGGCGACCCGGTCGGCCTCACCGGACACGTCCCTGGCCTGTTGCCCCTCAGGCAACGCGGCGAGGAAGAACCAGGTGTCGTAACGCCGTGGCTCGAACCGGGGTGTCACCCAGTGCGCCCACGGAGCGAGCACGTCGGAACGGACGGCGAGGCCGCGGCGGTCGAGCAGGTCGGAGAGGGCGAACCGCCGCTCGACCAGCCCCCTCCGGTCGATCTCCCAGTCCGGACCCGCCGGCGCCACCGGAACGCCGTCGTCCCCGGTCACGAGCAGGACGCCGGACTCCTCGAACGTCTCCCGGACAGCCGCACAGACGAAGCCCCGTGCCGCCGGCTCCGTCGTCGCGAGCCGGTCCGCCCACCACGATGGCGGCTGACCCAGCCAGCCGAGTCCCCGGTCGTCGCCGTCGCGAGGATCGACGGCACCGCCGGGAAAGGCGTGCATGCCACCCGCGAATGCCATGCTGGTGCGGCGCCGCAGCACGTAAACCTGCAAGTCCGCGTCGGAGTCGCGGAGGAGCAGTACTGACGACGCCGGACGCGGGTCGACCGGGGTCAGCCGGCCGGCGACGAACTGCCGCGCCTGCTCGACGAGCGCGGCGGGCAGGGTGCGCGACGCGGGCACCCGTTCAGCCGACCTCGACGATCAGCTCGACCTCGACGGGCGCGTCCAGTGGGAGCACGGGCACGCCCACAGCGCTGCGGGCGTGCTGACCCGCGTCGCCGAAGGCCTGCCCGAGCAGCTCGCTGGCGCCGTTGACGACCTGCGGCTGGGCGGTGAATCCGGGTGCGGAGGCAACGAAGCCGACGACCTTCACCACCCGGGTGACCGCGGAGAGGTCGCCGACCTGCGTGCGCACGGCGGCGAGCGCGTTGAGCGCGCACTGGCGGGCGCACTCGTTCGCCTCGTCCGGGCTGACCTCCGAGCCGACCTTGCCGGTGTGCATGAGCTCGCCATCGCGCATCGGCAGTTGGCCCGACGTGTAGACGTAGGAACCCGTGCGGACGGCCGGGACGTACGCGGCCACGGGCGGCGTGACCTCGGGAATGGTCAGCCCCAGCGCAGCCAGGCGCTCCTCCGGGGTCACGCGCCCTTCTCCCGCTTCAGGTAGGCGACGACGTTCTCGGGGTTGGGTCCGGGAACCACCTGGACCAGCTCCCAGCCGTCGTCACCCCAGTTGTCGAGAATCTGCTTGGTCGCGTGAACCAGCAGCGGCACGGTCGCGTACTCCCATGTGGCCATGACGGCGAGCGTACTGGCCGCGTTCCGGGATGATTCCGGGGTATGACCGACCCCCGCGACGTGCTCAGCCGGCCCGGTTCGCCGCCCGATGCGGTGATCCGGTACGGATCGGCGCCGGAGCATGTGGCGGATCTCCGGCTGCCGTTGCGCAGGGATCGGCCGCATCCGTTGGTCGTCCTCCTGCACGGGGGGTTCTGGCGCAGTGTCTACGACCGAACCCACACCCGGCCGATGGCCGACGGGCTGGTCGCGGCCGGCTACGCCGTTGCGACACCAGAGTTTGCGCGTACCAGTGCAGGTGGCGGTTGGCCGTCGACCTTCGACGACGTGGCACTCGCCGTCGCCCGCGTTCCGGAGCTGGTCAGCGAGCTCATCGACATCACACGCATCGTGCTGGTCGGACACTCGTCGGGCGGGCAACTGGCACTGTGGTGCGCGAGTAGCAATCTGCCCCACGCCTACGCGGGCGTCGTCGCTCTGGCGCCCGTGGCGGACCTGTCGGCCGCGTTCCGGCTCGACCTCGACGGCGGAGCCGTGCGCGCCCTGCTAGGCGGCTCGCCCGAGGAGGTACCGGACCGCTACGAGTCCGGCGATCCGTGCCGGCTCCCACCGCCGACCGGCCGGGTGGTCGTCCTGCACGGCGAGGAGGACGGCCAGGTGCCCGTGGAATGCTCGACCCGCTACGCCGCGCATGCGGGTGCGGCTCTACGCGTGCTTCCTGGTGTCGAGCATTTCGGCCTCATCGACCCGACGTCGACCGCCTGGGCGGCAGTGCTCGAGGCGGTCCGATCCGTTCAAGACGGCGGCTGCGCCCGGGGGCTAGCGTCGTCACCATGACGATGCTCACGTCGGAAGCGCTGGCCTCGGCCGAGCGCTACCTGTCGCTCAATGCCCGGCTGATCGACCGGCTCCGCTTCGCCCACCTGTTCCGCGCCGGTTCCGCCGCCGCCGTCCGGTCAGCGCTGGCCGCGTATGCGAACGACGACGACGGGTTCGGCAATGCGCTCGAACCCGACCTGCGCGGATCGGGCAGCCAGCCGCAGCCGGTCGAGGTCGCGCTGCACCTGCTGGACGAAACCAGCGGTCCGGACGACCCGTTCGACGGACCGATGGTCCGGGCCGCGTGCGACTACCTGCGGCGGGTCAGCGCTGCCGACGGCGGCGTTCCCTTCGTCCTGCCGTCGGTCCGCGACACCCCGGCGGCACCGTGGTGGCAGACCCCAGACGACCCGCCCGGCAACCTCAACCCGACGGCCGCGATCGTGGGCCTGCTGCACAAGCACGGCGTGTCGAACGCCTTCGTCGACACCGCCACCCGCTTCTGCTGGGACGGCGTCGACGGGTTGACCGAGACCAACCCCTACCTCGCCCATGCGGTTCTGACCTTCCTCGACCACGTACCCGACCGAGCCCGGGCGGAGGCGGCGTTCGATCGGCTCGCGCCGCTGATCACACAGCACGTCGAGCTCGACCCGTATGCGACGGGCGAGGCGCACTTCCCCCTCGACTTCGCGCCGCATCCGGACGGTCTCGGCCACCGGTTGTTCACCGACGACCTCATCGGGAAGCACCTGGATGCGCTGGTGGGTCAGCAGTCCGAGGACGGGTCGTGGTCGTTCAACTGGCCGGCCTGGACGCCGGTCGTGCAGCACGAGTGGGGCGGCTTCGTGACCGTCGGCCGCCTGAAGACGCTGCGCGACTACGGACGAGTGGCTGTCTGAACCAGTGCCGTGGGCGGTACGCCGGCCAGGCTCCGAAATTCCCGCGTCAGATGTGCCTGGTCGGCGTACCGACGACGTCGGCGATGTTCCGGACGCGTGCGCTGCCGCCCATGAGTGCAGCGACGGCGACGACCACGGGCGCCGGTTGCCCTGCCGCCAGCACCCGGTCGGCGACCATCGACTCGAGTGCCCGGGGCTGGTCGACCGCAGCGCCGCCCACCTCGGCCAGCCGCTCGGCGTCGGATCCCCACAGGTCGGCCAGCGGCACTCGGCCGTCGCGGAGCACGTGCGCGGGCGCACCCAGTGCGTCCGGTGCCGCACCTGGCAGGAACCGCACGCCGGCGTAGCGCCCCCCGGCAGCAACAACTCCAGGAAGGGCCCGGTGCCCGGCCCTGCGACGTACGTCACAGCGGCCAGGCTACGAAGTACGGCCGACAGGTCACCCGCTGGCGTCCGATCGGCCCCTCCGCTGCCGCCGCCGTCAGGGCCAACCGACGCGGCCTTCGTGCTCGTCGAACACGAGCCAGGTGCGGGTGCCGCGCACGCCGGGGACGTCCTGGATCCGCTCGAGCACCACGTGACGCAGTTCGGCGTTGTTCGGTGCCCGCACCAGCGCGAGCACGTCGAAGTCGCCGCCGACGAGTGCGAAGTGTTCGACGTAGGGCAACGCCCCCAGCGCCGAAGCCACCTCGCGCCAGGTGTTCTGTTGGATCGTGAGCAGGACGTACGCGCTGGTCCCGAGGCCGGCCCGCTCGGGGTCGATCTGCGCGGCGAAGCCGGTGATGACTCCATCGCCGAGCAGCCGGTCCACGCGTGCGTACGCATTCGCCCGGGAGACGTGGACCCGCTCGGCCAGCGTCCGGATCGAGATCCTGCCGTCACTGGTGAGCTCGGCAAGAATGCGTCGGTCGACGTCGTCGAGCGCGCGGGCCGATCGTCCGGTGCGCCAGGTGTGACCCTGCTCCGGTGAAGACGTCTGGTCGCTCACAGGCCCTGACAGTAGCCATCTGTCACGGATCTCCGCCAACTGTGGAGATGACCATCTCCTTCGGCGGAAGATCGGGAGTCAAGCCGGGGTCGACGCCGACCAGGGGTGAACACGTCATGACCACACAGGCACAGCAGCACACCGACGATGTCCCACCCACCGTGAACGGCGATGCCGGCACGGCCGCGTCCCGGTTGCTGCCCTCCGCGACACCGATCCGCTTCCTCGACGACGCGGGTGGCGTGGCGCCCGCCGCCGACCACGGCGCATACGAGTCGCCGCCCCTCGAGTTGCTGCTCGAGGCGTACCGGCGGATGGTCGTCGGACGTCGATTCGACGCCCAGGCGACGGCTTTGACGAAGCAGGGTCGCCTCGCGGTCTACCCGTCCAGCCACGGCCAGGAGGCCTGCCAGATCGGCAGCGTGCTTGCGCTGCGCGACACAGACTGGATGTTCCCGACCTACCGCGAGTCGATGGCGCTGATCGCCCGCGGCATCGACCCCGTCGAGGCGCTCACGCTCCTGCGCGGCGACTGGCACTGCGGCTACGACCCGGTCGCCACCCGCACCGCACCGCAGTGCACCCCGCTGGCCACCCAGAGCCCGCACGCGGTCGGCCTCGCGTACGCAGCCCGGCGTCGCGGCGAGGACACCGTCGCGCTCGTGTTCGTCGGCGACGGTGGCACCAGCGAAGGCGACTTCCACGAGGCCTTGAACTTCGCGGGCGTCTTCAAGGCTCCCGTCGTCTTCCTCGTGCAGAACAACCGGTACGCGATCTCCGTCCCGCTCGCAAAGCAGACGGCAGCCCCCTCGCTGGCCTACCGGGGGGTCGGCTTCGGCATCCGCAGCGAACAGGTCGACGGCAACGACCCGGTGGCGGTGCTCTCCGTGCTCCGCCACGCCGTCGAGGCAGCCCGAGCCGGTGAGGGCCCGTTCCTGGTCGAGGCGCACACCTACCGGATCGAGGCCCACACCAACGCCGACGACGCGAGCCGCTACCGCGACGACGCCGAGGTCTCGGCCTGGGCCGGCCGCGATCCGCTCAATCGCCTCGAGGCCTACCTCACGGCCACCGGCGCGCTGTCCGACGAGGACATCGGTGCCGCCCGGCAGGAGGCCGAAGCGTTCGCCGGACGTCTCCGCACGCGCATGAACGACGACCCTGACGTCGATCCCCGGGCCTTGTTCGACCACGTCTACGCCGAGCCGACACCGCAACTGCGCGAGCAGCGCGAATGGCTGGTCGAGGAGCTCGCCGCGGACAAGGACGACAGCGGGGGCGAGCACCAATGACGACGACGATGGCCCAGGCGCTCAACGCCGCGTTGCGCGACGCGCTCACCGAGGACGACTCGGTCGTCGTCTTCGGTGAGGACGTCGGGGCACTTGGCGGGGTCTTCCGCATCACTGACGGGCTGGCCCGCGATCTGGGCGAGGACCGCTGCTTCGACACGCCGCTGGCAGAGAGCGGGATCGTCGGATTCGCGCTCGGGATGGCGATGAACGGCTTCCGGCCGGTCGTCGAGATGCAGTTCGACGCGTTCGCCTACCCGGCCTTCGAGCAGCTCGTCTCCCACGTCGCCAAGATGCGCAACCGCACGCGCGGTGTAGTCGGCGTCCCCATGGTGATTCGCGTTCCCTACGCCGGCGGGATCGGCGGGGTCGAGCACCACAGCGACTCCTCCGAGGCGTACTACGTGCACACGCCCGGACTCAAGGTCGTGACACCGGCCACCGTCGCCGACGCGTACTCACTGTTGCGCGAGGCGATCACCGACCCCGACCCGGTGGTGTTCCTGGAGCCGAAGAAGCACTACTGGAGCAAGGCCGAGGTCGAGCTTCCGGTCACCACAGCGCCCATCGGGACCGCCGAGGTCCGCCGGCGCGGTGGCGACGCGACGCTGGTGGCGTACGGTCCCGCCGTCCCGGTGGCCCTGGAGGCCGCCGAGGCGGCCGTCGACGACGGCTGGGACCTCGAGGTCGTCGACCTGCGGACCCTCGTCCCGTTCGACGACGAGACGGTCACCGCCTCCGTGCGCAGGACCGGGCGCTGCGTGGTCGTCCAGGAGGCGGCCGGCTTTGCCGGCGTCGGCGCCGAGGTCGCCGCCCGGGTCCAGGAGCGCTGCTTCCATTCGCTGCACGCACCCGTCCTGCGGGTCAGTGGCTTCGACATCCCGTATCCACCGCCGATCGTCGAGAAGCACCACCTGCCCGGTGTCGACCGGGTGCTCGACACGGTGGCGCGGCTGCAGTGGGACGACGAGCCCGACCGCCGCCACCTGACCGGGGTACCCGCATGACCTCGCCGCCTCCGGACCCTCCCCACCAGCCCGTGATCATCGGCAGTTCGGGGCCGCATGGGCCCGAGACTGCCGATGATCACGGGGAGGTACAGACGTTTGTGCTGCCGGACCTCGGCGAAGGGCTGACCGAGGCCGAGATCCTCGCCTGGCGTGTGGCCGAGGGCGACGAGGTCGGCGTGGACGACATCGTCGTCGAGGTCGAGACTGCCAAGGCCGCCGTCGAGGTGCCGTGCCCCTACGCGGGGACCGTCGTCACGCTGCACGGCTCGGTCGGCGACATGGTCCCCGTCGGCCGCCCGTTGCTCACGGTGGCGCCGCCTGCCGACCCCGCCTCTCCCGCGGGCGACTCCTACCGGACTGAGGAGCGGGCGGGCTCGGGCGCGGTACTCGTGGGATACGGGACCGGCGCCGCCGGCGGCCGGCGCCATCGTGGACGTGCGCAGCGTCCCCCGGCCAGCGGCACCCCGCGCGTCATCTCTCCCGTCGTGCGGCGGCTGGCCCGCGACGGCGGGCTCGACGTCGCCAGGCTTGCCGGCTCTGGTCCGCACGGCCTCGTCCTGCGCCGTGACGTCGAGGCGGCGCTGACCGCCCCCGCAGCAGCCCATGATCATGTCGATTTTGCTGCCGCTGAAGGCGGCGAAGTCGACATGATCATGGGGACGGACGAGGTACGCACCCCGCTGCGGGGGGTGCGCCGAACCGTCGCCGACAAGCTCACACGCAGTCGCCGTGAGATCCCGGACGCGACGACCTGGGTCGACGTCGACGCAACCGGACTCCTCGAGGCGCGCGAGGCGCTGCGAGCCGCACACCCGGACCGCGCCATCGGACTGCTCGCCCTGCTCGCCCGGTTCGTCGTCGCCGGACTGCGCCGCCATCCCGAGCTGAACGCGCGCGTCGAGCACGACGGCGACGCAGTCGAGATCGTCCAGCTGCCGTACGTCAACCTCGGCTTCGCGGCCCAGACCGACCGCGGTCTCGTCGTTCCCGTGGTCAGGGACGCCCACCGGATGACGACGCTCGACCTCGCCGACGAGCTTGCCCGGCTCACCGGTCTCGCCCGCGACGGGCGGCTCGGAACCCGTGACCTGACCGGGGGCACGTTCACCCTGAACAACTACGGGGTCTTCGGCGTCGATGGCTCGACGCCGATCATCAACCACCCCGAGGCCGCCCTGCTCGGGATCGGCCGGATCATCGACAAGCCATGGGTGGTCGACGGGTCCCTTGCCGTGCGCAAGGTCACCCAGCTCTCGCTGACCTTCGACCACCGGGTCTGCGACGGCGGCATCGCCGGCGGATTCCTGCGTTACGTCGCCGACTGCGTCGAACGTCCGATCGGGCTCCTCGCGGAGCTCTGAAGTCGCCCGCTCGCCTACGCTCGGTGCCCGTGAGCGACTGGGAGGGTGTGCGACTGCACGTGGTCACCGGCAAGGGTGGCACCGGCAAGACCACCGTCGCCGCCGCCCTGGCCCTGGCGCTCGCCTCGGGCGGCCACAAGGTACTTCTCGTGGAGGTCGAGGAGCGCCAGGGCCTGGCTCAGTTGTTCGACGTCGCCCCTCTCCCTTACGAGGAGCGCAGGCTCGCCGTCGCCCGCGACGGCGGCGACCTGTTCGGACTCGCGGTCGACGCACAACAGGCCATGTACGAGTACCTCGACCTCTATTACCGGCTGGGCAGGGCGGGGCGGGCGCTCGACCGGATGGGGATCATCGAGTTCGCCACGACCGTCGCCCCCGGCATGCGTGACGTTCTCCTTACCGGCAAGACGTATGAGGCGACCCGTCGCCGGCGGACGGACGGCGGCTTCGTCTACGACGCCGTCGTCCTCGACGCACCGCCGACGGGGCGGATCACCCGGTTCCTCAGCGTCAATGCGGCCGTCACGTCGCTGGCGCGTGTCGGTCCAGTCAGCCGCCACGCGGCCGCGATCACCGAGCTGATCAGCTCGCCACGGACCGCGGTCCATGTCGTGACCGTGCTCGAGGAGATGCCGGTCCAGGAGACCGCCGACACCGTCGGCGACCTGGACGACGCAGGCATCCCGGTCGGGGCAGTCGTGGTCAACCAGGTCCGGCGGCCGCTCTTGACCGTCCGCGACCTCGCGGCTGCACGGCAGGGGCGCTTGGACCGGCTCATGATCGAGGCGGGTCTGCGGGTCGCCGGGCTCACCCAGGGCGAGTCGCTGGTCGACCGCTTGGCGGCCGAGGCGGCCGCCCACGCCGAGAGGGTTGCGCTGGAGAAGCGCGAGCGCACAGCAGTCGCCGCACTGGACCGCCCGACCTACGAACTTCCGTGGCTCCCGGATGGCATCGACCTGGCCGGGCTCTACGAGCTGGGTGCGGCATTGAGCGACCAGGGTGCCGCATGAACACGCGACCTTCGGCACATTTCGACGTCGACGGCCTGCTGCACGACACCCGCACCCGGATCATCGTGTGCTGCGGTTCCGGAGGCGTGGGCAAGACGACGACAGCGGCTGCCGTCGCCCTGCGAGCGGCCGAGCATGGCCGCCGGGTGGTCGTGCTCACCATCGACCCGGCGCGCCGGCTGGCACAGTCGCTGGGCCTTACCGAGCTCGACAACACTCCCCGGCAGGTGCCCGGAATCGCCAATGCGGGCGGTGGCCGCCTCGACGCGATGATGCTCGACATGAAGCGGACCTTCGACGAGATCCTGGAGGCGCACGCCACCCCCGAGAAGGCCGGCAAGATCCTGGCCAACCCCTTCTACCAGGCCCTGTCGTCCTCCTTTGCGGGAACGCAGGAGTACATGGCGATGGAGAAGCTGGGCCAGCTGCGCGCCCGCGACGAGTGGGACCTGATCGTCGTGGACACGCCTCCGTCGCGGTCGGCCCTGGACTTCCTCGACGCGCCCGAACGGCTCGGCTCTTTTCTCGACGGCCGCCTGATCCGCCTGCTCGGGATGCCGGCACGGGCGGGCGGACGCGCCTACCTCAGGGTGCTCCAGGCGGGCTTCGGTGCCGTGACCGGCGCGTTGACCAGGGTCCTCGGCGGCGAACTGCTTGGCGACGTCCAGACGTTCGTCGCGGCGCTGGACACCATGTTCGGCGGGTTCAGGGAGCGCGCCGACCAGACGTATGCGCTCCTCAAGCGGCCCGAGACCGCCTTCGTCGTCGTGTCCACTCCAGAGCTCGACGCACTGCGCGAGGCCTCGTACTTCGTCGAGCGGCTCGGCAGCGACGCGATGCCGCTGGCCGGCCTCGTGCTCAATCGGATGCACCGCGAGCGACCCGATGGCCTGAGCGAGCACCAGGCCACCGCGGCGGCAGACCGCCTCGTGAGCACCCGCGAGCACCGGCTGACGACATCGCTGCTGCGGTTGCACGCCGCGAACCTCAGGCTGGCCACGCGTGATGAACACCGGGCAGCGCGGTTCACCGCGGCGCACCCGACCGTGCCGGTCACGCGGGTGCCCGCACTGCCGATCGACGTCAACGACCTCCGCGGCCTGCGGGAGGTCGGGTCGGAGCTCGTCGCACAACGCTGACGTCGTCCGGGACGGTCAGCCGGCGTGGGCGACCTCCTCGTACTCCAGCCAGGCCGCCTGGAGTAGCGCCCGCCACGACACGACACCTGACCGCCGGCGCAACAGGGCGCGGCGCTCGCGCTCGGTCATGCCGCCCCAGATGCCGAACTCGGTGCGATTGTCGAGTGCGTCGGCCAGGCATTCGGTGCGCACGGGACACCCCATGCACAGGGCCTTGGCCCTGTTCTGCGCAGCGCCAGGTACGAACAGTTCGTCCGGCTCGGCTCCCCGACACGCCGCCTGGCTGGGCCAGTCGTTCACCCACCTCATGGCTCCTCCCCCGTTGCGGAGTGCCCGCGCCCAACGACCCCGTCCGTTGATCACGCCCCGCTGTGATCACGGTAGACAAGCGCAGGCCGGACCGCTAGGACCCGCAGATGAAAAATGTGGAGCACCCATCTGACCGATAACACCCGGCCTGTCCGGGTGTAACAGTCTGCTCCCGCCGGTGCATGGTGTCGAGCCATGCCGACGACACCACGTAGTGTGCTGCCATGGCGTCCCTCCGCCCTGACACCGTCGTGGCCGCTCTCCGACGCAGTCTGCTGATCATCGGGGTGAGCGGTCTCGCTGGTGTGCTCGTGGCCGGCCTGGCCCTCCCCGTGGCGGCAAGTCTCGGCCTCGCGGCGCGTGAAAGCGCGACCGCCTTCAACGACATGCCCGCCGAACTCGAAACCCGCCCGCTCGCCGAGCAGTCACGGATCGTCGATGCCACCGGCAAGACCGTCGCCACGTTCTACGAGCAGAACCGTGTCTACGTGTCACTGGACAAGATCGCCCCTGTGATGAAGGACGCGATCCTCGCCATCGAGGACCACCGCTTCTACGAGCACGGCCCCATTGACATGCAGGGAACTGCACGGGCGCTGCTCGGTAACCTCGATGCCGGCGACATCACCTGCGACGAGGGCTGTACCGCCGGTGGCGGCTCCACCCTGACTCAGCAGTACGTCAAACTCGTCCTTCTCGACCAGGCGGAGACGCCAGAGGAGCGGCACGCAGCCATCACCAGCACGGGGGCCGATGGCTACGTCCGCAAGCTGCGCGAGCTTCGCCTGGCGGCGAGCGTCGAGGACAAGCTGACCAAGGACGAGATCCTCGAGCGCTACCTCAACATCGCCTACTTCGGCGGCGGCGGCGACGGCGGCGGTGCCTATGGCATCGAGGCGGCGGCGCGATACTTCTTCTCGACGAGTGCCGAGAAGCTCACGCTTCCGCAGGCGGCCATGCTGGCCGGGCTCGTGCAGGCGCCCTCCGCATACGACCCCACCGACAATCCGGAGAAGGCGCTCGGCCGACGCACCCAGGTGCTCGACCGCATGGTCGAGATCGGCATGGTGTCCGAGGCCGACGGTGCCGCGGCCCGCCAATCCGACCTCGGCCTGGCTCTCAGCCCGACGCCCGCAGGCTGCGTGCCCTCATGGGCACCGTGGTTCTGCGACTACGTCGTGCACGAGATCGCCCTGATGCCCGAACTCGGCGAGACCCGCGAGGCCCGCATCAACAGCCTCCAGCGCGGCGGCCTGACCATCACCACGACGCTGGAGCCGACGTACCAACAGGCCGGCCAGGACGCGGTCTCAGACCGGGTCGCGCCAACCGACACCGCCGTCGGCACGCTCGCCATGGTCGAGCCGGGCACGGGGTACATCCGGTCCATCGCAAACTCGCGGGACTACGGGCCCTCGGGCGACGGCATGAGCCAGGTCAACTACGCCGTCGACAAGCTGATGGGTGAATCGAACGGCATCCAGGCAGGATCCGCATTCAAGCCGTTCGTCCTCGCGGCCGCCATCCGGCAGGGCATTCCGCTGAACACGACGATCCACGCGCCCCAGACGCTACCCATGGGCGGCAAGAAGTTCGACATCTGCTGGAACGGCAACTCGATCTACACCACCGACCACGACTACTCGCCCAAGAACTCGACCGGGGCCGGGGAGTTCGACCTGCGGACCGGCACCGAACGGTCCGTCAACACCTTCTACGTCCAGCTCCTGCAGCGAACGGGCATTTGCGAACCGGCGACGATCGCCCAGGAGTCCGGCATCTTCAAGCAGATCCCGACAGAGAGCGAGGGCCAGCCGCTCGACCAGGTCGCCTCGTTCACGCTCGGCTCCAACACGGTGTCTCCAATGGCGATGGCCGAGGGCTACGCGATGTTCGCGGCGCGCGGCGTGCATTGCGACTCCATCGCGGTGTTGCAGGTACGTGACCGCAACGGCGAAGTCGTGGTCGACCGCAAACCCTCGTGCAACCGGGTGCTCCCGGAGGGCGTCGCCGACGGCGTCAACATGGTGTTGCAGGGCGTCATCGAGAGTCCCGGTGCCACCGGCAACCGCATGCGCCTCGACGGCGGCCGCATTGCCGCGGGCAAGACGGGAACCACGGATAACTCCATCGCCGTCTGGTTCGCGGGATACACGCCCCAGCTGGCCACTGCCGTCGCCGTCGCCGATCTGGACGGCAGCCAGACGACCCTCGACGACCGTACCTACAACGGCGACCGCATCAGCTCCGCCTGTGGTGGCTGCATCCCCGGTCCGATCTGGAAGGAGGCGATGGACGCAGCGCTCGACGGCGCCCGCAAGGTCGGCTTCAACCGGCCCGACCCGAGCGTCGTCCGTGGACTAAACGAGCGCGTGCCCGACGTTCGGGGCATGGATGCGCAGGCCGCGTCCGACCGCCTCGGAGAAGTCGGCTTCGGCGCCTACGTCGCGGGCGACGTGGCGTCGGCGATCGCCCAGGGCCTCGTGGTCGAGACCGACCCGGCGAGTGGGTCAAGCGTCGCCGCCGGAAGCGCGGTCGGCCTCTACCTCAGCACTGGGCAGCAGGAGCCTCCCAGCGACGGCAACGAGGACGGCCGAGGGCCGGGTCGGGGCCGCGGGAGTCCACCCGCCACACCACCACCGGAGACGTAGCAGCCCGACTGACGCACGATCGTCGACCAGTAGCGGCCCGACGAACAGGACGGATTTGAGTTCGGCACGCTCTTTGCCGAGGTTTGCTCGGTCGGCGATGCAGACCATTTTGTCGGTCGGACCGGCCAGGCATCGCCGGCCCAGCATTCACTACGAAATAACTCGTCGACACGGCCTCCGGACCGGCCGTACGTTCGCTGTCGGCGTCATCTGCGTGGAATGTCAGACCCACCCGGCATGCTGAGATCGCTGTCGACGAACAGGGAGATACCGATGAATCACGCGATCTGGGCCGAGGGCCTGGTCAAACGCTTCGGCGAGACAACCGCTCTGGACGGGGTCGATCTCGGCGTTCGCACCGGTACGGTGCTGGGGCTGCTCGGGCCGAACGGGGCGGGCAAGACGACCGCCGTGCGGGTGCTCAGCACGCTTCTAAAGCCTGACGCCGGCCACGCGAGGGTGGGTGGCTACGACGTTGTCAACGACGCCCACCAGGTGCGCCAGCTCATCGGCCTGACCGGGCAGTACGCGGCGGTCGACGAGATGCTCACCGGCACCGAGAACCTTCTGCTGATCGGCCGGCTGCTCGGTCATCCCAAGAGGCAGGCCAAGCAGCGAGCCCGCGAGCTGTTGGCCGATTTCGGCTTGGCCGACGCGGCCGACCGGGCGGCGAAGACCTACTCCG
>DATHII010000134.1:0-3838 GCA_035316885.1 Jiangellaceae bacterium | reverse complement strand
AGTACCGGCCGCTCGTCAACGTCGACGCGGGAACCCGTGGCGCCGCCGTACTCGCACTCATCGCGACCGGTCGCAACGGACCCGAGATCGGCTCAGACGCGTATGGCCATGCTGCAGCACCGGATGCGTCGACCGCGACCGCATACGACGGAGGGTATGAGCGCTACCGGTTCTGGTCATCAGCCCTGACCCGTGCCTACCGGAAACCCGACCCGAGCCCGGAGACGATCACCGGAGGAGACTAATGATCAAAAAACAAATCTGCATGATCGGTGCCGGGCGCGTCGGCCGCCTGCACACGACCAACCTGATCCAACACGCGGGCGAACGCGCAGAGATCTTGGCAATCTGCGACCCCAACCAGGAGACAGCGCACAAGCTGGCGGCAGACTTCGGGGTGGCACACACCTTTGCGTCCCTCGCAGATGCGCTCGATAGGCACGAGCTCGACGGCGCGGTGATCACGACGCCGACGTTCACCCACTGCACGGAGGCCATCTCTGCCCTGAGGTCCGGCTTGCATGTTCACCTCGAGAAGCCGATGGCGATGAACCTCGTCGAGTGCCGCAAGATCAACGAGGCGGCCCTCGCCGCCCGCCGGAGCGTACAGCTGGGGTTCATGCGCCGCTTCGACGATGACTTCGTCGCAGCCGAAGAGCTGTTGCGCTCCGGTGAGGCAGGACGACCGATGCTGATCAAGTCTCTGACACACGGTCCGGGCCTACCGCCGGCGTGGGCCAACGACCTGCGCACCTCGAACGGCATCCTCGCTGAAGTAAATAGCCACGACCTCGATGCTGTGTCCTGGTTCGCCGCCGCCGAGCCTGTCGACATCCACGTCCGCGCAGCCAACTTTAAAGGCGCCGAGCGCGGTGTGGTCACTGACAACTTCTACGACACGATCGTGGCCACTATCGGCTACGACAGCGGTGCGCTGGCCGTCGTATCGGGCGTCTGCCCGGTCGACTACGGCTACGACTCCCGGATCGAAGTGGTCACCACGAATGGTCTCGTGCAAGTGGGTGACACTGGTCCGGGAGGCTTGAGCGTGATTACGGCGGGCAGCGGCGTCTCCCGTCGCAGCGTGTACGCGTCGTGGCAGACCCGCTTCGCCGACGCCTACGCGCGGGAGATGATCGAATTCGTGGCCGCCATGGACGGCGCGCCCGTACGCGTTGGGTTGAGTGAGGGCACCCGGGCGGTCGCACTCGTCTTGGCCGGAACGCTGTCACTGCTGGAGAACCGCGTCGTGCCCATAGCGGAGGTGATGCGCTCGGACGCCGTGCCCAGTTGGCAAAGGACGCCGATGGGAACCCACTGATGCGAGCGCTCATCTATCGCGGACCGGGCGTCCTGGAGCTTGCTGACCGACCCGATACGGCCCTCGGTCCATATGAGGTGCGGGTGGCGGTCGAAAGTGCGGGCATCTGCGGGACGGATCTGCGCATTCTGCGTGGCGGGCACAGTGCCTACGCTGGAGTGACCAACCGGGTGCCGGGTCACGAGATTGTCGGGCGCGTCGTCGAAATTGGCCGCGGTGTCGCAGCCACGCTCACCAAGGGCGACCGCGTGTTTGTCGCGCCGAACATCGGCTGCGGCAAGTGCCTGTGGTGCCGTCGCGGGATGGAGAACCTTTGTCCGGATACCCAGGCGCTCGGCGTCACCATGGACGGCGGTTTGGCCGAACGTGTCATCGTGCCGGCTCGCGCGGTCGAACGAGGCAACCTCATCGCAGTTGACGGCGCGACGGCCAGCGATCCGCTGGTGCTGATCGAGCCGTTGGCATGCGTCGTGCGCGCCCAGGAGGCCGTTTCCGTCGGTTCGGGGGATCGTGTATTTGTGGCCGGCGCTGGCCCGACCGGTCTGCTCCATGTGGCATTGGCGCGGTCGCGAGGCGCCGAGCTGATCATCGTCTCCGACAGGTCAGGCATGCGTCGCGCCGCGGCATCCCGGTTGGGGGCGGGGGTGACCATCGACTGGAGCACTACCAATCCGGAGGAGGCCGTCGCCGAGCAGACATCGGGCATAGGGGTGGATGTCGTGATCACCGCCGCGCCGTCACCCGAGGCGCAGCAGGCAGCGGTGCGGATGGCCGCCCCCCGAGGGCGGGTTGTTTTGTTCGGCGGCCTGCCTCGCGAACGCGCCACGGTCGCACTCGACACGAATGCCGTGCACTACAAGGAGCTTCTCGTCACCGGCACGACCGCCTCCACCCTGGCGGACTGCCGAAACGCGGCAGCGCTCCTCAGCACTGCGTTGGGCGACCTGAGCTGGATGATCACCCATCGGTTTGCCCTTTCCGACGCCGAGGAAGCGTTCGCCCGGGCGCAAGACCGCAGCGCGCTCAAAATCGTGCTAAACCCCGCTCGAGACCGGTGGTCCTCGTGATCAATTCCACCGCGGGCTGCGTCCGGTCCACTCGGAGCAGCTCGATACTCGGGCATGTAGTCACCGCAGCCGGGTGGCGATACGACCGAGCTCGTCGACGGTGGCGGCCGGCATCGGCACGTCAAAGACCTCGGCCACCGCCTGGGTCCAGCCGTGCACGAAGTAGCGCCAACCGTCCTCCACGTGCAGCGAGCGCTCGTCTTGCTGGCGCCGCGCCTGGTGGAGGAAGTCGAGCGGGCCGCGGTAGTTAAACTCCCAGACCACGCCGCGCTCGGGGAACACGACGCGGTCGGAGACGGGCGAGCCCGGCCGATCCTTTCCCATGCCGGTCGCGTTAACCACCAGGCTGGACGGCGGCAGCGAGCGGAGCAACTGGTCCGCCTGCGTGGTGTTGCTGGTCACGACGTAGCAGACAAGGCCATCCGGAATGCCCGCCCGCTCGTGGACGGCCCGGGCGTGGTCGAGCGGCGCCTGCGATATGGCCGTGCAAATGATCAGCCCGGGCCGGTCGGCGCGAACGCCGAGCTGGTGGCTGAGCGCGGTGCCGGCGCCACCGGAGCCCAGGATCAGCGCCGCGCCGCCGGTGCGGCTGAAGTGATCGGACGGCAAAAACTCCTCCAGCGTCAACCGTGCCGTCACCGGGTCCTTGGCGCTGCCGACGAGCCGGCCGCGGCGCTTAGAGATGCAGGAGATCTCGCCGAAGGTCTCCGCCAGCTCGTCTAGCGAGTCGAAGAGGTCCCGGGCGTTGGCGTGCACGGCCACTTTGTGCGTGGTTATCAACGCGCCCCAGCTCTCGGGATCGTCGCGGATGGACTCGACCACCCCGCGGTACACCTCAGGCGCGGAGTCGAGAGGCACATCGTGGCCCACCAGCGTCCGAGTTGGCAGGCCGAGCGCGTCCGCCCATTCTGGAAACACCTTGCGGATGGACGAGCCCTCGGTGCTGACCCCGATGAAACCCAGATAGGACTGGGTCCGTGATGGTTCAGAAAGGGGGGTCACCACCGCCCCCTCAGGGCGGCGCCGTACTCCTGAGCCCTCACAGTAATCGCGACCCAGGCAAGGCTAGCCATGACTTGCGACCCGACACGTCTCGCCGCCGTATCGAGTGCGATCGCGGAGGGCGGCCATGGCTCGGTCTCGGGGATTGTCACTGCGCTCCAGGGAATGGGCAGAGGGGTTCCACCAACGGCACCAGGTTCGGCGGCTCCTCAGCCCGGACAAGAGCGAGCACCGCGTCTACAGCGCTCCGACCCATCCGGTCCACCGCCTCCACCGTCTGGGCGCCCGCGTGCGGAGTGAAGAGTGTGCGGTCAAGCAGGTCGTCGGCTAACAGCGGGTTGTCGAGGCTGCCGGCCGGGCTGCCGAGGACGTCGGCCGCGTAGCGGTGCAAACGGCCAGCGCGGAGCGCGGCAGCGAGCGCCGCCTCGTCGATCAGGGTGCCCCGGGC
>DATHII010000133.1:0-20788 GCA_035316885.1 Jiangellaceae bacterium | reverse complement strand
GCCGCCGGGCTGACGTCGAGCACGTGGGCAAGCTCAGCCGCCGTGAGATAGCCCTTGTCGGATGCGAGGATCGCGACGAACGCCCGGGCGGGCATCCGCGGTACACCGCTGTCGAGCAGGGTCAGCGCGAAGCGCTCGACGAAACGGCTGACCTCGACGGCGTCGCGCCCGGTATCCGATCCGTCGACCACCCTCGATCGTCTCCTCCCCGTTTGCAGACCTTGACGAGTTCTTAACATTCACAACTTTGCGAACTCACTGTACGCTCTGGGCATGACCACTGCAATCTCCGTGTCCGGCCTGGTCAAGTCCTTCGGTCAGACCCGAGCGCTCGACGGGCTCGACCTGTCGGTCGCCACCGGTGAGGTGCACGGATTCCTCGGACCGAACGGTGCCGGCAAGTCGACGACGATCCGGGTCCTGCTCGGGCTGCTCCGCTCCGACGCCGGCCGGGCGACGTTGCTCGACGGCGATCCCTGGAGCGACGCCGTCGAGCTGCACCGACGCCTTGCCTATGTGCCCGGCGACGTGAACCTCTGGCCCAACCTGTCCGGCGGAGAGGCGATCGATCTGCTGGGCTCACTGCGCGGCGGCCTCGACCCGAAGCGCCGCGCCGACCTGCTCGAGCGCTTCGACCTCGACCCCACCAAGAAGGCACGCACGTATTCGAAGGGCAACCGGCAGAAGGTCGCCGTCGTCGCCGCGTTCGCATCCGACGTGGAGCTGTTCGTCCTGGACGAACCCTCGTCCGGGCTCGACCCGCTGATGGAGGCCGTCTTCCAGGACTGCGTGCGCGAGGTCAAGCAGGCGGGTCGGACGGTTCTGTTGTCCAGCCACGTGCTCGCCGAGGTCGAGGCGTTGTGCGACAGGGTCAGCATCATCCGGCTGGGAAAGACCGTCGAGTCCGGCACGCTCACCGAACTGCGCCACCTGACCCGCACGTCGATCTCGGTGGAGACGGCCCGACCGATCACCGGCCTGGCCGAGTTCTCCGGCGTCCACGACCTCGTCGTCGACGGAAGGCACGCGGCGTTCGACGTCGACACCCACGAGATCGGACGCGTGCTCACCCACCTGACATCCTTCGATGTCCGCGCCCTGACCAGTACGCCGCCCACGCTCGAGGAGCTCTTCCTCCGCCACTACGGCGACGAGCTCGCGCTCGAGACCGAGCGGGCCGAGGCGGCCGCACGATGAGCGCTTTCACCGGTACCGGCCGGCTGGTACGACTCGCGCTACGTCGCGACCGCATCCAGCTACCGATCTGGCTGTTGGCCCTGACGCTGACGCAGGCGGCGACGGTGTCCAGCGTCGTCGGCCTCTACCCGACCGAGCAGGAGCGTGTAGCCCTCGCCATCTCGACAGCCCAGAGCCCGGTCGGGGTGATGTTCAACGGACTCGTCTCGGGCACCAGCCTGGGCGCAACGGCGATGACCCAGTCCTTCATGGTCGTCGCCATCGCGGCCGCGTTCATGAGCACGCTGACCGTCGTGCGTCACACGCGACAGAACGAAGAGACGGGTCGGGCAGAGCTGATCGGCGCGGGCATCGTCGGCCGCCACGCCAGCCTGACCGCAGCGCTGATCGTCGCCGTCGGGGCCAATGTCGTGCTCGGCCTCCTCAACGCCGTCGTGTTGATCGGCAACGACCTGCCGGCCGCAGGCTCGTTCGCGGCCGCTGCCGGCATCGCGGCCGTCGGCATCGCCTTCGCGGCGATCGCCGCTGTCACCGCGCAGGTCTCGGAGACCGCGCGCGGAGCCAATGGGATGGCGGCCGCCGCGATCGGCGTCGCCTTCCTGCTACGCGCCGTCGGCGACGTTTCGGGCAAAGTCGTCGACGGCGGCGTCACGCTCGTCAGTGCGTGGCCTTCGTGGCTGTCGCCAATCGGCTGGGGCCAGCAGATTCGTCCGTACGACCAGGACAACTGGTGGGTGTTGGGTCTCCTGGTCGTTGCGTTCGCCGCGCTGGTCGGACTCTCCTTCGTGCTGACCGCCCACCGCGACGTGGGTGCCGGCCTGCGAGCAGTGCAGCCGGGGCGACCAACGGCGACGCCGGGGCTACTCAGCCCGCTTGGACTCGGCTGGCACCTCCAGCGCGGCGTGTTCATCGGATGGGCGGTCGGCACCGTCGTCCTCGGCGCCGCGTACGGCAGCATCGGCGACGAGATCGAGGAGTTCATCGGAGACAGCGAGCAGATGGCCGACTATTTCGAGCAGATCGGCGGCACCGCGGGCCTGACCGAGGCCTACTTCGCCGCAACACTGGGCATCGCGGGACTCGCCGTGGCGGGATACGCCATCCAGGCGCTGCTCCGGATGCGGTCGGAGGAATCGGCCGGGCGGGTCGAGCCCGTGCTGGCGGCGTCGGTACCGCGGACGCGATGGATGTGGAGCCACGTCGCTATCGCCGCATGCGGAGCTGTGCTGCTGCTCACCCTGATGGGACTGTCCACGGGGCTGGCGTACGGCCTGGTCGTCGACGACGTCGGTACCCAGACATCGACCCTGATCGGTGCCGCCCTCGTTCAGGCACCGGCGGTACTGGCGCTGGCCGGCCTGGCGGTGGCCGCCTTCGGACTGCTGCCGCGCCTGGCCGCCGCCGTGTCCTGGGCCGTTCTCGCGCTGTGCGTCCTGATCGGCCAGCTCGGCCAGATCCTCGGGCTGCCGCAGGCGGTCCTGGACCTTTCCCCGTTCAGCCACGTGCCGGCCGCACCCGCGGACGACGTGACGGCGCTGCCGTTGCTCGCGCTGCTGCTCGTCGCTGCCGCCCTCACAGCGATCGGGGTGGCGTCCTTCCGCCGGCGCGACCTCGCCATGACCTGACCGAGCCCACGATCCCCGCAGTGCTTGACTTCATGTTTACTTGAACTTGCACGCTGGCGGCATGACCACCAGTGATCGCACCCAGGTCGCGCTCGTGACAGGTGCTTCGCGCGGCCTCGGTCGTGCGCTGACGGCCGAGCTCGTCCGCAGCGGCTGGCACGTCGTCATCGACGGACGCGACGGCGCGCGGCTGGCCGAGACCGTCGACGCGCTGCTCCTGGAGGCCGGCACGCTGACCGCCGTCCCGGGCGACGTCGCCGACCCCGGTCACCGGCGGGAGTTGGCTGACGCGGTCGCCGATGCGGGCGGACTGGACCTGCTCGTCAACAACGCCAGCATGCTCGGCCCCAGTCCGCAGCCCCGGCTCGCCGATTATCCGCTGGACGTGCTCGAGCACGTATACGCGGTCAACACGATCGCGCCGCTGGGCCTGACCCAACTCGTCCTGCCGCTTCTCGAGAAGAGGGCCGGCGTCATCGTCGACGTGACTTCCGACGCGGCGGTGGAAGCCTATGAAGGGTGGGGCGGGTACGGATCGGCCAAGGCGGCACTCGACCAGCTCACCGCCATCCTCGCGGCCGAGCATCCGACGCTGCGCGTCTACGCGTTCGACCCCGGCGACATGGCTACCGATCTGCAGCAGCAGGCGTTCCCCGGGGAGAACATCAGCGACCGGGCGGCTCCGGAGACCGTGGTTCCGGCGCTGCTGGCCCTGATGGGCAGCGACCGGCCCAGCGGTCGCTACCGGGTCGCCGAGCTGGTTCCACCACCATGACCACCCAGGTTGCACCGGTGACCCGGTTCACCCCGCCGCCGGGCAGCGACGCCGTGGCACCACCCGAGCGCCGTGGAATAGCGCGGGACGGGGTTCGCCTGCTCGTCGCGCGCGGCCCGTCCACGCCGGCGCCCAGCATCGAGCACCGGCGCTTCCACGACCTTCCCGACCTGCTGGAGCCGGGAGACCTCGTCGTCGTCAACACGTCGGCGACGCTTCCCGCCGCGCTGGACGCGCACTTCACCGACGGCAGGCCCACGCCGCTGCACGTCTCGACAGTGCTGGACGGCGGCGGGTGGGTCGTGGAGGTGCGGCGCCCGGACGGCAGCGGGCCGGACGTGGCGATGGCGCCTGGCGACCGCCTCCACCTGCCCGGCGGCCTCACCGCCCAACTCAGGGCGGCCTACCCGGACCCGTTGGCGACGACCTCGCGGCTGTGGCGGGCCGCCATCTCACCCGCCGCCGATCTCGACCACTACCTGGCCCTGCACGGCCGGCCCATCGGGTACGCCTACCTCGCGGGTCACTTTCCGCTGGCGGACCACCAGACCGTGTTCGCCACCCAGCCAGGTAGCGCCGAGATGGCCAGCGCAGGACGGCCGTTCACAACGTCACTCGTGGTGCGGTTGGTCGCGCACGGTGTCACCGTCGCGCCGATCGTCCTGCACGCCGGCGTCTCGAGCCCGGAGTTACACGAGCCCCCCACGCCCGAGCGCTTCGAGGTGCCCGCAGCCACGGCCCGCCTGGTGGCAAGCGCCCGCGCCGCGGGCAATCGCGTCGTCGCGGTGGGGACGACGGTCGTGCGTGCGCTGGAGTCGGCGGTGACACCGGACGGGACCGTTCGCGTGGCGGGCGGCTGGACCGACCTGGTGCTGGGTCCGGAGCGGCCGGCCCGCGCGGTGACCGGTCTGGTGACGGGGCTGCACGCCCCGCAGGCCAGCCACCTCCTGCTTCTCGAAGCTGTCGCCGGGCCCGGCCTGGTGACGGCCGCGTACCGTGCGGCCGTCGAACATCGTTACCTCTGGCACGAGTTCGGCGACTCGACGCTGTTCCTGCCCTGAGCGGGCCGCGGGTCGGCCGGCGCGGCTAGTGGTCGCGTCCGGCCCAGGCCGCGAGGATTTCCTTCTCCTTGGCGGGATCGATGCCCTGGTCGGGCATGTCGCGGTAGGCGAGGAGCGTGTCGGCGCCGCCTGCCGTCATCCAGGACCAGGTGTCGCGGACGGTGTCGGCGACCGGGCGGCAGGTGAGGCCGGCGGCCAACGCCTTGCCGACCGAAGCGCGCCAGACCGCGGCGGTGTCGGTGTCGTCCGGCGTCCACAGGGGTAGTTCGGTCCAGGTCTCGACGCTGTGCTCGACCAGGATGTCGTCCGGCACCCAGACCAGCTCTGCGTCCGATCCGGTCACGGCGACGCAGTCGGCGAGCCAGCGTCCGAAGGTCGTGTCGCCGGGCGGGCCGCTGGTGAGGAAGCGACCCTCAGCACCGGCACGCAGTTGGTCCAGGCCGAAGGCCGCGATGTCGCGCGCGTCGATGACCTGCATCTCGACGTCAGGATCTCCGGGCGCGAGCACCGCGCCGCCGTGGGCGATCCTGCTCAGCCACCAGGGCAGCCGCCCCACGTTCTCGTGTGGCCCGAGAATCAGGCCCGGATTGAGCAGCAGGACCCGGCCGTCGAAGCCCTCCTGGACGGCACGCTCGCAGCCGGCCTTGAGCTCTCCGTAGTCGCCGTCGTCGGGACCGGCGTCGGGACTGCACTCGTGCGTCGGCGAGCTCTCGTCGACCGGGTGTGCCGGCCAGCCGGGGAAGGCGGAGATGCTGGAGACGAAGGCGTACGCATCGGCGTGGCCGGACAACACGCGCGCCGACTCGCCCACCACCCGGGGAACGAAACCGCAAACGTCGATCACCGCGTCCCACCGGCGTCCTTCGGCGAGACGCTCGAGGTCAGCGGTCACGGTCCGATCGCCACGCACCGCCTCGACGCCGGGCACGTCGACTCCGGTGATGCCGCGGTTGAACGTCGTCACGTCGTCGCCACGACGCAGTGCCTCGGACACGAAGGCGCGCCCGAGGAAGACAGAGCCACCGATCACCAAGATGCGCACGGTTGCGATTCTCCGACGCTGAGGATTCATTCGGAACCGGCTTCACCTACGGCAGAACGGTGGCGGCGGGTAAGCGGGATCGACCACGATCAGTGGCGACATCGGCACACCTCAGGAGGTCGTCATGGGCTCCGTCGCCCGCATCACCCAGATCAGCGCCCGGTCCGAGCAGGGATTCGACGATGCCGTACGTGTCGGCATCGAGCGCGCCAACGCCACGCTCCGCAACGTGACCGGAGCATGGGTGAAGGACCAGAAGGTGGAGGTCGAGAACGGTCAGCCGACCGCCTTCCAGGTCATCCTCGAGATCACCTTCATCCTCGACTGAGGGCGGATGCCCCGGAAGGCTCAGGGGGCCGGGGGCACGTTCTTCTTCGGCGGTGCCGTCTTCTTCGCCGCCGTCCTCTTGGCGGGGGTGGTCTTCTTCGCTGCTGCCTTCTTGGCGGCCGCGGCCGTGGTGGGCCGCTTCCCGTCGAGGGCGGTCTCGGTGGCCGGCGCCTGCGGTGTGGTGGGCTCATGCGGCTGTTCGGCAGCATCGGCGACCGCCTCCGTCGGCGAGGCGCCGGCCGCATCGTCGGCCGTGCTGCGTGGCAGGTCTTCGTCGCCCTCCGGCGGCGTGGGTGCCCACGGGGCGGCCGACGGGTCGTAGGTGGTCCACTGCTGCGCTTCGCCACCACGGCGGCGAAGCACAGCGGCCGCACCGGCTCCGGCGGCCGTGAATCCGCCGAGAATGAGCAACAGCCGCCGTCGCCGTCGCCGCCGGCGCGGCTTCTCGACGACGGCGACAGAGCGCTCGGACACTTCGGTGGCCCCAGCGGCGATCCTGTCGGCCGCAGCGGTGATCGCGCTGGCGACCATGGGCACGACATCTTCGAGGAAGGTGTCGCGCGCGCTCAACGCTGCCGGCGTGACGCGCTCCCTGGCGGACTCGACCACCGGGGTGATCTTCTCCATGGCCTGCTCGACCTTCGGCGATGCCACCTCGCGGGCACTGGCGGCGAGGGGCTTGATCCGAACGGCGAGCTCGGAGACTCCCTCGGCACCGGCGCGGCCGGCCCTACGTGCGGCACGCTGAACGTTGCCCCGGCGGAGCCGATCACGGAAATCGGACAGTGCAGACACGCGGGCCTCCTCGGGTCTCGTGACAGGCCCCTTCCCCGTACAGAGTCCGATCATGCCGCGTCTGAACCCGAATGCCCAGCGCTACCGTGCCATGCGAGGATGAGCGGGTTCGACTCCGACGTGAAAGGCACACCGTGGCCGACGAGCTGTACGCCTCCATGTCCACCAACCACGGCGACATCACCGTGAAGCTGTTCCCAAACCACGCACCCAAGACCGTGCGCAACTTCGTCGAGTTGGCCGAGGGCGGCAAGGAGTGGGTGGACCCACGGACCGGCCGGAAGACCTCGGCGAGGCTGTTCGACGGCACCACGTTCCACCGGGTGATCTCCGGCTTCATGATCCAGGGCGGTGACCCGCTGGGCACCGGCCGCGGGGGTCCGGGCTACGAGTTCGCCGACGAGTTCCACCCCGAGCTCTCCTTCGACCGGCCCTACCTGTTGGCCATGGCCAACGCGGGCGCCAACACCAACGGTTCGCAGTTCTTCATCACCGTCGGCCCAACGGCATGGCTGAACCTCAAGCACACGATCTTCGGTGAGGTCGCCGATGCGTCGAGCCGTGAGGTGGTTGACTCGATAGCCGCCGTCAAGACCGACCGATCCGAGCGTCCCGCCACACCGGTCACGGTCGACAGCATCACGGTCGAGCGCCGTACGGCGTAGATGACGATGTCCGGATCTCCCGGCGGCGTCGACGGCACCCAGCCGGAGGCGCCGCGGAGCAGCGCGCCCGCGTGCTACCGCCACCCGGGGCGCGAGACCTACATCCGATGCTCGCGCTGCGAGCGCTACATCTGTCCCGATTGCATGACGGCGGCGCCGGTCGGCTTCCAGTGCCCGGAATGCGTTGCCGAGGGGGCCAAGACCGTCCGGCAACCCACCACCGCCCTCGGTGGCCAGGTCCGCGAGCGGAGCGACCTGGTCACCAAGATCCTCATCGGCATCAACGTCGGCGTCTGGCTCATCGGCATGCTCGTGGGCCAGATCGAGGTGGTCGGCCGGTTCGCGCTGGCCACGCTCATGAGCTTCCAGGGCGAGCCGATCGGCGTGCTCGACGGCGAGTGGTACCGGATGATCACCGCGGCGTTCGTCCACGAACAGTTCTGGCACATTGGGCTCAACATGTACGCGCTGTGGATCCTCGGCGGTCTGCTGGAGCCGGTACTCGGACGGTCGCGCTTCCTCGCGCTCTACCTCGTGTCGGCGCTGGGCGGCAGCGCGGCGTCGCTACTCGGCTTGGCCGACGGCGGCATCTCCTACGGGGCCTCCGGTGCCGTGTTCGGGCTGATGGGCGCGCTGTTCGTGGTCATGCGCCGGTTCGGCCGCGACGTGTCGGCGGTGCTGGTCATCCTGGGCATCAACGTCGTCTTCGGATTCGTCGTCTCGGGCATCGACTGGCGGGCGCACCTGGGCGGCCTCGTCACCGGGGCGCTGCTCGCGTACGCATTCGCCCACGCCCCCCGCAAACAGCGCGCGGTCTCCGCGATCGTCGCCTGTGTGGTCGTGGTCGGCGTGATCGCAGTGCTGATGGCTCTGCTCGTCGCCTGACGAGCCGGAGTTATCCACAGCAGTTGTCCCCAGGTGGGGATGAATCACACTCGTGTAATCACAGCTGTGCACGCCTTCTGTGGACGACCCGCTACTTCCACTTGGTGGCGGCGACGAAGCCTCCGGTGATCAGGCCCATGCCGACCACAAGGTTCCAACCGCCGAGCTCGCGCATGAGCGGGAGGTCGGCCTCAGTGACGTAGTAGACGACGATCCAGGCCAGCCCGAGCACCAGCAGAGTGACCATCGTGGGCGCAACCCAGCGGCCGGCGACGCCGGCACCCCGGGCCTCACGCTCCGACGGAGGCGTGAAGTCTGCCTTGCGGCGGATGCGGCTCCTGGGCACTGCGCTCGTCCTCTCGGTTCGGCGGCCACCCGTCGGTCCGGCCGCGACCTGGCAGATAGCGTAGTCGCTACACCGTGCGCCCGGATCGCGAGGGAGGTGACGTCCGTGGCCGGTTCCGAGAGTCGCAACCGTGCGTGGCGGTTCGTCGCGCCCGTGGCGCTGGCTCTGTGCGGTGCCCTGCTGGTCACCAGCGCGCGAGCGGCCGACGGCAACGACCTGCGTCCCGGCCAGCACACCGAGCTCGCCGATCTGGTCCGCGCCGAGGAGCGCCGCACGGAGGAGCTCGCGGCCGAGGTCGAGCAGTTGGCCGGCGAGGTGGACGACCTCGCCGCCGAGAAGGCCAGCGCCGGCGTCGAGGAACTGCAACAGCAGATCGACGAGCTCCAGCCGGCCGCGGGCTTCACGGCCGTCGAGGGCCCGGGGCTGACGGTCAGCCTCGACGACGCACCGTTACCGACCACCGACGACGAACTCGCGCCCGGCACTCAGCTCGAGGACTACCTCGTCCACCAGCAGGATCTCGAGGGTGTGATCAACGCTCTGTGGGCGGGTGGTGCCGAGGCGATGATGGTCATGGACCAGCGAATCGTGGCCACCAGCACCGTCCGCTGCGTGGGCCCCGTGCTGCTGCTGCAGGGGCGCCGGTATGCGCCGCCCTACACGATCACCGCGATCGGCGACACCGGCGCGATGGAGGACGCCCTCGACGACTCCCAGGACGTCACCAACTACCGCCAGTACGCCGAGTTCATCGGCCTGGGATACCAGGTCGACCGCGAGCGCTCGGTGACGCTGCCAGCGTATGACGGCCCCATCGACGTCACGGGAGACACCGGACCATGATCGTCCGCCGGATCCTCGTGGTCGACAACTACGACAGCTTCGTCTTCAACCTGGTGCAGTACCTCGCCCAGCTCGGGGCTGAGTGCGACGTGCGCCGCAACGACGAGATCGGGCCGGACGACGGCCTCGGGTACGACGGCGTCCTGCTCTCACCGGGCCCGGGCACGCCCGAACGCGCCGGCGTCTGCGTCGAGCTCGTGCGCCGCAGCGCCGGCCGGGTCCCGGTGTTCGGGGTGTGCCTGGGGCTGCAGGCGATCGGGGTGGCGTACGGCGCCACGGTCGGCCGGGCGCCGGAGCTGCTGCACGGCAAGACCAGCGAGGTCCATCACGACGGCGTCGGCGTGCTGGCCGGCCTGCCCGATCCGTTCACGGCCACCCGCTACCACTCGCTCGCCATCGAGCCATCGACCGTTCCCGACGTCCTGCAGGTCACCGGACGGACGGCCGGCGGGGTGCTCATGGCCGCACGGCACCGCGAGGTCGACGTCGAAGGCGTGCAGTTCCACCCCGAGTCGGTTCTCACCGAGGGCGGTCACCGGTTGCTCGCCAACTGGCTGGCGGTGTGCGGCGATCCCAGCGCCGTCGCCCGCTCGGCTGGCCTGGCACCGGTGGTGTCGGCAGCCTCCGCCCACGACTTGTGGCGGCATTGACACGTCTGCCTCAGTGAGGAGAGGTGTCCTACCCGCCACAAGTCGCGAGGGAGGGCGGGCACTGGCAGGGGTCAGCCGTTGCAGCCCTCGTCCTGTGCGACGCGGATCACGACATTGGCGCCCGGGTTCACCTCGGTGCCTCCCTCCGGGTTCTGCGCGAAGACGACGCCCGGGTCTTCGTCGCAGTTCTGCTCCGGCTGTGCGATGACGGTGAACCCCTGCTGTCGCAGCGTCGCCTCGGCACTGCCCTGCGGCTGACCGGTCACGTCCGGCACCTCGACGGTCGCCTGGCCGGCGGAGATCACGACGTTGACCGAGGACCCTGGGTCGACCTGGGTCCCGCCAGCGGGATTGGTCTCGAGCACCTCGTTCTGGGGCCGGTCGCTCTCGCGGCTCTCGACGTTGCCGAGCACCAGGTCCGCTCCTTCGATCGCTGCCTGGGCGTCGTCCAGGGAGCGGCCGATCACCGACGGCACCGCGACCTGCTCGGGTGCACGGGCTACGGTGAGGTTGACGGGGCTGCCCGGCGCGGCCTCGGTGCCGGAGGCGGGGTCGGTGGCAGTGACGGTGCCGGGTTCCTCGTCACTGTCCTCGTCCGGAGTCACCTGGCCCACGGTCAGGCCTGCTGCGATGATCGCCGCCTCGGCCTCCGCCTGCGTCATCCCGACGAGGTTTGCCGGGACGGGGACCGGTTCGGGCGCGACACCCACGGTCGGGATCACGGTCGATCCCGGCTCCACCGTGGTGTTGAAGGCCGGATCCTGGGACAGCACGATGCCGATCTCGGCCTCGTTGGTCGTCGGCTGCTCGACCGGTGTCCCCATGACGAGGTCGCGCCCTTCGATGAGGGTCTGCGCCTCTTCGAGCGTGGAGCCGACGATGTCGGGGACGCGAGCCTGTTCGCCGCCGCCGTCATCACGGAACGCGAGGTATCCGATCAGCGCCGCCACGGCGAGGATGGCCACCGCGGCAAGTGCGAGCTTGCGCCACGTCATGCCGCGCGATTCGGGTTCGAGGTCCTCGTCCGCGACCTGGTCCAGCGCCGTGGCGGTGGCGTACCCGGCAGCCGCCGGAGCGATGAGCTGCGTTGCGGCCGACGTGTCGTGGGCTGCCGCCACGGGCAGCCCGGCGGCCGCCCGCTCGAGATCGGCGCGCATGTCGTACGCGCTCTGGTAGCGCTCGAGCCGGTCCTTGGCGAGCGACTTCATGACGATCGCGTCGACGTCGCGCGTGATCGACGGTTCGAGCGCCGACGGAGGGGTCGGCATCTCGCGCACGTGTGACACGGCGACGGAGACCAGCGACTCGCCCACGAACGGCGGCCGTCCGGTCAGCAGCTCGTAGAGCACACAGCCCGTGGCGTAGAGGTCGCTGCGAGCGTCGGCTTGTTCGCCGCGAGCCTGCTCGGGCGAGATGTACTGCGCAGTGCCGACGACCGCGGCCGTCTGGGTGAGCGTCACGCCGGTGTCGGCCAGAGACCGGGCGATCCCGAAGTCCATGACCTTGACCTCGCCGGACCCTGTGATCATCACGTTGCCCGGCTTGATGTCACGGTGGACGATGCCCGCGCGGTGGCTGTACTCGAGGGCGTCGAGCACGCCGGCGATGACCTCGATCGAGCGCTCCGTGGTGAACCGCGCCCGCTCGTGCAGCAGTTCGCGCAGCGTCCGGCCCTCGACGTACTCCATCACGATGAAGGGGATCCGGTGGCCGTCGACCACGTCCTCGCCGGTGTCGTAGACGGCGACGATGCTGCGGTGGTTGAGCGAAGCCGCGGACTGGGCCTCGCGCCGGAACCGGGCCTGGAAGGTGGCGTCGGCCGCGTGGTCGACGCGCAACATCTTGATCGCGACGATGCGGCCAAGGCGCCGGTCGCGTCCCCGGCGGACCTCCGCCATGCCGCCGCGGCCGAGTACTTCACCCAGCTCGTAGCGGTCTCCGAGGAGTCGCGGCTCGCTCATTCCGTGCCCTTCCCTGGATCGTCGACGACGCGCACGGTACCCGTCCCGGGCCCCGTCGTGCTTGGCGCGGGCGCGCCGGGTGCCTCGGAACCACCCCAGATCACGGCCAGGACGACGAGCAGCAGCACGGCGATCCCCGCAGCGCCGACCCGTGACACGGGGTACCGTCCCCACCCCTCCCGGAACTGGCGGGCCACCGCGCGAGACCAGGTCTGCCAGAGAGTTCGCGCCTCCTGCGACGCCGCGGCAATGGTGGCCGAGGCGGAGGCGGAAAGGGTCGCCGCCGCCGGCGGCGGAACGGCGCGATGGACGCGCGGGATCGGCCTGGTCTGACGCGCCCTAGGTGAGTGCGGCGCTGGGACGGGGTCAACGGAATCGGAGGCGATCCGCTTCGGGACGAGTTCGGCACGGGCCGCCTGCAACCGCGCGGCGAGGTCGGCAGCGGTCGGGGGCCGGCCGGCCGGATCCTTCGCCATCGCCGCCACGGTCACAGCACGCAGGGTCTCGGGGACCGATGCCGGGAGTGGCGCCGGTTCCCGGTCCAGATGTGCCCGCGCCACGTCGACCGCGTTCGCGCCGGTGAACGGGCGTGCCCCTGCGAGGCACTCGTACAGCACCACGCCCAGGGTGTAGACGTCGCTGGCCACCGTGGCTGAACGGCCCTGTACCTGCTCGGGCGAGAGGTAGGCCGCAGCGCCGAGCACCTGACCCGTGGCAGTCAGCGGCGCCAGGCCGGCTGCACGGGCGATGCCGAAGTCGGTGATCTTGACGAGGTCGTCGTCGGTGACGAGCAGGTTGCCGGGCGTGAGGTCGCGATGGACGACTCCGGCCTGGTGAGCCGCGTGCACGGCAGTCGCGGCCTGGCCGATGAGGTGAGCCACCCGCTGGGGCGGCAGCGGGCCGGCCTGGACGAGTAAATCGGACAGCGGTCGGCCGGGGACGTACTCCTGCACCATCCACGGCGGTTCGGCCGCGGACAGGCCGTCGTCGACATCGTGCACGCGGGCGATGCCGGGGTGCGCGAGCCTGGCCGCCAACCGGGCCTCTGTGCGGAAGCGCTCGACGGCCACGGGGTCGCGGGCGTACTCGGGGCGCAGCACTTTGACCGCGACGACCCGCTGCATGCGGTTGTCGGTGGCCTCCCAGACCTCGCCCATCGAGCCACCGGCCACGAACCGGGTCAGCGCGTATCGTCCGGCGAGCACCTGGCCGGTCGCGGTCAGCGTCGTCACGACCCGAGCACCGCCTCCATGACGGCCCTCGCGACCGGTGCGGCCAGCCGGCCTCCGCCGATGTCGTTGCGCGCGGTGTCCGGTGCTTCCTCGATCACCACGGCGACGGCGATCTGGGGATTGTCCGCGGGTGCGAAGGAGGTGAACCACGCGTACGGCGGCCGGTCCTCGGTGGTCTGGGCGGTGCCGGTCTTGCCGGCAACCAGTACGCCGTCCATCTGCGCGTTCTCGCCGGTGCCGTTCTCGACGACGTCGACCATCATGTCGGTGAGCTCGCGCGCGGAGTCGGTGGAGACGGCGCGGGACAGTTCCTCGGGATCTGTCTGCTCGAGCACCGTGACGGCATCGGGTCCACGGACCTCCTCGATGAGGTAGGGGTTCATGAGCACGCCGCCGTTTGCGACGGCCGCCGAGACCATCGCGATCTGCAGCGGCGTGGCCCGGACATCGAACTGGCCGATGGCGGAGAGCGCGGTCTGCGGGGGGTCGAGCTCGGCCGGGAAGACGCTGGTCGCGGCGTTGAGGTCCTCGTCGGTCAGCGGTTCGCTGTTGTAGCCGAAGCGCTCGGCCTGGTCGCGCAACGCGTCGTCACCGAGGTCGTTGCCGAGGTAGGCGAACGCGGTGTTGCACGACACCCGCAACGCGTTCGCGATCGTCGTGAGCTGCTCGGGACCCGAGCCGCACGGTTCGCCGCTCTGGTTGGGAAGCTCGCGGTCGGACTGCGGGAGGTCGTAGGACGCGGGACCCGGAACCTCGGAGTCGGGCTCGTACCGGCCCGACTCCAGCGCCGCGGCGGCCGTCACCACCTTGAAGACGGAACCGGGCGGCAGCGTCTGGGCGGTGGCCCGGTTGCGGTCGGGTTTGTCGGGGTTGGCCAGCAGCGCGTCCCACGCCTTTTGCTGCTCGGCGATCGAGTGGCTGGCCAGCGGGTTCGGGTCGAAGGAGGGCTTGCTGACCATCGCCAGGATCGCGCCGGTCGACGGGTTGAGCGCGATGACGGCGCCCTTGTTGTCGCCGAGTGCCTCGTAGGCCGCCGCCTGCGCCGCCGGATCGAGCGTGAGCTTGACCGTGCCACCCTGGGGCTCACGGTTGGTCACCAGGTCGACCAGCCGCCGCACGAACAGTCGGTCGTCGTTGCCCGAGAGAATCTCGTTCTGGGAGCGCTCGACGGCGCTACGGCCGAACACGAACGAGTAGTACCCCGTGGCGTGGGCGTACAGCAGCGCCTGCGGGTACTGGCGCAGGTAGGCGAACTCGCCCTCGCTCGGTACCGACTGGGCGACCGGCACGTCGCCGACCAGGATCGGCCCGCGCTCGCGGGCGTACTCGTCGAGCAGCACCCGGCGGTTGTCCGAGCGGGCGTTGAGCTCGTCGGCCTGGAAGGCCTGGACGTAGGTGATGTTGGCCAGCAGCGCCAGCACCAGCAGCATGCAACCGGCGGCCACCTTGCGGATCGGAGAGTTCACGGCAGCTTCACGACCTGCGTCACCGCGTCGTCGACCGTGACCGGCTGGAGCGGTGGCGCCGGGCGCCGGGCGGCGTCGGACAGCCGCATGAGCAGGGCCACGAGCACCCAGTTCATGACCAGCGACGAGCCCCCCAGGGAGAGGAACGGCGTGGTGAGGCCGGTCAGCGGGATCAGCTTGGTGACGCCACCGACGACGATGAAGACCTGTAGGAGCAGGCCGGCCGCGAGGCCGGTCGCGAGCAGCTTGCCGAACGGGTCGCGCAGCACCAGGGCCGCCCGAAGCCCGCGCGAGGCCAGCAGCGCGTAGATGAGGATGATCGCCATCAGGCCGGCGAGGCCCAACTCCTCACCGAAGGCCGCCGCGATGAAGTCACTCTCGGCGAACGGGACGAGATCGGGCCGTCCCAGGCCGAGTCCGGTGCCGATCGGTCCCCCGTACGCCAGGCCGTACAGCGACTGCACGATCTGGCCGAACCGGTCGGTGTCGGCGAACGGGTCGAGCCAGCCCTCGATCCGGGCCTGGACGTGGCTGAACGCGGCGTTCGCGGCGAGGCCGCCGAGCAGGCCGAGCGCTACGCCGACGACGATCCACGAGATCCGCTCGGTCGCCACGTAGATCATCAGCACGAAGATGCCGAAGAGGAGGAGCGACGGGCCGAGGTCGCGTTGGAAGGCGAGGATGCCCAGCGCGGTGACCCAGACGATGAGGATCGGACCGAGGTCGCGCGCCCTGGGTAGGTCGACGCCGAGCACCCGGCGCCCGGCGAGGGCGAGCGCGTCCTTTGTCCGCACCAGGTAGCCGGCGAACGCGATGATCAGCACGATCTTGGCGGCCTCGCCCGGCTGGAAGGTCATCGGACCGATCTGGATCCAGATCTGCGCCCCCCGCACGGCGTACCCGAGGCCCGGCACGAGCGGCAGGAGCAGCAGGACGATCCCCAGCAGGCCGGCGGTGTAGGTGAACCGCGAGAGCATCCGGTAATCGCGGATGAGGATGAGCACGAGGACGAACAGCGCGACGCCCACGACCATCCAGGTGAGCTGGACGGGGGCGTCGACGGGCGGTGCGGCCTCACCGTCCAGAGCCGCGGCCTCGGCGTCGGCCTGGTCGAGGCGGTGGATCATGGCCAGGCCCAGGCCGTTGAGTGTCACCACCAGCGGGAGGATCACCGGATCGGCGAACGGGGCCCAGCGGCGCACCACGATGTGGGCGGTCCCGGTGATCACGGAGAGCCCCGCGAGGTAGGCCACCGCGTTCGGGGGTACCCGGCCGAGGGCGCCCAGGTCGACAGCGACATAGGCCATCGTGGCGATGCCGACCGCGAAGATCAGCAGCACGAGCTCGGTACCGCGGCCCCTGCGGGGAGCCAGCGTGGGATCGTTGGTCACGGCGCGTCCACGCAATCCAGTCCGGGGTAGCCCGGCGGTGCGGTGGGCAGCGGGCTCGGGACGATGGTCGGCGTCGGAGACGCGGCCTGCCCGGGTGTGACGCGGCCCGGAGACGGCGTGGGCGTTACCGGCGGCGTTGCCGTCGGGCCCGGGGTGGGTGTCGGGCTCACGGTGGGCGCGTGCGCGCGGCACGCCTCCCGGCGCAGACCGTCGACGATCTGCTCGGCATCGGGCAGGTCCGTGGCGAGAATGGTGTCGGCCACCCGGTTGCGGTACAGCGGCGGCAGCGAGCCGATGGGCAGGTCGGTGGCGATCTCGTGCACGGACGACAGCCGCAGCGGGCCTACTTCCTGGGAGACGCCGCGAAAGATGGCCACCTCGCCGGCCTGGTCGCCGACGTAGTACTGGTCGCGAACGTAGTCGTCGGCAAGACGGACGCCCGCCCAGGCTACGGCCCCCACCACCGCGACGACCGCCAGCCGGCGCAGCCAGCGGTACCGACGCGGCGGCCGTGGTGCGTAGCGGAGCTCCTCGTCGTCATGTGCGTCGTCGGCGGCGCGCCGTGAGCGTTCAGACGCACCCAGCAATCCGCGCATCGCTGCGCCCGGGCCACGCCGGGCGGGGCGTTCCGGACGGACCGGCGCCGTCTCTCCCGATGCCGCACCGACGAGGAACGCTTCGGCGGTGTCGTCGGCTGAGGGTGGTGCGTCGGTCTCGATCACGTCGGCGACTACACAGGTGACGTTGTCGGGGCCGCCGCCCCTGAGCGCCAGTTGGACCAGAGCCTCGGCGGCCGCGCCGAGATCCTTGTGTTCGACCAGTGTGTCGCGCAGGGTCGGGTCGCGGACGACACCGGACAGGCCGTCGCTGCACACCAGTATCCGGTCGCCGTCCCGCACGTCGATCATCTCGAGGTCGACGTCCGGGTCACCATCGCCCTGGAGTGCCCGCAGGATCATTGCCCGGGCCGGATGGACGCTGGCCTCGTCCGGGGTGATTCGGCCCTCGTCGACCAGGGACTGGACGAAGGTGTGGTCGTGGGTGATCTGGCGCAGCTCGCCGCTCCGGAGCAGGTACGCCCTGGAGTCGCCGATGTGCGCGAGGGCGAGCGCCTCGCCGGTCCACAGCAGGGCGGTGAGTGTCGTACCCATGCCGTGCCGCTCGGGATCGGCGGCGACGATGGCCTTGATGCGGTTGTTCGCTGCCGTCACCGCCGCCCCGAGTGCGCGCAGCGGATCGCCGTCGGCGCCCGCGCTCTCGATCTGGACGAGCTCCTCGATCGTTGCGGAGCTGGCGACCTCGCCGGCGGCGTGCCCACCCATGCCGTCGGCGATCGCGAGCAGGCGCGGGCCGGCGTAGCCCGAGTCCTCGTTACCCTCGCGCACGAGGCCGACGTCGGACCGGGCAACGTACCGGAGCATCAGTGGCATCGCCGTGGCCTACTTCCGAAGCTCCAGGACGGTCTTGCCCAGCCGGACCCGGCTCTTGGCGCCGACAGGGCTGGGGCGGGTGAGCCGCTCGTTGCCGATGTAGGTGCCGTTCGTGGAGCCGAGGTCCTCCACGTACCACTGTCCGTCGTGCAGGAGGAGCCTCGCGTGCTGCGTGGAGACGTACTCGTCGGCCAGCGGCATCGTGCACTCCGGGCCGCGCCCGAACGTGACCGGTGCACCCTCCAGGGCGACGCCGCGGCCCTTGTCGGGGCCGTCGACGATGACGACCTTCGCCGGTGCGCTCCGGGACGGCTTGACCTGCCTGGTCGGCCGGGCCGCCACCCGCTCCTTCGACGGCTTCGTCGGACGCACTCCGAACAGGTCGGCGCGCATCGCTGAGGTGACCGAGAGGATGAGCAGCCAGAGGACCGCGAGAAAGCCCAGCTTGATGACCGTGAGCGTCAGCTCCGACACCCGCTCACCTCCGCGGCACCCGGCGGTGCACGTCGACGATCGTGGAGCCGAGCACGATACGGGACCCGTCGGAGAGCGGCGCCTGCGCGGCGCGCACGCCGTCGACCACGGTGCCATTGGTTGAGCCGAGGTCGACGACGAGGATCTGGGCCTCGGGTCCGCTGCCGTGGACCCGGATCTCGGCGTGCCGGCGCGAGACCCCGGGATCGTCGATGCGCACATCGCATTCGCTACCACGGCCGAGCACCAGGCCTGGCGCGACCACCGGGTGCTGGGTGCCGTTGATGACGAGGTAGGCCGCTGCGCTGCGCTCCGTGGTCTCGGTGGGCATGTAGGAAGCGCCGCGATCGACCCCTGCGCGGACGGTGCTGCGGACCCGGAACTGCCCGATGCCCAGGTCGTCGTGTTCCTCGAACGCGACCGTGACCGGGCCGGTGAAGGCGTAGTTCTGGAGTTCGGCGTGCTCGCGGACCAGTTCGACCAGCTCCGTCGCGAGCGTGCCGGAGTACGGCGCGAGCCTGCCGTGGTCGTTGGGACCGAGCTCGATGACGAAGTCGTTGGGGACCAGCGAGCGTTCGCGGGTGACGATCTGAGCGTTGTTGTCGAGCTCCCGCTGCAGCGCCGCCGCGATCTCGACCGGCTGGACCTCGGCGCGGAACGCCTTGGAGAACGCGCCCGTGACCATGCCTTCGAGGCGGCGCTCGAAACGCTGGAGTACGCCCATGGCCACCTCCCCTTCCCCATGCGACGCCGCCGGTCGGCGACCGACCCCGATCGTAACCAGGTGGCACGCTCCGTACGCATTGCCGTGGGCTGGGAGCGGTCCGCACCGTGTTAGCCTTGTCCGGCCTCGGGACGGTGCGACGACGTCCACGTCAGGGGCAGCGCGCGCGAGTGGCGGAACAGGCAGACGCGCACGGTTCAGGTCCGTGTGTCCGTAAGGACGTGGGGGTTCAACTCCCCCCTCGCGCACCCCACGACCCACCGGGTGAGAACGGCATGGCTGACGCGAAGCAGATCTATCGGACTCACCCGACCTCCGAGGAGATCGACGACGTGCTCCGCCTCAGGGAGACGGCCACGGTCGGCACTCTCAACGCGGACGGCTCGGTCCATCTCGCATTCGTGATCTTCCTCCATCAGGACGGGCGGCTGTACTTCGAGACCTCGTCGGTGACCCGCAAGGCCCGCAACGTCGAGCGACGGCAGCGGGTCTCGATGGCGGTCCAGGGCCGCGCCTCGACCGGCCGTCACTTGATGGTGAGCGTGGAAGGGATCGGACGGCTGGTGAGCGGAGCCGATGCGCGGGACCTCAACCACCGGCTTCGGGCGAAGTACATACGCCCGGACGCACTCGATGAGCTCGATTCCGTGTGGAACAGGTTCGACGACACCGCGATCGAGATCACACCGGAGAAGTGGCGCTCGTGGACGGGGTCGACGATGCACCAGGAGACCCAGAAGGAGTTGAGCGTGCCGTACGACGACATCTGGCTGAGCGACAGCTGACGGGTTCAGCGCCGGGCGCTCAGCTTGGTGTCTCGGTGGGCGCATGCCGCCGGTGGCGATGAGAGCTGGGGTGTTCTCTCGTTCTACGGATGAGGTGGGCCCGCGAGGGCCTTTATCTACTCCCGAGAAGGCGTGATGATGGACGAGTTGGTGTTTCTGTCCGCTGCCGCGGCGGCAGGCATGGTCCGGCGCAAGGAAATCTCGGCCCGCGAGCTGACCGAGGTGATGCTGGCCAGAATCGAAGCACTGAACCCGGCACTCAACGCGGTGGTCGAGTTGGCAGCGGAGGCCGCGTGCCGACAGGCCGCCGCAGCGGACGAGGCGGTGGCGCGAGGTCGCGACCTCGGCCCGTGGCACGGCGTACCCATGACGGTCAAGGACAGCTTCAACGTGGCGGGCACGCACACGACATGGGGCAACCCCGCCTTCAAGGACTACGTGGCCGACTGGGACGCCACGGTCGTCAAGCGCCTCAGGCAGGCAGGCGCGGTCATCGTCGGGAAGACCAACGTGCACTTCATGCTTGCCGACTTCGGGCAGACGGCGAACGACCTGTACGGCGTGACGAACAACCCGTGGGATCTCAACCGGACGCCGGGCGGGTCGACGGGCGGCGGAGCCGCAGCGCTCGCGGCGGGACTGACGTTTGCGGAGTACGGCTCGGATTTAGCCGGCTCCATCCGTATCCCCTCGAGTTTCTGCGGTGTCTACGGCCTGAAGCCGAGCGTCGGAACCGTCCCGCTTGCCGGCTTCCAGCCACCCGGGCCGCGACCTGACCCCAGCGACATGACCTATCTGTCCGCGGTAGGCCCGCTCGGCAGGTCCGCAGCCGACCTGCGCACCGCGCTTCGCGTCACTGCCGGACCGGAGGACCCGGCTGCTAAGGCGTGGTCCTGGCGGCTGCCGACATCACGTAACACCCGGCTCGATGACTTCCGGGTGGGGTACGTCCTGGACGACGACAGCGCACCTGTGTCCAGTGACGTCCGCAATGTGCTCGCCGAGGCCGTCGAGGCCCTGGCGAAAGCCGGCGCCACCGTGGTCGAAGGGTGGCCCGACGGGGTGGACGCTGCACAGAACCACGAGACGTTCGGCTTCCACGTGCAACTGTTCT
>DATHII010000132.1:0-4342 GCA_035316885.1 Jiangellaceae bacterium | reverse complement strand
GGTCTTGGATACTTTCCCACCTTCGACGGCATGCGGCCTGGCGAGGTCGCGCGGATGGCCGAGGAGCGCGGCTATAGCGCCATCTATTTCGCTGAGCACACCCACATCCCGGCCGCGGAGACTGACCGCGCGCCGGGGCGGCCGTTGCCGGCCAAGTACTGGCGCATGTACGACCTCTTCGTCGCGCTTACCGCCGCCGCGGAGGCAACCCGCAATATCCGCGTCGCCAGCGGCATCTGCCTGATCGTTGAACGTGACCCGATCATCACCGCGAACGCGGTCGCGAGCGTCGACCACCTCTCGGGCGGCCGGCTTGAGTTCGGCGTGGGTGCGGGCTGGAACCGGACCGAGATGCGCCATCATGGCACTGACCCGCGCGTCCGGATGGCCGTCATGCGGGAGCGGGTCGAGGCCATGAAGGAAATCTGGACCCATGATGAGGCCAGCTACCACGGCAAATATGTCAACTTCGACCGGATCTGGTCGTGGCCCAAGCCCGCGCAGTGGCCGCATCCACCAGTCCTGATTGGCGGCGCTGGCCCCACCGTCCTCGATCGGGTGCTTGGGTTCGGCGACGCTTGGTTCCCCAATTACCACCCGGAGGTCTACGACCGCATCGCCGAGCTGCGGGCCCGCGCCGACCGGCCCGTCCGGGTGCAGGTGATGAGCGTGCCAGCCGATCCGAAGGTGTTCGAGAAACTCCGTGAGGCTGGCGTCTCGCGGGTCGCGCGGTGGTTCCCGTCCGGGCCGCGCTGGCGCCTCGAACAAGCCATGGAGGAGTGGGAGAGGGCGATCACGGAGTACAACCCGGAGTGACTCCGCACCAGGCACGGCAGCGGTTCGCCGCCGCCCGCGTCGCCCGCCTTGCGACTGCCGACGCTGCCGGCCGGCCGCACATCGTGCCGGTCACGTTCGCGGTGGACGGCGACACCATCTACAGCGCGGTCGACGCCAAAGCCAAGCGCAGTACCGCGCTCAAGCGGATCGCCAATGTCGCGGCCAACCCGGCCGTCGCGCTGCTGGTCGACCATTACGCCGACGACTGGAACGAACTGTGGTGGGTACGCGCCGACGGCATTGGTCGCGTGGTCGACCCGGAAGACCCTGAGGGCGTACGCGCCCTGTCCCTGCTCGCCGACCGCTACCCGCGCTTCGCTGCGCGCGGGGCCGTGCTCGCCGTCGACGTACGCCGCTGGTCGGGCTGGGCCGCGTCGGCCGCGACCGAGGAAGGCTGAGATGGTGCCGCTCCCGCTGACCTAGGTATCACGGTGTTTGCCGCGCAGGCGATCGAGTGTGCACGAGGCGTTGTGGAAGACAAAGGTCCGCGTCGGAGCATGGACGATGCACAGCGGATTCATAGGATCGGTACATACGCTTTCTCCATGGACCCCGCCGGGGCTGAACCACGGCGCGGTTTCCGCGCGCCCGGCGCCGACGTGGCCGCTGGTAGCGCATCATCCCCAGCTCAAGGACAGCCCGAGCGTTCGGGATCAGCTCAAGCGCTGACGACGGATGGAGACGGTCGGGTCCGAGCAGGCCACGGTTGGCGCTGGGCCGTCTCTGCCGCGGGCGTTCTCGTCGTTGCCATGGTGATCATCGCCGCGCTGGCGTTCAAGCTCGGGTCTGGCTCGGCTACGTCGGCCAACCAGGCTTCAGAAACCCCCACCCCAACCGCGACACGGTCGGCGACGGCGACCCCGCTGCCGGTCACCGACCTGTACCAACAGGTCGTTCCGTCGGTGGTGCTGATCACCACCTCGAAGGGCTCGCTCGGGTCCGGCGTGATTGTCACCGACACCGGCACCGTGCTCACCGCCAACCACGTCGTCTCGGGCGGCGGCAGCATCTCGATCCTGTTTGCCGACGGCACCAGGACTTCCGCTACGGTCGCCGCGGCAGCCCCGAAGATCGACATCGCCGCGCTGATTCCCCAGAAGCTCCCTGAGGTCGTGATCCCGGCGACCCTCGGCCGAGGCGTTGCCGTGGGATCGGACGTGGTCGCCATGGGCAACCCACTCGGGCTGCGGCATAGCACGACCACGGGGATCGTCTCCGGTCTGAACCGCAGGACGAATACCGAGGCGGGCCCTCTGTCCGGGCTGATCCAGTTCGACGCAGCCGTGAACCCCGGCAGCTCCGGTGGTCCGCTGCTGAACACTCAGGGGCTCGTGGTCGGCGTCGTCGTGTCGATCGCCGACCCCGGACGGGACGACGCATTCGCCGGGATCGGGTTCGCCGTCCCGATTGGAGCGGCGCTCGCTGGAGACGAGGGTCCGGGGCAAGGCGGGGGGCCGCGGCTGTGAAGCGAGCCGACGCGCGGACTTCGACGGGGCCTGTCCTGAGCTTGTCGAAGGGCTCAGCCCACATCCTGATTATCGACAACGATCCAAGGTGATGCCATGACGCCGAACCCGCTCGAACCCGTGTTGTTCGAGGTCAAGCGCACGATCGTCGGCCAGGATGTGCTGCTGGAGCGAATGGCGATCGCCATGCTCGCCGGCGGCCACCTGCTCGTTGAGGGCGTCCCGGGGCTGGCCAAGACGCTCGCGGTGAAGTCGCTGGCCGGAGCGATCGGTGGGCAGTTCCAGCGGATTCAATTCACTCCCGACCTTGTGCCGGCCGACCTCGTCGGAACGAGGGTCTACCACCAGCGGACCGGCGAGTTCGATGTCTCGCTGGGGCCGGTTTTCACCAATCTGCTGCTGGCCGACGAGATCAACCGGGCCCCCGCCAAGGTGCAGAGCGCGTTACTCGAAGTGATGCAGGAGCGGCAGGTGACCATCGGACGGGAGACTTTCCGCGTACCGGAGCCGTTCCTGGTGATGGCGACCCAGAACCCGATCGAGTCCGACGGCACCTATCCGCTGCCCGAGGCACAGGTGGATCGATTCATGATGAAAGTTCTCGTGAGTTACCCGACCTCGCCGGAGGAGCACGCGGTCGTCGGGCGGGCTCTGCTGCCGCCCGATCCGCCGCAGGTGATGCTGACCCCGGAAGACCTGATGCGGATGCGGGACAGCGTCGCGCAGGTCTACGTCGACCCCGCGGTCGTCGATTACGCCGTCCGGCTCGTCGCAGCCACCCGATCGCCGGGAGGGGTCGGCCAAGGCGACCTGGAGAGGTATGTGACCTATGGGGCGAGCCCGCGGGCCACGATCGCGCTGGTCCTGGGCGGCCGGGCACTGGCGTTCCTCCGCGGCCGCGACTACGTGCTGCCCAACGACGTCGACGAAGTGGCGCTCGACGTCTTGCGCCATCGCGTCGTGCTGTCGTACGAGGCGCTGGCCGACGACCTCGACGCCGACAGCATCCTGATCCGGGTGCTGCGCGCCGTGCCCGTACCGGACGTGGTGCTCCAGCCATGATCTCCGCGCCCGACCGCCTGCTGCACCGGCTGGAGTGGCGGGTCGTGCGGCGACTCGACGGGCGTGTCCAGGGCGGATATCGCACGCCGCGGCGAGGTACTGGTTTTGACTTGGCCGGGTTGCGGCCGTACGTAGAAGGCGACGACGCCCGGCACATCGACTGGAACGTCACTGCCCGGCTCGATGAACCGCAGGTAAGGGAATTCAACGAGGATCGTGAGTTGACCACGTGGCTCGTCCTCGACCGATCGGCATCGATGGTGTTCGGTGGCCCGGGCCGCGTGAAACAGGACGTGCTTGCAGAACTCGCGCTCATCCTGGCCAGACTCCTCGGCCGCAACGGCAACCGGGTCGGTGCCATTCTCTACGACACCGGCACGACACGTATCGTCCCGCCCGGCACTGGGCGCGGTCATGCACTGCGGATCGGACGGGAGCTCGACCGCGGTCCGGACTCCCGGACGGCGGCCACGCCCGACCTGGCCGCCATGCTCGACACGGTCGCGTCACTGGCCCGGCGCTGTCTGGTCGTGGTGATCTCGGACTTCATCGGCACGGGGGAGTGGCAACGCCCGCTGTTCCGGCTCGCGCATCGGAACGAGGTCGTCGCGCTGCGGATCATCGACGGCGCGGACGACGCCCTACCCGAGGCCGGCCTGATCGTGGTCGAGGACGCCGAAACAAGCGAGCAGATGCTCGTCGACTCAGCAGACCCGTGGTTCCGCGCCCGGTTCCGCGATGGGGTCGACGACCGGGACGCGCAACTTCGATCCGGCATGCGCCGGGCAGGGGTGCCGCTGCACCGGGTTGACACCGGCAGCGATCTCGTCGAAACGCTGCTGGAAGTCGTCGCCGAGACCCGTCGGAGACGCCGATGAGCCTGTCCTACCCGCTGCTGCTCGTCCTCGGCTTACTGGTTGCCGCTGCGCTGATCGTCGGCGCCGTGCTCGCGGGTCGGCGCCGGGCCGCTGCCCTCG
>DATHII010000131.1:0-2112 GCA_035316885.1 Jiangellaceae bacterium | reverse complement strand
GGGGGTGGTCACCGGCCGCCGGAAGACCATGAGCCGAGGCCGGATCGTGGCGAGCACGGCCGTCGGCACCAGGAGTCTCTACGACATGATCGACGCCAACCCGAAGGTCGTGCTGCGGCCGATCGACGAGGTCGCCGACCCGGACGTGGTCGCCGCCCAGCGGCGCATGGTCTCGATAACCGAGGCCGCGAGCATCGACCTGACCGGACAGGTCTGCGCCGAGCCCGGCGGTGAGATGCCGCTGGGTGGGGTGGGCGCGCAGGTGGGCTTCCACCAGGGCGCCGTCCGCTCGCGTGGTGGCCGGGCGATCGTGTGTCTCGCCTCCACCAGGGACGGAACGTCCGCCGTGCGCCCGGCGCTGGGGCCGGACGATCCGGTGACGATCCCGCGCTGGGACGTCCACTGGGCGGTCAGCGAATATGGGACTGCCTACCTGCACGGTGCATCTCTGCGCGAACGTGCCATCGCACTTGTGGAGATCGCGCACCCCGACCACCGCGAGGACCTGCTGCGCGCCGCTGCCGATCTCGGCCTACTGCCCGCGGGGCAGCGCCTGCGCAGCCGGCGGGCCTACCCGTTCGAGGAGGAACACGTGGTAGCCCTGGCAGATGGCCGGACCGTGCTCGTCCGGCCGACCCGGACCGCGGACGCCCCGTTGCTGCAGGCGCTGTTCTACCGCCTTCGGCCGCGCGACGTGCTCACGCGCTTCTTCCGCCGGCTGTCGTCGCTGACCCTCGAGCACGCCGAACACCTGAGCAGCGTCGGCTACGACGAGGAGATGGCGTTCGTCGCGGTCGTCGGCGACCAGGAGGCCGAGCGGGCCGTCGGCGCTTCGAGCTACTTCGTCGACCCCGAAACCGGGCTGGCCGACGTTGCATACATGGTCGATCCCGAATGGCATGGCCGCGGGCTGGGGACTGTGTTGCACGAGCGGACCACGGACTATGCGCGCCGGCACGGCGTCCGCGGGTTCACCGCCGACGTGCTGCTCGGCAATGACGCGATGATGTCGATCTTCTACCGATCGTCCGGCTCACTCGAGGTCATGGAGGAGGACGACCACTACGAGGTCGTCCTCCAGTTCGACCGCTGAGACGGGATCTGCCGGCCATGGCTCGTCTCGAGCACGTCACCGATCCGGCCGACCCGCGGCTGGCCGATTACGTGAACCTGCGGGACGTCGAGCTGCGAACGTCGATGGAGGCGGAACACGGCCTGTTCCTGGCCGAGGGCGAGAAGGTCGTGCGCCGTGCGGTCGAGGCCGGGTATGCGGTCCGGTCGTTGCTGATGGCGCCGCGCTGGCTGGAGTCTCTGGCCGATGTGCTCGAGCTGGCGGCGGACGTGCCCTGCTACGTCGCGCCAGCGGAGCTGGTCGAGGCCGTGACCGGCTTCCACGTCCATCGGGGTGCCCTGGCGTCGTTGCAGCGGCGGCCATTGCCGAGCGTGGCCGACCTGCTGGGGGGAGCGCGCCGGGTGGTCGTGCTCGAGGACCTGGTCGACCACACGAACGTCGGTGCCGTCTTCCGCTGTGCCGCTGCACTCGGCATGGACGCCGTGCTGTTGAGCCCGCGATGTGCGGACCCGCTCTACCGCCGTGCGGTGAAGGTCTCGATGGGCACGGTGTTCTCCTTGCCTTACGCGCGGATGGCGCACTGGTACGACGGCCTCGGGGACCTCAGAGCCGCGGGCTTCCAGATCGTCGCGTTGACGCCGGGTCCGGGTGCGGTGCCGCTGGCGCAGGCGCCCGTCGCCGAGCGGTTCGCCATCGTGTTGGGAACTGAAGGCGCAGGCCTGTCGGCACGGTGGACGGCGGACGCCGATCTGCGCGTCACGATCCCGATGCGCGCCGGCGTCGACTCGCTCAACGTCGCTGCCGCGGCTGCTGTCGCGTTCTACGTGCTGGGAGCCCGCGAGGCTTGGTAGCGGCGCCGCCGGCGACCCACGCGCACGCCCTGTCCGAGGTACCACCACTCAGAAGGGTGGTGGGTCGGGGTCGGTTGGTGTCGGGTCGGCTGGCGGGTCCTGGCCCGGTGGCGGTGGTGAGGCGAGGAGGCCGACGATTTCGGGGTCGACCTGGTAGGTGTGTCCGGTGGGTGCGGTCCACACGTATCG
>DATHII010000130.1:0-2711 GCA_035316885.1 Jiangellaceae bacterium | reverse complement strand
CCCGAGCAGTCGCCCGGTTGCGACCTCCACGAGCCGGATGCGCTCACCACCGGTTCCGCGCAGATCCGCGAGGTCCGAGGCCCAGTCGCGACGGGTCCAGTACCACCCCGAGCTCCGGTGGCGCAGCAGCCGACGGCGCTCGAGCGAGGCCAGCACCTGGGGCGCGGAGGGGCCGAAGAGCGTGACGTCGTCGTCGGTCAGCGGTGACTCGGCCGCGGCGGCACACAGGTGCGGAGCGAGCACATAAGGGTTGTCCGGGTCGAGGACGGTCGCCTCCACCGGATGCCCGAACACGGCGGCGGGATGGTTGACCAGGTAGGTGTCCAGCGGGTCGTCGCGCGCGATCAGCACGGCGAGCGCCCCCTGTCCGGCCCGCCCGGCCCGTCCCGCCTGCTGCCACAACGAGGCCCGCGTTCCCGGCCACCCCGCCATGAGTACTGCGTCGAGACCGGCGACGTCGACCCCGAGCTCGAGCGCGTTGGTCGCCGCCACCCCGCGAAGCGTCCCTGCCTGGAGCTGCGCCTCGAGGGCCCGTCGCTCATAGGAGAGGTATCCGGCGCGGTAGGCAGCGACCTGGCTGGGAAGGTCAGGGTCCACCGGGGCCAGAGCCGCGCGGGTGAGCGTCGCGACGGTCTCGGCGGCGCGCCGGGACCGCACGAAGGCAACCGTCCGCGCACCGGCCACGACGAGGTCCGCGAGCAGGTCGGCGGTCTCGGCCACCGTGCTGCGCCGGATCGGCGCTCCGTTCTCGCCGCCTCCCCCGGCCGAGGGCCGCGCGGGTAGCAGCGGTGGCTCCCACAGGGCGAAGGCAGTCGCTCCGCGCGGCGACCCGTCGGCCGTGACTGCGGTGACGGGGACGCCCACAAGCCGGCCGGCACTCGCCGCCGGATCGGCGGTCGTCGCCGACGCCAGGACGAAGACCGGGTCAGCCCCGTACAGGGCGCATACCCGGCGCAGGCGCCGCAGCACCTGGGCGACGTGGGAGCCGAAAACGCCCCGGTACCCGTGACATTCGTCGACGATGACGAAGCGCAGCGACCGGAGGAATGCGGCCCACCGATGGTGCAGCGGCAGCAGCGAGCGGTGCACCATGTCGGGATTGGTCAGCAGGTAGGTCGCATGGGCGCGTGCCACGTCCCTGGCCTCGACCGGCGTGTCGCCGTCGTATGTCGCCGCAACGACGTCCGGGACGAGGAAAGCCTCCAGTGCTCGCAGCTGGTCCGCGGCAAGCGCCTTCGTGGGGGAGATGTACAGGGTGCGGGACCGGTCCTGGCGGGCAGCGGTCAGGGCAGGTAAGAGGTACGCCAGCGACTTTCCCGACGCTGTCCCGGTAGCTACGACGACCGATCGCCCCGACCACGCGTGCGAGGCGGCCTCGACCTGATGAGCCCACGGTGCCCGGATGCCGACCGCCTCCAGCCGGGACCGGACCTGCGGGTCGAGCCAGTCCGGCCAGGGCACGGTCCGCGCCGTGCGAGCCGGAACCGACTCGACGTGGGTCACCCGCTCCTGGCGCCCGGCACCCGCCGTCAGTGTGGCGAGCAGGTCGGCGGGTGGTGGGCACACGTCGAAAGTCTCGCACCGTGGTTGAATGCCACGAACCGAGGAACGTGTCTGGAGGACCGCGTGGACCTGTCCCTGTCGACCCGCGCCGAGAGCGGGCGCACCGTCGTCGAGGTGGCCGGCGAGATCGACGTCTACACGGCGCCTAAGCTGCGCGAGCAACTCGCCGAGCTGGTCGACGCCGGAAGACACGACATCGTCGTGGACATGCAGGGCGTGGACTTCCTCGACTCGACCGGTCTGGGCGTACTCGTGGGCGGACTCAAGCGGATCCGCCAGCACGACGGTTCGATGCGCCTGGTGTGCACCCAGGAGCGGATCCTGAAGATCTTCCGCATCACCGGCCTGACCAAGGTCTTCCCGATCCACGATTCCGTCGCCACGGCGGTGGCGGCGAGCGACTGACCGGCCACGCTGTGGGAATGGTCGAGCTCAGCTTCGTTCCCCGGTCGGCGCACGTCCGGACCGCGCGGCAGGTGGCCGTCGCACTGGCCCGGCGTGCGGGGCTGGCCGACGACCTCCTCGACGAAGTCCGGCTCGCCGTGGGCGAGGCCTGCGGCCTTGCGCTCGCGTTGCAGCGGCAGACCCGGCCAGACGACCCCGTCGTGCTCGTGTTCGACGACAGCGCAGGTCTGACAGTCGATGTGCGTGCCTCCGCGCCCCTCGACCCGGCCACCGGCGACCACGCGCTGAGGGTCCTCGCCGATGCCGTCCCGGCGGCCGCGGACATCGCCGAGGAGCTACCGGTCGGCGCCGCGCTGGCGGTGCTGGCCGAGTTCGCGCCGCGGCTCGAGGTCACGACATCCGAGCTGGGAATGCGCCTGGCGCTGGGCTGGCCGCCGGTAGCGGTGGCGAGCCGCTGAGCGGCACTGCGTAGACTCCGGCCCCAGTCGGGCCGATCAGTCGGTCGGCCCTGGATGGACAACCACGGTCCCGTACCCGCCGCGCAGGCCGCGCGCGGGTGCCGGGGCATTGGTCGGCCGGCCCAGACGTCGGGCCACGTCAAGGAGGACGAATGACCGGGCTCATCCGGGCTCAGGAGAGCGGCTCGGCCATCTCGCTGTCCGGCAGCAACCTCTCCTACGTCGTCGTCGTCGCGCTGGTCGCGGTGGCGGCGTTGGTCATGGCGGGCCTGTTCCGCCGGGAGG
>DATHII010000129.1:0-3645 GCA_035316885.1 Jiangellaceae bacterium | reverse complement strand
GGTATCCGCGGCCGTTGCACCGGCCGAGGGAGGAACTGAACATCATCGACGAGGTAGTGCCTGCCGCGATAGTTGACCGGCTCGCCGGACCAGGCCGCCACAAGGATCGCGAGTGCCTCGTCGAGCATCTCGCCACGCACTCGATCATCGACCTGCTCCCCGGTCTTGGAGAACTCGGCGGCGAACTGGTCCCCGCCGAGACCCACGCCGAGGATGAGGCGGCCACCGCTGAGCCGATCCAGCGTCGCGGTTTCCCTTGCCACCTTGGCCGGGCGCCGGCGCGCAAGCGGGGTGACCATGGAGCCAAGCATCACCTCTTCGGTCGCGGCCGCGATCGCCGCCAAGGTGATCCACGGATCGGCCACTTGCTTTATCGGCTCACGCCAGCGGAGCTGATCCCACACAAATACCCCGTGCCAGCCCCGCTCCTCCGCATCGGCGGCCAGCCGCGCCACAACCCGCGGGTCGGCAAGCTCCTCGAACAGCGGCAGCCACAGACCAGAGCGCATGTCGCTACGAAAGCAAGCCATGAGTCGATCGGCAAGTTCTTGCGGCCGGCTCAAGGCGACGCAGTGACCGCCATCGATCTCGTCGGGGTGATTCGCAGCCGTTCTGTGATGACGCGGCGCAACCAGTCGACGGGAAAGACGGTCGGCGCGACACACCAACACCCACGTCGGAACGTCCGGCCACGCCTTCAGGGGCGAGGGTTCGTTCATGCGCGCTTCGGACTGGCGCCGCCTGCTCGGCAGGCGTCCATGTCGGCATCATATCGCCGCCAGCGGGCCGACCTTGCATGCCGCGATGCCGAGATCCAGTGACCGCTCAGGGATCCAGGAGCACGACCCAGGCGCGCGCCGACGACTTCGGCATTCCGCTGACGGACCGCGCGTTCTGGCGCGCACTCGCCATGCTCGAAACTGTCGGCGGATGAGGACACACTGGAAGCATGAGCCAATTCCGATTTCCAGATGGCCTCGGCGGCTCTGGCAACGAGGTGCGCTTCAACGTCAGCATGCCTACCGATGACGATGGGCACTTCGGCCGCGAATGCCCCAACTGCAACCAGATCTTCGGAGTCTCAGCCGACGACTACGACGCGCTTCCCGACGACCTCACCCTCTGGTGCGCTTATTGCGGCCACTCCGACGACCACAGCGAGGTCACCGACCAGGCACGGAACACCCGAGCCGAGCTCGGCTGGGTCCTCGACCCCGCCTACACCGGGCACGGGTACACCACCGAAGCCGTCCGAGCTCTCCTCACCTACTGCTTCGACGAGCTGAAAGTGCGCCGCGTCGTCGCGAACTGCTTCCTGGACAACGACGCGTCGTGGCGGCTCATGGAACGCCTCGGCATGCGCCGCGAGGCCCACGCGATCGCCGAGTCGCTGCACCGGTCCGGCGAGTGGCTCGACACCGTCGCCTACGCCATGCTCGCGTCCGAGTGGGAGGGACGGTTAGCCCACGGTTAGCCCGCCAGCGGATAGGTCTGCGTGATCGCACAACGTGTCGACCGTCATGTGGAACCGACACCGCCGGCGTGGCGTCGAAGCCATGAATGGGGTGGTCCGCATGCGCAGGCGAGGCGTCGGCAACGTGCAGAGGCTTCTCGCGGGTGCGGTGATCGCCATCGTGGTAGCGGCGTGTGGGACCGGTAATCCCAGTTCCGTGCCTGCAGACCCGTTGGAATTGCGGGCGGCCGGCGTCGACCGGGAACCGCCACCGGCGGATGCGCCTGTCAACGCGACCGTCGAGGGGATCACTGCGTTCGGATACGACCTCTATCGGGTGAGCGCCGAACCGGCGAGCAACACGGTGATCTCCCCGCTCAGCATCGCCTATGCGTTCGCGATGGCCCGGGCGGGTGCGCGCGGCGACACCGCCGACCAGATCGATGCCGTCCTTCGTTACCCGACAGACGGCGTGCATGCCGCCTTCAACGCCATCACCCGCGAGCTCGTCATCACGGCAGGTCCGCCGCCGCGGACGTCGCCCTCCGCGACGAGGACGCCGGGCGAGTCGGAGCCGCCGGTGGTCAGCATCGCCAACGGACTGTTCGTCCAGGAAGGTGTGCGCGTCGAGGAGGAGTTCCTGCGGATCCTGGCGTCCCAGTACGGCGCCGGGGCGCAGGCCGTGGACTTCACAACGCCGACGGCGATCGAGATCATCGACGCTTGGGTCCGCGAACAGACCGCCGATCGAATAGAGAATCTCCTCGACCAACTGGACCCCGAGACGAAAGTCGTGTTGGCCAACGCCGTCTACTTCAAGGCCGACTGGGCACTCCCGTTCGCCCTGGGCGAGACGACGACCGAGTCGTTCACCCGAGCCGACGGCAGCACCGTCCGTGCTCCGATGATGAGCCAGGAGAGCAAACTCCGGTACGCGACCAGCGACACCTGGCAGGCAGTCGAACTGCCCTACGCGGACAGCAGGATCGCCATGTGGGTCCTGGTACCGACCGGCCAGACGACACCAGCAGAGCTGCTCGCGCCCGACACCTTGTCGGAGGTGGCGACCCGGCTGACCCCGGGCCGGGTGGACCTGTCGATACCCCGCTGGGACTTCGCCACCGGCCTGGACCTCATTCCACCGCTGCAGGAGCTCGGCATGGACGTCCCGTTCGAACCGGGTGCGGACTTCTCCGGGATGCTTCCCGGCGTGTGGATCGACCAGGTGGTCCACAGTGCCAACATCACCGTTGACGAGGGGGGCACCGAGGCCGCAGCCGCAACCGGAATTTCGATCGGCGTCTCCGCGCCACCTCCGCCGGCCGTGATTCGGGCCGACCACCCGTTCGCCTTCGCCCTCGTGGATACACACACCGGAACGCCCGTGTTCATCGGGCATGTCGCCGACCCGACCGACACCGCCTGAGGGGCCCTACAGCGCCTCGAGGAAGGTCAGAATCTCCGTCTCCACCTGTGACTTCGTTGGTGCAGTGGGTTGTAACAGCATGTCTGCGTGCAGCGCGCCGTCGACAAGGACGAGCTTGCGACTCTTGGCGCTCGTGGCGGCGCCGTACAGCTCGTCCGCCATCTCGAAGGCTGGAAAGTCATCCCGGGCCGCCACGAACAGGACCGGTACCTGCAGCCCAGCGACCGACTCTGTGACCTCGGTCGAGCCTGATCCCGACAGGCAGACGATCCCGTCGGCCCTCGCCTCGGCGTCCAACCCCGCGCGTAACGCGCTGAGACCCCCGACGGAGCCGCCGACCAGCGCCACCTTCTGGACGCCCAGCTGACGCAGCATCGCGGCCGCCTCGACGGTGTCCTCGGCGAACGTGTCAACGGCCGCCGGGACGTCGGTCGTCGGCATGAGAACGCTGTAGTTGAAGAGCATGACGCGGTAGCCCCGGTCAGCCAGCTCGTTGGCCCACGGCAGCCAGTCACACACCCGACCGATGATCGTGTTGGAAACCACGACGCCGACCTGGCCGTCACCGAAGACAGCGGCGGAGATCTCTCCCTTGGACCCGGGAAACTGCATCAGTGTTGCCTCGTCAGCCGTGATGCAACCATCGAGACTGGTCTGGCTCGGGCTGGCTGTCGATGTGCTCGCCCAACTCGGCGTGCCGCTCGACTACCCACCTCGCGCGCTGCGGACGACGAAGGTGATGGCCGCGCGAAGCCGAACCTGCGGG
>DATHII010000128.1:0-21903 GCA_035316885.1 Jiangellaceae bacterium | reverse complement strand
CAAGTCGGAGAAGCCGGGCGTCGATGCGGCCTCCCCGCACCCGGGCGACCACTAGGTGTGACGCGATGTGGCGACTCGATGGCCGATATCCGCTGTCGCTGAGCCGGGCGCATCCCCGAGAATGGAGTGACAGCAATCACGTTAGGAGACGGTAATGACGCCTGCCGGATTCCGGGCGAGCGCCGCAGCGGTATGGGCAGCCCTGGTGACCGTCTACGTCGTGTGGGGGTCGACCTACCTCGCCATTCGCGTCGTGGTCGAGTCGGAGATCCCCCCGCTGTTGGGAATGGGTACGCGCTTCCTCGTTGCGGCTGCGCTGCTCATCGGCTTCCTGGCGCTGCGCCGAGGCGTGGGTGCGCTGCGCATCACCTGGCGCGAGTTGCGGGCCGCTACCATCGTGGGCACGCTCCTGCTCTTGCTGGGCAACGGCCTGGTCGCAGTCGCAGAACAGACCGTACCCAGCGGCCTGGCCGCTCTGATCGTCGGCGCGGTTCCGCTGTGGTTCGTGCTGCTGCGCGTTGCGCGCGGCGACCGTCCGCGGCCGCTGACCTGGCTCGGCGTCCTGGTCGGCTTCGGTGGCATCGCCGCGATCAGCCTGCCCCGTGGAGGCATCGAGGGTGTCGAGCCCTGGGGCGTTCTGGTGATCCTGGTGGCCACGGTGTGCTGGGCGTTCGGGTCATACCTGTCGCCCAGGCTCGGCCTGCCGAAGGGCGCGCTGCTGGCGACCGCGTACGAGATGCTCGCGGGCGGCGCCATCATGACCGTCGTCGCACTGGTCGTCGGTGAAGGGGCCGACCTCGCGCCCGCCGAAGTACCAGCCGAGGGCTGGATCGCACTGGCCTACCTCGTGGTCTTGGGGTCGCTGCTCGGCTACACGGCGTACGGATTCGCCCTGGCGAACGCGCCGCTGTCGTTGGTCGGAACGTACGCATACGTCAACCCGGCCGTCGCGGTGTTCCTGGGCTGGCTGATCCTCTCCGAATCGGTCACAGCGGTCGTGCTCGGCGGCGGCCTGCTCGTCGTCGTCGGGGTGGCACTGGTGGTGGGCGGCGAGCGCACAGCCCGCACGAAGCGTCCTGCCGTCGAACCGGAGCGACCGGTGCCCGAACCGGTGGGAACCCGGTGACCCGGACGGGGTGAAGGCGCGCCGCGCCCCCGGTACCGGCTCGCACACTCCCCTGCGGTGCGCCGCCGGCGCCCGGGGGCGCGGACGACCAGTGAAGACCGTCAGTTATGTCGTCAAATGCTCCTGACGTGCGGAGACATGGCGTCCGGTCGGGTCGACGGCGGGCCGCACCGCCGCCAACGGCACGACGCGGAGAGCCCGGAGTGCCCGGTCGTAGGCATCGAGCGTCGCGTCGACGTGGCCGAGGTCGCGGTAGAGGTCGCCCAGTTCGCGCCATGCTGCGGCCGCCTGCCTCGAGGCACCCATCGCCTCGAGCATCGCCGCCGCCAGCGTGGCCTGCTCGACGCACGCGTCGAGATCGCCCTTCTCGCGGAACACCCGACCGAGCAACAGCCGGGTCTGCGCCGACTCCAGCCGCGGCATTTCGCCGAGAACGGAAAGCGATGTCTCGGCAGCTTCGCGCGCCTCGTCGAGCCGGCCGAGGGTCATCAGCGCCCGCGCCCGCTCCGTGTCGCAGTAGCCGACGTCGACGGCACCGCCGTGGTCGACGAGCTCGGGGCGGACGCTGTCGAGCAGATCGAGTGCGCGGACGGCCTCCGGCGGCGACTGTTGGAGCAGCAGCCACGCGTACGCCACCCGAATGCGGCCGAGGTTGCGGCGGTCGTCGCTCTCGCCGAACATCGCGATGGCACGCTCGACCAGGACCAGGGCCTGCCCGATCTCGGCGCGCGACTCGGCCATCAGGGCCGCGTTCCAGTACGCCGCGCCGCGGGAGTGCGGCGCGCCCATGGCCTCGGCGATGCGAACCAGGTCGGCAGCCATCAGGGTGGCCTTGGTGATGTCGCCGCGCTCCTGGTATGCGGCCTGCACGGTGCAGCCCAGCCGCACGTACTCGTCGCTCGTGTCGAGCCCCAGCTCGGCGGCGTTGCGCATCGCCTCCTCGCCGGTCGTGATGGCCAGGTCGAGGTCGCCCGCTTCGCGGTAGCAGCGGCACAACCCTTCGGCGACGTCCATCCACGGGTGCACGGCCGGTGCCCGTCGGGCCTGGTCGGCCAATTCGCCCAGGACGCGCAGCGCCTCCTCGAGATCGCCGCACCGTTCGGCCGCCAGCGCCTGGCCCATGCGGACCTGCCGGCGTTCGTCATCGCCAAGGCCCCTCGTGTCGACGAGCTCGGTGAACCGGCGGTAGGCGTCGTCTACATCGCCGTGGGCCAGCGCGAGCTCGGCGTGACCGAGGGCGAGCCGGGCGCGCCGGCGGACCTCGGCATCGACGCCGTCGCGAAGGAAGCCTGCGTCGACTCCGAGCCTGTCGGCGATGTGCTGCAACGCCGAGCTCGCCGGCTGGCGACGTCCGCTCTCGACGAGGGAGACGTAGCTGGCCGACAGCAGGCCCTCGGCTACCTCCGCCTGGGACAGGCCCCGCTCGAGCCGGACAGAGCGGATACGGGCGCCGACCGCCGTCCGGGCCTCGGGATCTACAGCGGTCTGAGCTTGACGAATCGCCATGACGCTATTTCACTACGAGGTGTCACGTCCGCGCCAGCCCCCCAACCCCCCGGGAGGTAGAGGTGTCGCGAACTAAGCGTTTCATCGCCGCCGCATTGACGACCTTGGCCCTGGTGGCCGGCGTCGGGACGGCGGCTGCGCTCAGTCCACACCAAGCGGCCGCCGTGGCGCTCAACAGCCCGCCGCGGTGTTGCTGAGGCGGGCCGCAAGGACGGCACCCGGGTTTCGCCCCCCGAACCCTGGGTGCCGTCCCGATTTCCGGGCATAGTCAGGTCCGGCGCTCCTCCCGCCATTCAGCGGCGACCCGCAGGAACAGGTCGCCCGCTTCAGGCTCGGCCACCGTGACCCGGCATCCCTCACCGGGGAAGGGCCGTACCACGACACCCGCGTCGTCGCACGCTCGAGCGAACTCGACGGTGTCCTCACCGAGCGCCAGCCAGACGAAGTTCGCCTCGGTCACCGGTACGGACCACCCCTGATCCAACAGCGCGCCGCGGACCCGGCTCCGCTCCGCGACGAGCGACTCGACCCGCTCGAGCAGTGCGTCCTCGCGGTGCAGCGACTCGATCGCCGCGTGCTGGGCGACGCCGGACACACCGAAGGGCACTGCGGTCTTCCGGAGCGCGTCGGCCACGGGCTCGTGCGCGATGGCGAAGCCGACCCGGAGGCCGGCCAGGCCGTAGGCCTTCGAGAACGTCCGAAGGACGCACACGTTCGGACGGTCGCGGTAGACATCGACGCCGTCGACGGCGCCGGGATCGCGGACGAACTCGCAGTACGCCTCGTCGACAACCACCAGGACGTCCCCGGGAACGCGGTCGAGGAAGGCGGTCATCTCGTCGCGGCCCACGACCGGCCCAGTGGGGTTGTTCGGGCTGCAGACCAGAATCAACCGGGTCCGGTCGGTGACCGCTTCGGCCATCGCGTCCAGATCGTGCCGGGCCGCGGTGTCGAGTGGGACGCGGACGGGGGTGGCTGCGGAGATGCCGACGACGATGGGGTAGGCCTCGAACGAGCGCCAGGCGTAGATCACCTCATCACCCTCGGCCGCCGTGGCTTGGAGGATCTGCTGGAGGACGCCGACACTGCCCGTGCCGGTCGCGAGGTGAGAGGCCGGCACGTCGAAGCGCGCGGCGAGTGCGGCGACCAGGCCGGACGCGAACATGTCCGGATACCGGTTCATGACGGCAGCCGCCTCGGCGACCGCGTCCAGGACGCCCGGCAGTGGCGGGTACGGGTTCTCGTTGGACGAGATCTTGTAGACCTGCGGGCCCTCACCTGCGGCGGCCGCGGGGCGGCCGGGCTTGTACGAGGGCAGCGCGTCGAGAGCGCTGCGGAGCCGAGGCGTGCTGGACATGGCGGTCACCTTAAGGGGCGCCGGACCCTGGCGCCGTGGCCGGTACCCGCGTACGGCGACACCAGCGTCGGGTGGTATCGCTAATGTCACCCTGGTGATGGCCGCGAACTCCCGTCGAGGCTATGCCTACGTCACGCTGGCCGCGGCCCTGTTCGCCGTGAACGCCAGCGTCTCGAAGGTGGTCCTCGAGGCGGGAATCGAACCGGCCCGGCTCTCGGCGGTGCGCTGCACGGGTGCCGCCGTCGGGATCGGGCTCGTACTGCTGGCCTTCGCGCCGGGCCGACTGCGGCTCACGGCTCGCGAGCTCCCGGCGCTGGCCGTCCTGGGCATCGCCGGCGCGGCGCTGGTCCAGTGGCTGTACTTCGTCGCGATCGACCGGATCCCGGTCGGGATCGCGCTCCTGCTGGAGTTCACCGCTCCGGTGCTGGTCGCCCTGTACGCCCGCGTGGTGCTGCGGCAGGACGTCCGGGCCCGTACCTGGCTGGCGATCGCATTGGCCCTCGGCGGGCTCGCGTTGGTCGCCCAGGTCTGGCGCGACACCGGCCTCGACCCGGTCGGTGTGGCTGCCGGGCTCGGAGCTGCCGCGTGCCTCGCCATCTACTTCCTCGTCGGCAGCCACACCGCGGCAACGCGCGACCCGGCGTCGCTGACCTTCTACATGTTCGCCTTCGGTGCGTTGTTCTGGGCCGTTGTCTTGCCGTGGTGGACCTTCGACCCGGCGGTGCTGGCAGGTGAGGCGTCGATGCTCGGGGCACTCGACACGCTCGTGGTGCCGGTGTGGGTCGGCATCGCCTGGGTGATCCTGCTCGGCACGCTGGTCCCCTACTCGCTGAACCTCGCCGCGCTACGGCACATCAGCCCGACCGCCGTCGGCGTGGTCGGCATGTCAGAGCCGGTCGGTGCGGCACTCGTCGCGTGGGCGTGGCTGGGTCAGGCGCTCACACCGGTTCAGGTCGCCGGTGGCTTCGTCGTGCTCGCCGGCATCGGGTTGGTCCAGCATGCGCATCCCCGGTCACCCGCCGAGCCGGCTCCGTCGGAGGTCGCCGTCTCTGGATGACACGACCGGCCAGGCGGCCGGATTCGTTCCCTGGACCCCGGCGGCCGGATACGCTCCCTCCGTGCAGCTGATCATTCGCCTGGTCGTCAACGCGATCGCGCTGTGGGTCGCCACCCTGATCGTCACCGGTATCGACATCGACGCCGCCTCGACCCAGGACGAGGTCCTGACGATCCTGGCGGTCGCCGTGGTGTTCGCCGTGGTGAACGTGTTGGTACGCCCGATCGTCAGGCTCTTCTCGTTGCCGCTCTACGTGCTCACACTCGGGTTGTTCACGTTGGTCGTCAACGCGCTGATGCTGCTCCTCACCTCGTGGATCGCCGATCTGCTGAACGTGCCGTTCACCGTCGACGGGTTCTGGGCCGCGCTGCTCGGCGGACTCGTCGTGTCGTTCGTCAGCTGGGTACTAAACCTCTTGCTTCCGGAGTGAGCCGCACGGATCGGACCGGATCACCGAGGGCGACCTGGGACCGATTACGGCGGGTCGGTGCTTCCCCCGTGGCATGCCGTGTCGTACCGTGGGCATCACTTCCTGCACGACGACGGACGCCCGGCTCACGGGGAAATGTGAAACAGGTGTCTCGGGGGTCGTTGTGCCCCATATTTTGTACTTGCGGGAGGGTGAGAGCCTGATGGCGAACGGCTTCGGAGTCGTGGGATCGGTGCTGACCGAGAAGCCACCGTCGGACGGTCCGTGGGCGACGCCGCCTCCAGCCCCTGCCACGCAGGCTCAAGCGCCTCTGAGGCCGGAACCCGGGGCTCGCGAGCGGTCCTGGTATGACGGGCTGCTCGGTGGGCGGGAGTACGAGGTCGTCTATGACGACGCGGAGGGCTACCCGCTGCTGGCCTTCGCCGAGGGGCAGTGGTACGACGTCACGTCGTTCACACCACGCCCGGTCTCGGTGCGCTACGCGCTGCGCCGCGACGCGGCCTGGTCCGGCGCCGTAGTCCAGACGGTGTGCCTGTGGATGCGCGGCCATCCGCACCACGAGCGGTCCTTCGAGCTCGCCACAGAGCTCGCACTGGCCGTCGGAGAGCTCGCCCGCCACGCGGGCAACGGAGCAGTCTGAGCCCCGGCGGCGACGTCCCCCCTGGCGCCGCCTTCCGCATCTGCCTGGTCTGCCTGGGGAACATCTGCCGCTCCCCGATGGCCGCGACGGTGCTGCGACAACGGCTGCGCGAGGCCGGACTGGCCCACCGGGTGGTCGTCGAGTCGGCCGGAACGGGCGGGTGGCATCTCGGCGGTCCCGCCGACCCACGGGCGCTGGCGGCGCTCGGTGCCCACGGATACCAGGCAGACGAGCACAGTGCCCGACAGTTCGGTGTCGACTCGTTCGCCGACTACGACCGGGTGCTGGCCATGGACCGGGACAACCTCGCCGACCTCGGCCTGCTCGCGCCGGACGCCGTCAGCCGGGAGGCGGTGCAGATGTTGCGTGCGTACGACCCGGCTGCGCTGGCTGCAGGTGACCTCGATGTCCAAGACCCCTACTACGGTTCCGACGACGGGTTCGACCGCGTCCTCGAGCAGGTGGAACCGGCTGTCGACGGCCTCGTCGAAGCGCTTCGCCGCGAACTGTCGGAGGAGCCGCGTGTCGACTGAGGGCCCCGGCCCTTCGGTGCGCGCGGAGGTCGTCAGCAGGCTGACGGGGTCATCCGTGACCGGCCTGCACCCGGTGGGTGGCGGTGACATCTGCGTGAGCAGCGAGGCCACACTCTCGGACGGCCGGACGGTCTTCGTCAAGGCCCGATCGGGTATGCCACCGACGTTCTTCGCGGCCGAGGCGCGCGGACTACGCCGGTTGGGAGCCGTCCGCGGTGGGGTGCCGGTGCCGGAGGTCGTCGCCCACGACGACTCCTGCCTTGTCCTGGAGTGGCTCGAAGCCGGTCCACCGTCCAAGGCATCGGCCGAACTGTTCGGCCGGACGCTGGCCGCGACGCACGGCTCCGGCGGCGGCGTCTTCGGGTCCGCTGACGGCGACGGGTGGATCGCCACGCTGCCGCTCCCCGCGGGCCCGTGGCCGTCCTGGGCGGACATGTGGGCCGAGGGGCGGGTACTGCCGTACCTCCGCGCCGCCGTTGACGCGGGCGCCCTCGCGGCAGGCGACGCGCGCGACATCGATCGGGTACTCGCCGAGCTGGCCCTGCTGGCCGGACCGGTCGAACCGCCGGCACTGGTGCACGGCGATCTGTGGGCGGGAAACGTGCTCTGGTGCGCCGATGGGATCGCCCGACTGGTCGACCCGGCCGCCCACGGAGGTCATCGTGAGACCGATCTCGCGATGCTCGCGTTGTTCGGATGCCCTCACCTCGATCGGGTCCTCGGCGCGTACCGCGATGCAGCCCCGCTCGGCGATGGCTGGCGCGCCCGGGTTCCACTGCATCAACTCCACCCGGTGCTGGTACACGCCGTGTTGTTCGGCGGGTCCTACGGCGCTCGAGCGGGCCGGCTCGCCCGAGCATCGCTGCAGGCCGGCTGACCCGATAGTTTCGGGCTTGTCCGTCCAACCCGTTCTCAGGAGTCCGCATGATCACGGTGCACGGACTGCGCAAGCGCTACGGTGACAAGGTCGCCGTCGACGACCTCACCTTCGATGTACGCCCCGGCGTCGTCACAGGCTTCCTAGGACCGAACGGTGCCGGCAAGTCCACCACGATGCGGCTGATGCTCGACCTCGACCACGGCGACGGCGAGACACGCTTCGACGGCAAGCGCTTCCGCGACATCCGCGACCCGATGCGCGAGATCGGCGCTGTGCTCGAGGCGAAGTCGTTCCACCCCACGCGAACGGCACGCAACCACCTGCGGATGCTTGCGGCGGCCAACCGGATCCCCATCTCCCGCGTGGACGAGGTCTTCGACATCGTCGGACTCACCGAGGTCAAGAGCAAGAAGCCCAAGGGTTTCTCGCTCGGCATGGCGCAGCGTCTCGGACTGGCACAGGCACTCCTCGGAGATCCCGCGGTGCTCATCCTCGACGAGCCCGCGAACGGCCTCGACCCGCACGGCATCCACTGGCTCCGCGATGTGCTCAAGGCGCTTGCCGGTCAGGGCCGCACGGTATTCGTCTCCAGCCACCTGCTGGCCGAGATGTCGCTCATGGCCGACGAGCTGGTCGTGATCGGCCGCGGCAAGATGATCGACAACGGGTCGGTCGCCAGCTTCGTCGGACGCTTCACCCAGGCCACTGTGCTGGTCCGCTCGCCCGGGGCCGAGTCGTTTGCAGACACCTTGCGCCGCGAGGGCGCCGTGGTCGAGTCCCTGCCGGACGGCGCACTGATGGTCTCGGGCGCCGGCGCGTCTGCGATCGGTGAGCTGGCCCACCGGACCGGCGTGGTCCTGCACGAACTGGCGCCGCAGAGCGCCTCGCTCGAGCAGGCCTTCATGTCCGCGACCGGCGCATCCGAGGAGTTCGTCGCCCACGAGTTGGCCGAAATGGCAGACGGCGACGGCGCGGCCGGCACCAGCGAGCCGGGCAGCGACCAACCCGGCACCACGGCACCGGGAGGTGCCGCGTGACCGACGCGCTGCGGTTCGAGTGGATGCGGATCCGCACCCTCCGGTCGACCTACTGGCTGATCGGGCTGGCACTGATGCTGAGCGCCGCGGTTGCTCTGATCTTCGGGCTCGCCACCCGGTCGGATCCGATCGACGTCGTCACGATCGGACGAGCCCTGACCGCGGGCGGCGACTTCGGCGTGCCCTTCCCCGCGATCTTCATGGCGATCGTCGGGATCTTCGCCACCGGTCACGAGTACCGGCACAACACCATCCAACCGACGCTCACCGCGATTCCGCAGCGATCGAGACTGCTGGCTGCGAAGGTCATCGTCGTGGCCGTGACCGCCGCGATCGTCGCCGTCGTGTCGATTTTCCTGTGCTGGGGCGTCTTCATGATCGCCCGAGGCGAGTCGGTGTCACTGGGCGACGCTCCGTTGCCCGAGGCGCTAGCCGGCTACGTGATCTACACGGTGCTCTGGGCGATACTCGGACTGGCGTTGGCACAGTTGTTCCGCGGCGTGCCGTCGGCGATCGTCGTGATCTTCGTGTTCCCGTTCATCGTCGAGACTGTGATCGTCGGGCTCTCGTTCATACCGGCCCTCGACTGGCTCCAGCCGGTCCTGAAGTTCCTGCCGTTCTCCGCCGGCTCCCGACTGTTCGCCTTCGAGGACTTCCCAACGGGCGAGGACCAGCCGAACTTCGACTTCCTGGACCGGTGGGCGTCCGGTGGTGTGTTCGCCCTCCTCGTGGCGATCATCCTGGCGATCGGCTGGGTCCTGTTCCAGAAGAAGGACGCCTGACCGGGTTCAGCGCGTCAGATGCGGACGATGCCGGCCTGCGTACGGAAATGAGCGGCCAGGACGCCGGGCTGGCCGTGTGGGGCAACCCACTCGACCTCGACGTCGTCGAGTGGGTGGTCCTCCGGTTCGCCGAGCCACTCGGCCACCCGGTGCGGGCTGCCGGCGATCTCCAAGCGGACCAGGTCGACACCGTCGCCGCCGCCAAGGGTCGCCGACGGGTGCTCCTCGGCATCGGACTCCCAACAGACGAAGAACGGCAGCTGCGGATCGGCCAACAGGCCCAGGACGCCGATCTGCTTCCACAGCAGTTCGTACCCGTCGGGCCGCTTGCGATTGCCCTGGACAGCCGGGCGGCCGAGCCTGGCCTCGAACGGATACAGGTCGTCGACCGCGACGACCCAGCCCAGCCAACCGCCGCCAGCCTCGGATCGTGCCCGGACAGCCTGCCCGAACGGCACCTTGTCGGCAACGGGATGGTCGAGCACCGCCACGACCTCGAGGTAGTGGCCGTCGGTGAGCGGCAGCAGGCGATTGCGGGTTCCGAAGCGGGGATGCACGCCCCCGTCGACCAGCTCGACGCCCAGCGCGGCAGCCAACTGCTGGCTCGTCGCGTCGAGCCCCTCCGGGCCCGCGGCGTAGGAGACGTGGTCCAGACGCATGTCCGCATCCTGGCAGCAGCCCATGGGCGGAGCTCGCCCGGGGGTGGCGGGCGGAATAGCCTGCCGGCGTGGCAGCACAGCGGTCGGTCCCGGACGTCGGGACCGCAGGCGGTGGGTTCGACTTCGACGTCCTCGTCGTCGGGTCCGGGTTCGGTGGCAGCGTCGCAGCGCTGCGGTTGACCGAGAAGGAATACCGGGTCGGGATCCTCGAGGCCGGGCGGCGCTTCGCTCCAGATGACTTCCCCACGACGAGCTGGGATCTCCGCAACTTCCTCTGGGCGCCCGCTCTCGGGTGCACAGGAATCCAGCGGATCTCGTTGCTGCGCAACGTCGTCGTGCTGTCGGGCGCCGGCGTCGGCGGTGGGTCGCTCGTCTACGCGAACACGCTCTACCGGCCGCTGGACGACTTCTACCAGGACCCGCAGTGGCGCGACATCACCGACTGGCGCGCCGAGCTCGACCCGTTCTACGACCAGGCCGAGCGGATGCTCGGGGTCACGTTCGACAGCGAGTCCACACCCTCGGATGCGGTGATGCGGGCCGTGGCCGAACGCATGGGGGTGGCCGACACGTTCCACTACGCACCGGTGGGCGTCCATTTCGGCGAGCCCGGAGGTGAGGTGCCGGATCCGTACTTCGGTGGCGCCGGGCCGAGCCGGACCGGCTGCCTGCGTTGCGGCGAGTGCATGACCGGCTGCCGGCACGGTGCCAAGAACACCCTGGACACGAACTACCTTCACCTGGCTGAGCGGGCGGGAGCCCGGATCATGCCGCGGTCGACCGTCACGGCGGTGCGTCCTCGCGACTCCCACGGCTATGACGTCGACGTCCGCCGTACTCCGAACGGTCCCGCCTCCGTCGTCAACGACCGGCTCCGCCGCAGCCGTGCTCGTCGAACCCTGTCCGCCGAGCACGTCGTCTTCGCCGCCGGTGCACTCGGGACGCAGGCACTCCTCCACCGCCTGCGCGACGACGGCGTGCTGCCGCGGATCTCGCGCCGGCTCGGTGAGCTGACGCGGACGAACTCCGAGGCCCTGCTCGGGGCGACGGCCGACGGGCCCGGCGTGGACTATTCGCACGGCACGGCCATCACCTCCTCGATCCATCCGGACCCCACTACGCACGTCGAGCCCGTCCGGTACGGCAAGGGGAGCAACGCCATGGGCCTACTCGGCACGGTGCTCGTCGACGGCGGGGACAGGCTGCCGCGCCCCGTTCGTTTCCTCGGTGTCGCGGGCCGGCATCCGCTGCTCTTCCTGAGGTCGTTCTCGGTGCGTCAATGGTCGGAGCGGACCGTGATCCTGCTGGTGATGCAGTCGCTGGACAACTCGCTGACCGTGTCCCTCCGGAAGGGATGGCTTCGCGACCGGCTCACCAGCCGACAGGGCCACGGGGCCCCCAACCCGACCTGGATACCGGCCGGGCATACGGCGGCGCGGCTGGCAGCCGACGAGATCGGTGGCGCGCCGGGCGGCACCGTCGGTGATGTCTTCGACATCCCGATGACGGCGCACATCCTCGGCGGCTGTGCGATCGGCGACTCCGTGGCAACCGGAGTAGTCGACCCGTACCACCGGATGTTCGGTCATCCGGGCCTGCACGTGGTCGACGGTTCGGCAGTGTCCGCGAACCTGGGCGTGAACCCGTCGCTCACCATCACGGCGCTGGCCGAGCGGGCCATGGCGATGTGGCCGAACAAGGGTGAACCCGACCCGCGGCCGCCGTTCGGTTCCGGCTACGCCAGCGTCGGCTACGTACGACCGCGCCGGCCGGTCGTACCCGCACACGCCACAGGTGCCCTGCGCCTCCCGGACACCTGAGAGCGCGTCTGTGAACTTGTCAGCCCGACGTGGTCCGTGCAGGCTCGGCCGAGGGCGCCCCCTGCCACGATGAGTTCCGGCCGGGTCGCGAGTCTGTTCTGGTGACCGTCGTAGGACGTCGTACGACGCTGCCCGGCACGAGACACCACGGAGGACACCATGACGACCACCCCGGACGACCCGACCACCGCGCTGCCCGGCCGCCCGCCCGTCGTTGACCTAGCCACCTGGCAGGCGGCGCGCGAGGAGCTTCTGGTCCGCGAGAAGGCCCACACCCGTGAGGGCGACGCCCTCGCCGCGGACCGCCGCCGGCTGCCGATGGTGGAGCTCGACGGCGCGGTCGAGGTCACCGGCGTTGATGGGCCGGTCCCGTTCCTGGACCTGTTCCAGGGCCGCGACGAGCTCGTGGTCTACAAGCACATGTGGTACGACGGCGCGCCGTACCAGGGGCAGTGCGAGGGCTGCACCACCACGGCCTGGCACGTGAAGGACGCCGTCTACCTCAACGCCCGCGGCGTCTCGTTCGCCGTCCTGACCTCGGGCCCGTGGGACGAGGTGGCCTCCTACGTCGAGTTCATGGGTTACACCCAGCCCTGGTACTCGGTGCGGGGCGTGGAGGCGCCGGTCGGCGGAGGAATGGGGCACATCGTCTGTTTCCTGCGCGACGGCGACCGCGTGTTCCTCACCTACTCCACGACGGGCCGTGGCAATGAGCGTGTCAACGGGTCCCTCGGCCTGCTCGACATGACGCCCTACGGCCGCGGCGAGTTGTGGGAGGACAAGCCCGAGGGCTGGCCCGAGGGGGCTCCGCCCGAGCTTGTCCCCTGGCGTTCGGACGCGGACGGGAACGCCACCTGGGGCCCGACCAGCCGGCCCGTGCCGCAGTGGACCCGCCCCGGCGCGACCCCCGTGGAGACCCTCGGCCGGCACGGCCACCACCACTGACGCGCCTTCGTCGACGGCGTCGGCAAAAGGTGTTAGGTGCCCGGCGGAACCTCCGGACGATGCGAGGGTCCGCCCGCGCGCTCGGTCGGTGGGCGGTTCGCCCGGAAGGTGAAGGACTCCTGGTAGGAGAGGGGCTGTCCAGGCTTGCCAGTCCTACCAGGAGTCCGGTGCACGTCTCGTCCAAGTGCCAGTACTCGTCATGCCCTGCTCATGGCCGGGGTGGTGATCGTCCCTCGCGGCGGCACTTCTACCCCGGTTCGACGATGACCGACGGGCAGTGGGCGCTGCTGGCCGACTTCCCGCGGCACCAGACCGTCTACGCCCTGTTCCGCCGGTGGACCCGCGCGCGGGCGTGGTGCCGGATCTACGCAGCGCTGCGTGAACGTGCGCGTCTAGCCGACGGGCGCGGCCCAGTGCCGACCGCGGCCATGATCGACTCCCAGACCGTCCGCGCCGCCGACACCGTCCCGACCGCCAGCAGCGGGTACGACGGCGGGAAGAAGATCAAGGGCCGCGAGCGGCACGTCGCGGTCGACACCGGCGGGCTGCTGCTGGCCGTCGTGGTCACGACCGCCTCCTTGCAGGACCGCGACGGTGCGTTCTGCATCACCGCCGCCCTGCGCGAGGCGTTCTCCACGATCACCCTGGTGTGGGCCGACGCCGGGTATACAGGCCGGTTCGTCCGCGACGCGCGCAAGATCTGAGACCTGGCCGTGGCGATCGTCAAGCGCCCCGGCCAGGCCAAGGGCTTTGTCCTGCTCCACCGCCGCTGGGTCGTGGAACGCTCCTTCGCCTGGCTGACCAAGTTCCGCCGCCTCGTACGCGACTACGAGACCCTCCCAGCCACCCACGAAGCCATGATCTGGACCGCCGCCCCTGGCAGCTCAGCAACCGCCTCACCCGCTGACCCAGTTCACAGACGCTCTCTCAGGAGCGGACGGCGCCGAAACGCAGCCCGAGCCGGCCGTCAGGGAAGGGGTCGACGTCCCGCGAAGCCCAGGTCGAAGCGGTGGTACCACGCCAGCTCCGGGTCTCCTTCGAGCCAGCACAGCAGCACCGGCACGCCGGCTCGCTCGGAGGGAAAGTCCACCAGCAGCGGAGCTAAGCCCTTGAGCTCGGCGCCCGACCGGCTGATCTCGGTCATCAACTCGTCGAGTCGGGCCTGCGCCGCCTTCAGCTCCGGCAGACCGCCCAACGCGGTGGCCGCGCCACCGGCGCCCACCGATGCGGCAAGCTCTGCCGCGTCCGCCCGCACGGTCACGAACTCGTCGAGGACCGGCCGGAGCCGGTGAAGCTCCGCACGCGCCCCGGCCACGTCGAACAACGCCACGACTCCAGCCTGCCACCTGGCGGTCGAGCGGCAGGTCCTGCGGCGTCAGGTGTCGTCGGTCAGCCGAGTGAGGAGGCGGACCAGTTCGGCCTGCTCGGCGGCGGTGAGCCGGTCGAGCAGTTCCGCCAGCCCGGCCCGACGGCGACGTCCCAGCTCGTCGAGGACCGCGATGCCGCCTGCGGTAAGGCCCACCAACGTCGCCCTGCGGTCCGCCGGATCCGACGTGCGGCGGACATGGCCCAGGGCCTCGAGATCGTCGACGACCGACGTCGCTGACCGCGGCACGACGTCAAGATGGCGGGCCAGATCGCCGATTCGCAATGGCCCCTCCGCCCGGGCCAGGGTCCGGAGCACACGGAGCTGTCCGGGCGTCACACCGACCGGGCCCAGGCGCTCCTCCGCCTGTCGTCGTAGTCGGCGGTTCGTCCTGGCCAGCAGATCGGCGGTCTGCGCGGCGATGTCCGTCTCCACGAGCGCGAACGCTACCGCCGTCCCCGACCAATTTGCGCTGCGGTCTCTTAGTGAGGTAACCTCTCTATTAGTTCGGACAACCGCTCCGGTGCGGCCTGATCGACCAGGCCCCGGACGCCGGCCGCGAGCAGACCATGCGCGGCAGCCCACGACGCTGCTGCCGCCACGCACTCAGGAGGTCATATGCATGATTCCCCACGCATGGGTGGCGGCCGCACAATGCGGTCGTTCACCCAGGACCGCTCCATCACTGACCACAAGCTCGCGTCGGGCACGCTGCGGCGCATCCTCGGCTTCGCAACGCCCTACAAGAAGCAACTCGCGATCTTCCTCGGGCTCATCCTCGTTGACGCGCTGATCGGCGCGGCCCAACCGTTGCTGTTCAAGCAGATCATCGACGAGGGCGTTATGAAGGACGACGGCGGCCTCGTCGTCGCCCTCGCGGCTGCCGTGGCCGGCCTCGCGGTGCTGACGGCCGCGATCGGACTCACCCAGCGCTACTTTTCGGCGACCATCGGCCAGGGCCTGGTGCACGACCTGCGTACGCAGGTGTTCGACCACATGCAGAAGATGCCGGTCGCCTTCTTCAGCCGCACGCAGACCGGCGCGCTGGTCAGCCGTCTCAACGGCGACGTCCAGGGTGCCCAGCAGGCCTTCACCTCCACACTGTCCAACGTCGTCGGGAACATCGCCACGACCGTGACGGTGGTCGCCGCGATGCTCGCGCTCTCCTGGCAGATCACGCTCGTCGCGCTCGTGCTGATCCCGCTGTTCGTGCTCCCGGCCCGGCTGGTCGGACGCAAGCTCGCCGAGATCACTCGCGAGCGGTACGAGCTCACCGCCGACATGGGTCAGACGATGACCGAACGCTTCAACGTCTCCGGCGCCTTGCTGGTCAAGATCTTCGGTCGTCCGTCGGCCGAGTCCACCGACTTCACCGCCCGGGCCGCGCGGGTCCGCGACATCGGAGTCAGGTCTGCTGTCTACTCACGCGTGCTCATGACCTCGCTGGGCCTGCTCGCGGCGCTCGCGACGGCGTTCGTCTACGGGCTCGGCGGCCTCATGGCCATCGGCGGGACGCTCGGAGTCGGTACCGTCGTCGCGCTGACAGCGTACCTGGGCCGCCTCTACGGACCCATCACGTCGCTGTCGAACCTGCAGGTCGACATCATGACGACTCTGGTGAGCTTCGAACGGGTGCTCGAGGTGCTCGACCTCGAGCCGATGGTGGCCGACGCTCCCGGCGCGCGAACGCTGCCGGCGACAGCCGCGAGCATCGAGTTCGACCGCGTCGCCTTCCGCTACCCGGCGGCCGCCGAGGTCTCTCTCGCTTCGCTGGAATCGCTCGCCACGCTCTCCGATGCACCCAGTGAGCAGGTCCTGGCCGACATCAGCTTCACCGCCGAACCCGGCCAGACGATCGCACTCGTGGGCCCGTCCGGCGCGGGCAAGACGACCGTCACCAGCCTGGTGTCGCGTCTCTACGACGTGACCGGTGGTGCCGTGCGGATCGGCGGCGAGGATGTCCGGGACGTCACCCAGATGTCGCTGCGCGACGCGATCGGCGTCGTCACCCAGGACTCGCACATGTTCCACGACACCCTGCGGGCCAACCTCGCGTATGCCAGACCCGACGCCACAGACGAGCAGATGTGGGATGCACTGCGCGCTGCCCAGATCGCCGACCTGGTCACCACGCTTCCCGACGGCCTCGACACCGTCGTCGGCGACCGCGGCTACCGCCTGTCCGGCGGTGAGAAGCAGCGGCTGGCCATCGCCCGGCTGCTTCTCAAGGCCCCCCGCGTCGTCGTTCTCGACGAGGCAACGGCGCACCTGGACTCCGAGTCCGAGGCAGCCGTGCAACAGGCCCTGCAGACCGCTCTGGTCGGGCGTACGTCGATCGTCATCGCCCACCGGCTGTCGACCGTTCGTGACGCCGACCAGATCCTGGTGATCGACGGTGGCCGCGTCGTGGAGCGGGGACGGCACGAGGACTTACTCGCAGCCGGCGGTACCTACGCGGACCTCTACCGCACCCAGTTCCGCGACCAGGAGGTTCTGGCCCTCGCGTCCTGACCTGCCGGATAGGCCCAGGGAAGATTGACGCATCAACTGTTGTTCTCCGGTCACGCTTCCCAGGAGGTCATCGATGCCTGCCGTCACGGCCGATACGCTCACGTTGCCCCGTCTGCTCGGGCTGTCGCCGACGACCACCAACTGGCGCGGCGTCCATAAGGTCGTCACGGCCCATCGCCAACTCGAGGGCGAGGGCTTCTTGGTACGCAGGCCCTTCCCGGGCATGGACCTCAGCCTCGCCGACCCGTTCCTGCTCCTCGACCACATGGGTGCCGTCGAGTATGGGCCGGGCGAGGCCAAGGGCGCTCCCTGGCATCCGCACCGCGGCTTCGAGACCGTCACGTACATGCTCGACGGAGCGTTCGAGCACAAGGATTCGACCGGGGGCGGCGGCCTGCTCACCGACGGCTCCACTCAGTGGATGACCGCCGGCTCAGGGATCCTGCACAGCGAACTGCCGCCGCAGGAGTTCATCGCCAAAGGTGGCCTGTTCCACGGTGTCCAGCTCTGGGTCAACCTTCCCCGTTCGCACAAGTGGGCTCCGCCGCGCTACCAGGACATCAACGCCGGCGACGTGCGGTTGATCGCCAGCGGCGACGGCGGAGCGCTGATTCGGCTGATCGCCGGCTCGCTGGGCGGGCACGACGGGCCCGGTTCGACGTTCACACCTATCACGTATCTGCACGCGACCGTCACTCACGGAGCACGTCTGGACCTGCCCTGGCCGAGGGACTTCAACGCCCTCGTCTACGTGCTGGCCGGGCGTGGCCATGTCGGCCCCCACGAGCAACCGCTGGACGAGGGCCAGCTGGCCGTCCTCGGCACCGGCGCCGCGCTGACCATGCGGGCTGCTGACAGCCAGCCGGCCTCGGCCGTCGGCGCGTGGGACATCCTGGTGCTCGGCGGGCTGCCGATCCGTGAGCCGGTCGCCCGGTACGGTCCGTTCGTGATGAACACCCGCGCCGAGATCATCGAGGCGATCGAGGACTTCCAGGCCGGCCGGCTCGGCCAGACCCAGGTTCCGCACCGCACGGCCGCCGACCTCGACGCCGGGACGGCCCGATGAGCGTGGAGATCCGCAAGGAGCCGACCCGCTACGCCGCCTACCTCGACGGCGACGAGATCGGTGAGCTGGCCTTTTCACGGTTGGGCGACGTCGTCACCGCGCTGCACACCGAGGTGGCGGAGTCCGCGGAGGACCAGGGCGTCGGCAGTACGCTTGCCCGGACATTCCTCGACGACATCCGCTCGGCGGGCCGGCGTGTCGTCCCGCTGTGCCCCTTCGTCAGGGGTTGGCTCCAGAAGCACCCCGACTACGCCGACCTGGTTCGATCGGGAGCCTGAACAGCAGTGGCGAGCCATGCGTTGCTCCTCCGCGGCATCAACGTGGGGCGAGCCCGGCAGTTGCCGATGGCCGAACTGCGAGACCTGCTGACCGAGCGGGGCTACGACGATGTCCGGACCTACGTTCGCTCGGGCAACGTCGTGCTCGGCACCCGGCAGGGGCAGGCAGCGCTGAGGTCCACAGTCGAGAAGGCCATTGACGCCCGGTTCGGCATGCCGGTCCCGGTGATAGTCCGTACCAGGGCCCAGATCACAGAGGTGATCGACGCCAACCCACTACCACACGGCGTGGACGAGCCGGCCAAGCTGTTCGTGGCGTTCCTGGACGCACCACTGCCCGCCGGGGCGGGCGACGCGGTCGACCCCGACGACTACCTCCCCGACGAGTTCAGGGTTAACGGCGCTGAGGTCTATTTCCGCTGTCCCAACGGGCTGTCGAAGTCCACCTTCACGCCTGCGTTCTGGAAGGCACTCGGCGTGCGCGCCAACTCCACCGTGCGGAACTGGAACACGGTCCTGATGCTGCAACGGATGCTCGACGGCTAGGACGGTTCACCACTCGGCGACGGCTCCGGCCGCTGCACAGCGACGTGACCTCGGACGAGCCTGCCCAGCCTGCCGTCATCGGTAGCGATCACCTGCCCCACGACCGTCGCGACCACGACGACGAATGACAACGCGAACAGCCAGGTCAGGTAGGCGAACGCCACTCCGATCGGACCGAACCGGTTGGCGCTCGAGGTCAACGCCAGGGGCAGGTAGATCTGCGAGGCGTAACTCGCCAGCATGAGGCCGACTCCCGAGATCAGTGCGCCCGGCGCCAGGAGCCGGATCGGGATGCGTGCCGCGAGGAGCAGCCAGGGCACATACAGCCACAACGCCGTGTTCGCGAGCAGGGTGACCACGCCGACAACGGCGGTCTCGAACCGGAACCCGCTGAGCGCGAGGACCGTCACCCGGAGGAGCAGCAGTGACAGGGCGATCGCGATGACGGCTGCGAGCCACCGCCACGCCGTACGCGCGCTGGGCCTGGGGACGTCCCAAGCGCGGCAGTACATACGCACGAGCGCACGCGAGAAGCTCGTCGCCGACACCAGGACCAGGAAGAGGCCGAGCAGACCGACCTGGTTCGCCGTCACGGACCGGTCGCCCATCGCGTCCTCGACCACGGTCTCCACCGACGCCGGGATGCCCAACTGGTCGACGAGCTCGTCCCGGAGATCGGCTGCCTGCTCGGGCACGAACGACGCCACCACGATGATGATCGGCAGGATCGACGTGAAGGCCTGCGCCGCCAGGGTCATGGCCCGGTCGAAGATCTCGAAGGTCAAGAGGCCGCGCAGCGACCGCTCGCTCAGCCGGCCCAGCTCCGTGGCCCGGAACCACCCGACCACACGGGCGAGCGGCCTCGCCCTCGTCACAGCTTGCTCTCCAGCAGGTGTCATGCCCGGCTCCGCTCGCCACAGCCACAGGCGCCGCGCGGCGCCCGGAGGCCATCATCGCGGCGTCGAGCGGCGGCCGTCTCTCAGACCTCGAAGCGGTAGCCCATCCCCGGCTCGGTGACGACGTGCCGCGGATGCGAGGGGTCCGCCTCGAGCTTGCGGCGAAGTTGGGCCGTGTAGACGCGCAGGTAGTTGGTCTCCGAGTTGTAGGCCGGGCCCCACACCTCGTGCAGGAGCTGCTTGCGTCCGACCAGGCGCCCCCGGGCCTTCACCAGCACCTCCAGGAGCTGCCACTCCGTCGGCGTCAGCCGGACGTCGGTTCCCGCCCTGCTCACCTTCTTGCGGGCGAGGTCGATCGAGAGGTCGCCGGCAATGATCACAGCCTCGTCCTCGCTGGGCGCGACCCGCCGGATCGCCGCCCGTAGCCGCGCCAGAAGCTCGTCCATGCCGAACGGCTTGGTCACGTAGTCGTCCGCGCCTGCGTCGAGGGCCTCCACCTTGTCGTCGGAATCCTGACGAGCGGAGAGAACGATGATCGGGACCCGCGTCCACCCGCGCAGCCCACGGATCACCTCGACGCCGTCGAGGTCGGGAAGCCCGAGGTCCAGGACCACCACGTCGGGGTGCTTGCCGGCCGCCATCTCGAGCGCGCTCCTACCGTCGTGAGCCGACACGACCTCCCAGCCCCGGGCGCGCAGGTTGATCGCCAGCGCGCGCACGAGGGTCGGCTCGTCGTCGACGACGAGCACCCTGCTCACTCGGTGACCTCGGCAGGACTAGCCGTGTCGGCCGTGGGCATGGAGACGACCATGGTGAGGCCGCCACCTGGTGTGTCCTCGGCGACGAGCGCACCGCCCACAGCGTTGACGAGCCCGCGAGCGACGGCCAGGCCGAGCCCGACGCCGTCACCGGCCGGTGTGTCCCCCAGCCGCTGGAACGCATCGAACATCCGCTCCTTGGCGTCGTCCGGAACCCCTGGGCCGCGGTCGACGACACGCAGTTCGACGGTCGGGCCCAGCGCGGAGGCCGTCACCAGCACCAGCGAGTCGGGCGGCGAGTACTTCAACGCATTCTCGACCACGTTGGCGATCGACCGTTCGACCAGGCCAGGGTCGGTGGCCACGAGCGGCAGCGTCTCGGGAACGTCGATGCGGATCCGGTCGCAGGGGATGCCTTCGGTCGCCCGCGGGACGATCTCGTCCAGGCTCACCCGGCGGGTGAGTGGACGCACTGCGCCCGCCTGCAACCGGGACAGATCGAGCAGGTTGTCGATGAGCCTTTCCAGGCGCCCGGTGGCGCTCTCCACAGTCTCCAGAAGCTCGGCCTCGTCGTCCGCGCTCCATGTGACGTCGGTCTGACGCAAGCTGCTCACGGCTGCCCGGATCGACGCCAGAGGAGTGCGAAGGTCATGCGATACGGCGGCCAACAGAGCCGTGCGAATGGCATTGCCCTGCTCGATCTGCCGGGCATCGCTGGCCTGCTGCCACAGCCGCTCACGGTCCAGGACGACGGCCGCCTGTGCGGCGAACGCCTCGAGGACCCTCCGGTCGTCGGCCGGCAGGACCCGGCCTCGCATCGCCAGGGCAAGCGTCGAGGACACCGAGACCTCGACGTCGGCCTCCTCCGGCACCTTGTACGGCGAGGAGCCGGAGGCGGCCACCTGCTGCCACGGCGACCGGTCGTCGGCCCGCTCGAGCAGGGCCACCGAGGTCATCCCGAACGTCTCGCGCAGCCGACCCAGGACAGCCACGACCGTGTTCTCTCCACGTAGGATGCTGCCGGCCAGGACGCTCAGTGTCTCGGACTCCGCCTGGCTGTGCGCAGCCTGGACGGTGCGTCGTGCGGCCACGTCGACCACGGACGCCACGGCAACCGCGACCAGCACGAACACCACCAGAGCCAGGGCGTTCGCCGGGTCGGCGATCGTCCACGTGTGTACGGGCGGGGTCAGGTAGTAGTTGAGGAGCAAGCTGCCGAACACTGCGCAGGTCAGCGCCGGCCACAGCCCACCCAGCAGAGCGACACCGACAGTCAGCGCCAGGAAGAGCATGAGGTCGGTCGACAGGGCGTGGTCGCCGAACAGACTGGTCAAGATCACCGTAAGTGTGATCGGGCCGAGGACGGCCAACACCCAGCCGGCGATCCGGCGACGGCCTACCAGGGTTTCGGCACGCCGCGGTGGGCGGTCACCTCGGCCGTGTGCCTCGTCGTGCGTCACGATGTGCACGTCGATCGGACCGGACAGCCGGGTGACCGCAGCTCCCACGCCCTCGCTGAACAACGCCCTCCACCGGGGCCGGCGGCTGACGCCGATCACGATCAGCGCAGCGTTGACCCCGCGTGCGAACTCCAGGATCGCCTCGGGCACGTCGTCGCCGACCACCGTGTGAAACGTGCCGCCCAGGCTCTCGACAAGCTCGCGTTGGCGCGCCATGGCTGCGGGCGAGGCCCCCGCGAGACCGTCGCTA
>DATHII010000127.1:0-2538 GCA_035316885.1 Jiangellaceae bacterium | reverse complement strand
CTCGTCCACGGCGGCTTCGTGGACGGATCGGGATGGCAGGGCGTCTACGACCTGCTCCGAGCAGACGGCTTCAACGTCAGCGTCGTCCAGAACCCGACGCTGTCGCTCACAGACGACGACGCCGTGACGCGTCGCGTCCTCGACAGGCAGGACGGCCCGACGATCCTCGTCGGCCACTCCTACGGCGGCGTCGTCGTCACGGAGGCCGGCAGCCACGAGAACGTCGCTGGACTCGTCTACATCGCGGCCTTCGCCCCGGATCAGGGCGAGTCGGTCGGGAGCCTGATCGCCGACCCGCCTCCCGGGGCGTCGGTGCCGCCGATCCTGCCGCCGCAGGACGGCTTCCTGTTCCTCGACCGCGACAAGTTCGCCGCCTCGTTCGCGGCGGATGTCTCGCCTGAGCTCGCGGCCTTCATGGCCGATTCACAGGTGCCATGGGGCCTCGACGCCCTGAACGGCGCCGTCAGCAATGCCGCCTGGCGGACCAAGCCAAGCTGGTACCTCGTCGCTACTGACGATCACATGATCCCGCCGCCCGCACAGCGCGCGATGTCCGAGCGGGCCGGCGCAACCGTCACCGAGACGCCCGGCAGTCACGCCGTCTACGTCTCCAACCCCGCGGCTGTCGCCGGCCTGATCGCTCAGGCCGCCCGGTCGGCCGTCCCCGAAGGAGCACTCGCATGAACACCTCCATCCTTCCAAGGCGCCGCCGCAACCTGGCGTCGGCGTCGACTCGGCTCCGAAAGGCGTCCTGAAGCTCCGTTCCGCTGACGGACGACCCCAAAAATCTTCGAGACCCAAAGGAGGGTCAACGATGTCAGACACCATCATCCAGACCACAGTCCTCGAACCCGCTGCGCAGGCGTTCGTCGAGGCAACTGCCAACCCGCCCTATCTCTTCGACCTCGGTCCCGTAGAAGGTCGCAAGACCGTCGACGAGGTGCAGGCCGGTGAGATCGCAAAGCCGGACGTCGACATCGAGGACACCACCCTTCCAGGCGGACCGTCCGGCGAGGTGTCCGTTCGCATCCTGCGCCCAAGGGGAGCGGTCGGACCGCTTCCCGTGATCGTGTACATCCACGGCGCCGGCTGGGTGTTCGGCAACAGCCACACCCACGACCGCCTGATCCGCGAGCTCACTGCCGGGACCGGTGCAGCCGTCGTCTTCCCCAACTACAGCCTCTCGCCGGAGGCCCGCTATCCGACCGCGCTCGAGGAGTCGTATGCGGTCGCCAGTTGGGTCGCCGAGCACGGCGCCGAGAAGGGTCTCGACCCCTCTCGGATCGCGGTCGCCGGCGATTCCGTTGGCGGCAACATGAGCACCGCGCTCACCCTTCTGGCTAAGGAGCGCTCCGGCCCCAAGCTGGCCGCGCAAGTCCTCTTCTACCCGGTCACCGACGCCAGCTTCGACACCGGCTCCTACCACGAGTTCGCCGAAGGCTACTTCCTCCGCCGCGACGGGATGCAGTGGTTCTGGGACCAGTACACGACCAGCGAGGAGCAGCGAAACGAGATCACAGCCTCCCCGCTGCGCGCCAGCCTCGATCAGCTCGCCGGCCTGCCGCCGGCGCTCGTCATCACCGCCGGGGCCGACGTGCTGCGCGACGAAGGCGAGGCCTACGCGAACAAGCTTCGCCAGGCCGGCGTCCCCGTCACAGCCGTCCGCTACCAGGGCATCATCCACGACTTCGTGATGCTCAACGCCCTTCGCGAGACGCACGCGGCCGAGGGCGCGATCAACCAGGCGATCAGCGTCCTGCGCGTGGCACTCGACACCAGGCCCTGATGAAAGACGCGGTTCGTCCCGCCGCCCGAGCGCGACGGGACGAACCGCAATCAGCAACCGCCATCAACGGTCGCGAGGAGGTCCTGCCCCATGCGAGACCGAGCCGAGCAGTTCGCGGCCGTGAGCACGTAACGAAAGGAGAAGCACGGTCATGTCGTACGGAATCCTGCTCCTGAGGGTCGTCCTCGGATCGATCGTGGCGGCTCACGGTGCTCAGAAGCTATTCGGCTGGTTCGGCGGGGGCGGCCCGCACGGGACAGCCTCCAGCTTCGCCCAGCTTCGCTTCCGAGCGCCGCTCGTGCTGGCCCTGGCCGCCGGCCTCGCCGAGTTCGGCGGCGGCCTGCTGCTCGCGGCGGGGCTACTGACGCCGTTGGCGGCACTCGCAATCGCCGTCGTGATGCTGAATGCGATTGCGACCGTGCATTTGGCGCAGTGGCTTCTTCAACAGCGCCGGTGGCTATGAGTTCAACCTGCTGATCCTCGCCGTCGCCGTCGCGATCGCGGCCACTGGCGGCGGGCGCTTTTCACTCGACAACCTGATCGGCTGGGCGGGGAGCATCAGCGGCCTCTGGTGGGGCGCCGGCGTCATCGGCTTGGGTGCGCTCGTCTCCGCCATCACGCTAACCCTCGGCCGTCGTCCCTCCGAGGAGCCCGCCACCCCGGCGGTGGAGACCCCGGCGAAGGACGCCAGGCGAGCCGCCCAGAAAGGAGCTAGCGATGTTCCACAGCATCCTCGTCGCAGTCGACGGATC
>DATHII010000126.1:0-5841 GCA_035316885.1 Jiangellaceae bacterium | reverse complement strand
CGGCGCAGCGCGCACCGACGATGATCACGTCATGGGTCGATCGGCTCACGGCCGTCACACTCCTGCTCGTGCGGGTAGGGATGGCCGGACCGGACGCGACCGGTCCGACGTCTCGATCTGCTCGCAGATGGCCCGGGCGTCGTGGCGGGCGCCGTCGATGAAGCTGGAGTCGCGCCGGTGCAGGAATCGCTGGCCGATGACGTAGAGGCCGGGGGCCGGGGTGATCCCCCGGTATTGCCGCACGTCGCCGTGGCGGTCGAACACCGGCACCCGCAGCCACGGGTATCGGTGCCGGAAACCGGTGGCCCACACGACGGTCGAGATGCCAGCGGCCTTCAGGTCGAGTGCGTCCAGCCGGCTGGTCACGCCGACCGGACGAACTGGGCGTTTCGGCAGTACTTCGCCCTCGAGACCGGCGGAGTCGATGAAGTGGTCGATCTCGGCCAGCGTCCGCATCAGCCGCGCCTCGGCCGCGGCGATCGTCACGGGCAGGTCGTCACCGAAGCGCACCCGGTGACCGTCGGCGCCGGTCAGTCGGCCGGTGATAACGACACCCGCCTCGTTCAGCGTCGCCAGGTTGAGATCGTCGGTGGATGCTTCCCCGCGCAGCTGGATGGACGGTTCGCGGCGAGCCAATCGCGGGTTGCGGACCTGGTCGATCGTGCGGCTCAACGCGCCGATCTGCTGCAGCCACCACATGATGTCCATGCCGCGGTGCCGGCGCGGCAGCCGGGTGTGCGCCCCGACCGCCAGGACGACATCGCGCCCGGCCTGGCGGAGCTCGGCAGCAATCTGTGCGCCGGAGGCCGAGGCGCCGACCACGAGGACGCCGCCCTCTGGCAACTGATCCGGGCTGCGGTACCGGTTGGTGTGGATCTGCCGGATGGTCGGATCGAATCTGGCGGCGTGGTCCGGTGCGTGGGGACGCGCGCCGGTGGCCATGACCACATTGCGAGCGAGCAAGGAGCCCTGCGTGGTCGTGACGCGGTAGCCGTGGGCGAGCGGCGCAACGTCGGTCACGGCGGTCCAGGTCTGGACGGGAGTGCCGAAGGAGCGCGCGTAAGCGTCGAGATAGCCGCTCAGCTCGGCGGCCGTCATGAATCCTCCGGAGTCGGGGCCTTGATAGCGCCAGCCAGGCAGCCGGGTCATCCAGTTGGGTGTCAGCAGGCGAAGCGAGTCCCAGCGCGCGCTGCGCCAGCTCTCCGCCAGCCGTGCTCGGTCGAGCACAACGTGGTCTCGGCCAGCGTCGGTCAGGCAGCGGCTGGTCGCGAGCCCGGCGTGTCCGGCCCCGACGACGACCGTGTCGATCTTTCGCATGCCGTCCTCGTCTCTCTGTGCGCGGCGCGGCCGCCCGGTGGTTGCCAGGCGGCCGCGACACGCCTTCGTCAATCGACCGTGACGTCGATGGCGATCGGCACGGAGTTGGTGATGACGTCGTACACGGCCGAGCGGTCCTTGGAGCGTTCGACGAGTGCACGCAGCTTTTCCGGTGGCGCGTTGCCCTTGACCTTGAAGCTGACCCGGATCTGCTCGTAGCCGTTGCGGACCTCGTCGGACAGCCCGAGCAGCCCGAGCAGGTTGATGTCGCCCTCGACGGTCGACTCCACCTCCGTCAGCTCGATGCCGCGAGCCGCGGCGATGTTGGCCAGGCCCGATGCGAGGCATGCCGCCAGCGCAGCCAGCACGTACTCAACCGGTGCCGGGCCGTTGTCCTGACCGACGAGTACGGCCGGGTGGTCGGCGTCGATGACGGTCTCGTGGCGGTGTTCCATCTCCTGGCCGGCGCCGAAGAACCCGTGCATGGAGCTCCGGTTGTGGGTGCCGCTCACCCACCTGTTCTTCGCCCGGAACTGGAACTTGGCGATGTCGGGCTGTGCCTTGACTGCGTCGAGCGTGGCGAACAGCGTCGGTGTGTCGACCCCGTTGAGAGGCAGTCGTTCCGTGGTGGTGGTCATTTGAGACCCCTTCTGGGTAGTGGTGTTCTGACTGGTCGGAAGTTAGGTCGGTGGCCTTCCCGGAACCTTCCCGGCGGGCTACGCGAGGTCGAGGCGGACATCAGGCCGGCACCACCGCGGTGAGGACCCACAACGTCGGCATCCCGGCGAGCAGGGCGGCGTACGGGCGGCCGGTGAGGCGCACGGCGATCACGGCCACGACGACGGCCCCGAGCGGCGCGGTCCATGCGGCCACGTCGACACCGGCGGTGTTCGCCGCAATCCCACTGGCCGCCAGTGCGGCGAAGGCCGCCGGAGCCACGAAGGTCGACGCCCGCTCCAGCTGTCTCGGCATCGTCACCCGGTCGGCGAGCACGACCATGCTGATGCGGAACACGTAGCTCCCCAGCCCCGCGGCGACGATGACGAGCCAGGCGTTCATCGGCTGCCCTCCTTGACGGTCAACGCCGCGACGAGGCCGGCGACGATCGCGAGCACGACTCCGACGTGCATTGGCGCGGAGATCGCGACGACGGCGACCACCGCGGCCGTCAGGGCCGCTCGTCGGGTCGCCCGGTCCCCGAGCTTGGGGACGATCTCGCCCACCAGGTAGAGCGGGATGACGAACTCGAGGTGGAGGGCTGCGGGCAGTTGTGCGCCGAGCGTTGCCCCGGCACCGATGGCCAGCAGCCAGCCGACCCACAGCGTGATCGCACCGCCGAGGTAGTACGTGTGAGCGTCACTGCGGTCGCCTGGGCGCTGGTAGCGGTCGATCCCGACGACGAACGACGGGTCGATGAGCAGATATGCCGCCATGGCCCGCCACCACCGCGGTGTCCCACGCCAGTGGGCAGCGATCGCTCCCGAGTAGAGGATGAGCCGCAGGTTGATGACCAGCGCGGTGATCACGACGACGACCGGGGCGGTCCCGGCGTCCAGCATCTCGATGGCGGCGACCTGGGAGCTGCCGGCGTAGATCGCCGGACCGGTCAGCCACCCGGCGAGCGTCGGGATGTCGGCCTGTGCCGCACTGACGCCGATCACCAGCCCGAACGGCGTCACACCGGCGAGCCATGGCACCATCGCCCGGGCGCCCGCGGCGAACTCTCCGCCACGGACGCCCCGGATGGGTGCGACGGTGACAGCTGTCATCGCGTGTTCCGCTCCCTCGGGCGTCCTGATCTGCGTTGACGGTGCCGGGAGTGCCTTCCCAGAACCTTCCGCGCGACCTGTGGTGTCCTCGTGTCGAGGACTCTGCGCGCGCCGGGTGCCGCAGACTTGGAGGGAAGATGGAGACCATGTGGAGATCTCTGGTTCAGGACCGGGTGGGACAGCGCGTGTGGTGATCACACGTCGCCGGTTCGCGAGCCCTAGCGGGGGGAAGCCGTGATCTACGTCTTTGGCGACTGCGAGCTAGACCTCGGCCGGTACGAACTTCGCCGCGCCGGAGCCGTCCAACCGGTGGAGCCGCAGGTATTCGACGTGCTTGTGCTGCTCCTGTGCGAACGCAAGCGGGTGGTACCGAAGGAGGAGCTGCTCGATGTGGTGTGGGGTAGCCGGTTCGTCGGCGAATCGGCGTTGACCAGCCGGGTCAAGGCCGCCCGCAGGGCCATCGGCGACGACGGCCGCACCCAGGGGCTGATCCGGACGGTGCACGGTCGCGGATATCAATTCGTCGCCGAGGTTTCGGAAACCGAGGAACGCCCCCGTGGAGCACCCGTGGTCGAGAGCGCTGCGCCGCCGCAGCAGGAGATCCGGTTCTGTACCGCCTCTGACGGTGTGCGACTGGCGTACGCCACGATGGGTGATGGCCCTCCCCTGGTGAAGGTCGCGAACTGGCTCAGCCACCTGGATTACGACTGGGAGAGCCCGGTGTGGCGGCACTGGCTGGTCGAGCTCTCCCGCCGGTTCACGCTGGTGCGCTATGACGAGCGTGGCTGCGGCCTGTCGGACTGGGACCTGCCGCAGTTCTCGTTCGAGGAGTGGGTCGACGATCTGGAGTCCGTCGTCGACGCTGTCGGGCTGGACCGGTTCCCGCTGCTGGGTATTTCGCAGGGTGGCCCGGTCGCGATCGCCTACGCGGTGCGACATCCGGAGCGGGTGAGCCACTTGGTGGTGTTCGGAAGCTACGTCCAGGGTCTGCGGAAACGCGCCAAGAGCCCCGATGACCTGGAGCTGGTCGAGGCCCATATCGACGTCATCCGGCTGGGCTGGGGCCGGCCGGATCGGACCTACCGTCAGATCATCGTTTCCAATTTCCTCCCGGAAGGCACCCAGGAGGAATGGCGCGTCTTCGACGAGCTTCAGCGACGGACGACATCCCCAGAGAACGCCTGGCGATTCGTCAACGAGTTCGCCGACATCGACGTCACGGATCTCGCACCGCGGGTCACCGTTCCGACCCTCGTCTTCGGTGGTCGGCGAGATCGAGTGGGCCCGTTCGAACAGTCACGCCTGATGGCCGGGCTCATTCCCGGCAGCCGTCTGGTCCCACTGGACACCCCCAACCACCTACTGCCCGAGCGGGATCCGGCGTGGCCGAAGTTCCTTGCTGAACTCGACGCATTCCTTGCTCCACCGTTTGCCATGGGTTGACGTGGTCATACCGGTGCGGGCTCGGTCTCCTCTCCAGGCTCGCTGATGTCCACGATCTCCTCGGCGCCGGCCTCGATGTCTTGCTCGGACTCGACGCTGATGTGCGGGAGCAGACGGGACAGCCAGCCGGGCAGCCACCAGTTGGCCGTGCCGAAGATAGTCATCAGGGATGGAATGAGGATCAGCCTGACCACGAACGCGTCGAGCAGCACAGCAGTCGACAGTGCGACGCCGAACAGCTTGATGATCGCGTCGTTGCCCAGGACGAAGGCGCCGAACACGCTGGTCATGATCGCCGCCGCGATCGCTACCACTCTCCCGGAGCCGGCCAGCCCGCGGCGTACCGCCTTGCGGTTGTCGCCGGTGTTCACCCACTCCTCGTGCATGCGGCTCACGAGGAACACCTGGTAGTCGCAGGACAGCCCGAACAGGATCGAGAAGACCATGATGGGAAGGAAGGGGAAAATTGGTCCGGTGTTCTCCAGGTTGATCAGGTCGGCGAACCAGCCCCACTGGAACACGGCCACAGTGATGCCGAGCGCCGCGCCCAGCGAGAGCAGGCTGGAAAGGACCCCGGTCGCGGGGACAAGCACAGACCGGAACAGGACCACCAGGGTCAGGAAGCCGAGACCCACGACGATGAGCAGGAACCACGGGAGCGCGTCCTGGAGCACCTGGGTGAAGTCGGCGGTCACCGCCTGGAAGCCACCGACGTGGGCCTGGGCGCCCGAATCAGCCGTGGCGGCGGGGATGACGTCCTCACGCAGGTGGACTAGCAGGTCGGTCGTCGCCTCGTCCTGCGGCGCCGTCTTGGGGAAGACCTGGATCGGCGCGACGGTGGCGTCGGTGGCCACCGGGGCGGCGGCTGCGAGGGCAACGCCCGGGTCGGCGTTCAGGGCGTCGGTGATCGTTGTCACGGTCTGCTGGTCGCCGGCATCGGGCAGCTCGACCGCCAGGTAGAACGGCCCGTTGACGCCGGGACCGAAGCCTTCGGCGGTCAGGTCGTATGCGATCCGAGGAGAGCTGCCTTCAGGGGCTCCCGAGTCGTCGGAGAAGCCCAAGCGCAATGACAGCATCGGCAGCGCGATCAGAACCATGACCGCCAGCGCGAAGGCGCCGGTCAGCCACGGCCGCTTCTGCAGCCAGTTGCCGTATCGTGCGAAAGCGTTTGGTCGTGTCGGGTCCGGCGCCTTGCCACGGTGAACGATCCGGCGCCAGGCCAGCCCGATCAGCGTGACCGGCAGGAGAAGAAGCCAGCCGAGGTACCGGAGGAACCTGCCCACGGTGTGCCGCACGCCCGTCAGGCGCCGCT
>DATHII010000125.1:0-5368 GCA_035316885.1 Jiangellaceae bacterium | reverse complement strand
CGGCCCTGTCCGGCGCGCGGTGTCGCCCCGCTCACCATGCGGGTGGTCGCGCGCGAGGTCGTGCGGCGTTTCGAGCTGCACTCGACGGCGGCACACACCCGCTCGCTGCCCAACCGAGGGCCGTGCCTGCTGGTTAGCCGGACCGGCCTCGTCAGCGCGCTGCCGTGCTGGCGTTCATGCGCGCCCGCGACCGGTGGGAGGACCTCTGGCGGAGCCTTGCTCAGCTCGTCCTCGGCACCTACATGGTGGTCGACGCCCGCCGGCAACGCCTTGCCCAGCAGTACTTCGAGCCGGAAGGCGCGCGCTGATGACCGGCCATCGGCGACGCTCGCCGACCCACCGCCCAGGAGGGACACCTGAATGAAGGTGATCGGTGTCGGTGTCGGCCGAACGGGCACGCTCTCGTTGAACGCCGCTCTCGAGCGGCTCGGGTTCGGTCCGTGCTTCCACATGCGCAACGTGCTCGACCACCGGGAGCGCCTGCCGTTGTGGGAGGCCGCAGCGGATGGTGCAACGGTCGACTGGGACGCGGTCTTCGCGGGGTACGAGTCGAGCGTCGACTGGCCGGGAGCAGCGTTCTGGCGGGAGCTGACCGCCTACTATCCCGATGCCAAAGTGATCTTGACCGTACGAGATCCCGAGCGTTGGTACGACAGCGTGCGCGACACGATCTACCAGCTGTTCGGGGGCGGAACCGAAAGCCCGCTGGCGGACGAGGCCTTACGGAGAATCCCCGGCATTGCGACGATGCACGCGTTCAACCGGAAGCTGGTGTGGGACGGGCCGTTCCTGGAGGGACGGTTCGACGACCGCGACTGGGCCAAGCGCGCATTCCTCCGGCACAACGCGGCAGTTCGTGAGGAGATACCTTCCGAACGGCTGCTCGTCGTCGAGGTCAGCGAAGGCTGGGGACCGCTGTGCGACTTCCTCGGGACGGACCTGCCAGACGAGGAGTTTCCTCGTCTGAACGACCCGGCGGCGTTCTGGGGGCGGGTACGGGATCGCCTTGCCGAGGGCGCCGTCTCGCCCCATCCCGCGACGGTCACGGATTGATGAACCGCTGCGGGCACGGACTCGTGGATAGGTCAGGTGCGTCACCGCGGGCCGGATGTGAGGAGACGAGCGGATGACCACGACACTCAAGCACTGGTTCACATTCGTCAACACCCGGGGCCATCGCACGGCCCTCAACGTTTTTCTCGTCATCGTGCTGGCCCACTGGGCCGAGCACATCGCCCAGGCCATCCAGATCTACGTCCTCGGGTGGCCCATTCCGGAAGCGCGGGGCGTGCTCGGCACATGGTTCCCATGGCTGGTCACGTCCGAGGCGCTGCATTACGCCTATGCCGTCATCATGCTCGTCGGTTTCATCCTGCTACGCCCCGGATTCTCCGGGCAGGCACGCACCTGGTGGACCATCGCGCTCGGCATCCAGGTGTGGCACCACATCGAGCATCTGATCCTGCTCGTGCAGGCGCAGAGCGGCGTCTTTCTGCTGGGCAACGCGGTACCGACGAGTGTCGTCCAGCTTGTGGTCCCGCGCGTGGAGCTGCACCTGTTCTACAACACGGTCGTCTTCATCCCGATGGTCGTCGCCATGGTGCTGCACCGGCGGCCGTCGGGCGCGGCGCTGGCCACGCCGACGTGTTCCTGCGCATACGCCCAGGCATGAGGGCCACCCGAGCGTCGGGATTCTCTGTGGCCGTCGCGACGACGGTCGGCTCCCTGCTGCTGCTGCTATCGCTCCCGAACGTGGTCCCTGTCGTCCGCGCCGCGCGGGCGGACGGAGACGCTGGCACATTCCTCGCCGAGCAGATGAGCTGCGTCGGGCACCTGGGCCACGAGTCGTGCTCCTGGTCTGGCACCTTCCACCCGCGCAGCAACGGCGAGGTCAGAGCCGACGTGTATCTGTACGGCAGCGACCGTGACACGCTTCGGCCCGGCCGGCGGGTTCCCGCCGTGGACACCGGCCGGCGGACCCAGGTCTATCCACCCAGTGGCTCCAACGAATGGTTAGTCACCGCCGGGCTCCTCGCCGGCGGTTTCCTCCTGCTCACTCCATTGAGCCGGAGGGCGGCTCGGTTGCTACGTGCCGGTAGCAGCGGAACTCACTCGGGCGCGCAAGACCGTCGCGTCGGGTCATGAGTCTCTTTCCGCAGACGCTCCTCGACGCCCTGGTCGAGGCACCCGAACGCACGGCGTTCGAGCATGAACGGCGACATGTCTCGTACGACGAGACGCTGGCGATGGTCCGCCGCGTGACGGCCGGCCTGCGCCGCGCAGGATTGGGGCCGGGCCGAGTCGTCGCCATGGATACCTCCCTCACCCCGGAGGCGTTCGCCGCGCACGTGGCCGCGTTCGCCCTCGGTTGCGTCGTCGTAGGCGTACGACCGGAATGGACTGAGTCGCAGCTCGCAGGTGTGCTCAGCAAGCGGGTTGATGCGGTCGTCGTCGACGCTGCGACCGCGACGCCGGAGCTCTTCGATATCGCCGGTCCCGCCGCCGTACTCTCCCTCGGCGACTGTCCCGGTGCGGACGACCTCCTAGCGGCGCCCGATGACGGCCGGCCGATCACCGTGGCGGCCCGGGCGCTCGATGTCGCCCGGGTGAACTTCACCAGCGGCAGCAGCGGGCGGCCCAAGGGCTGCGCCTGGTCGTACGAAGCGCTGCACCCGGCCTTCGATCCGGCCCGATGGCCACCGGACCTGGCGAGGCTGATCTCCTGCTTCGAGCGTTGCCTGGTCTTCGGTACCTGGTCCATGCCGGTGATGATCACCTTCGCCGGGCGCAGTCTGCTGGTCGGCGGCACGGTAGTCGTCGCCGCTGAAGCGCGGCAGGCTCTGGCGCACGCGATCGAGCGTCATCGGATCACCGGTTCCCTCACACCCGTACCCGCCCTGCACCGGATGCTCGACGTGCTCCGTGAGCAGCCGGTTGACGTCACTGGCCTGCGTGCCCTGGTGGTCTCCGGCTCGCCGGCCACTCCGCGACTTCTCGCCGACGCGGTGGCCCGACTCGGCCCGGTGGTCTGGCAGGGGTACGGGCAGAGCGAGTCCGGAATGATCTCACTGCTCACGCCCGACCACATCGCGCGCTCGCCCGGCGCGGCACTGGAGTCGGTCGGGAAGGTGCTTCCGCACGTCGAGGTCAGCGTCCGCGATACGGAGGGCCGGCCGGTGCCGGCCGGTGGAATCGGCCAGATCTTCGCACGCTCACCACAACTGATGGCGGGCTACTGGGGCGACGACGCGGCCCGGACCGGTGAGGTGTTACGGGACGGCTGGCTGGACACCCGCGACCTCGGCCATCTGACGCCCGACGGCTTCCTCCACCTGACCGGCCGGGCCCGTGACGTGATCATGGTTGACGCGCACGTCCACTACGCTGCCCCGATCGAACGGGTCCTCGCAGGGCACCCGGACGTCGACCAGGCGTATGTGGTCGGAGCGCAGGACAGGCGCACCGGTGAGGCGATCCACGCCTTCGTGGTGCCCCGCGACGGTCGGGCACCCGATCCGGACGCGCTGTCGTCCCTGGTCCGCGTCGAACTCGGCGCCGCCAGTGTCCCCACGACATTCACCGTCATCGCCGACGTTCCACTCACTCCCGGCGGCAAGCCCGACAAGAACGCCCTGCTTCGTGATCTCCCGATCCCAGCACCGCCAGGCGAGGCCCGCTGAGTCGCCCTTTGCAGCGCTGGACCAGCGCTTCGGCTATACCAGTTCGACGCGGGAACCCAGAACCGCGACGTGGGCCGTCGCCGAGTTGTTGTCCTTGCGGACCTCGTCGATCTGTGAGAATGCGTCGGCTGTCACCGTGATCACGTATGTGCCTTGCCGGTCCCGCACGTCCCAGAGAGCGGTGACCTCCAACTCGTCGCCAGGAAGCAGTTCAGGGGTGTGGACGATCCGCAGTTCCCGGTCGATGTCGGCGCCCCGCACCCAGAAGCGCGTAGTCGTCTCGCCCGCGACGGTATCCCCGACGTTCGCGATGGTGGCGGTGACCTCCGCCACATGCGGGAGGATGCCGACACCTTCCTCCGCGGGACGATCGCCGGCGCCCCGAGTCCGGATCAGCCCTACTGCGAGGTCCGCCTTGCCAACATCGGTCACGGTCGTCTCCACGGCCTCCGTGCACCATCGATTGTAGGAGCCATCCACGGGCTGCGACGTCCGGTGACCGGCCGAGATCGCGGCAATCGTTAACATCCCAGCGTGACCTCGCCGCCTGGACAGGCGCCCAGCACGGCCGACGTTCAGGCCGCGGCCATCCGGCTGGCCGGGAAGATCCGCCGTACTCCGGTTCTCGAGTTGCGTGGCGAGGACTTCGGCGTCGCTGCCCTCGTGATCCTCAAGTTGGAGCACACCCAGCACACGGGCTCCTTCAAGCCGCGAGGTGCGCTCAACGCGCTTCTCACCCGGGACATTCCGCCGGCCGGCGTCGTGGCCGCGTCGGGCGGCAACCATGGGGCCGCGGTGGCGTGGGCGGCGACCCGTCTCAGCGTTCCGGCGACCGTCTTCGTGCCCGCGACATCACCGACCGCCAAGGTTGCACGTATCGCGTCGTACGGGGCGCAGGTGCATGTCGTCGACGGCTACTACGACGAGGCAGTGGTCGCGGCACAGACGTATGCGGCGGATCTCGATGTGACCAGCGTGCACGCTTTCGACGAGCCGGCGGTGGTTGCCGGCCAGGGGACCCTCGGGCTCGAGCTACGCGAGCAGGTGCCGGACGCGTCCGCGGTGCTCGTGACCGTCGGCGGCGGAGGGCTGGCCTCGGGGGTGACCCTGGCCTGTCGGGACGGTGGGCCGTCCGTCGTGCCGATCGAGCCGACCTCGTGCCCTACGCTCGCGGCTGCGCTTGCTGCCGGCGAGCCAGTCGATGTCGAGGTCGGCGGGATTGCGGCCGACAGTACGGGCGCCCGCCGGGCCGGCCGAATCGGCTTCCAGGTGCTCCGAGAAGCGGGAATCGGTGTGCGCGGCGTCTCCGACGATGCCATCGTCGATGCCCAGCACGTCCTGTGGGAGCGATGCCGCGTCGCCACCGAGCCCGGCGGGGCCGTGGCCTTCGCCGGTCTGCTCAGTGGCGCGTTCGTGCCGCAGCCCGGCGACACGGTGGTCGTCGTGGTCTGCGGCGCGAACACGGCGACGCTGCCCTGACCGATGCGCACACCGGCTGGGTGGTCAGGTGTCGGTAGCGCTCGGTGCCGGGACGCGGGTGGGCCGGCTGGTTCGCAGCGTTTCGGTTTCCTCGTCGTGGACGGCGCGTGCGGGCTGCCGAGCAGGGCCCACGCCATCCCGCCGAGCAGGGTGGCGAAGATCACCAGTGCCCAGGCGGTCTGGGCCACGGCGGATGAGCCGGGGTCAGA
>DATHII010000124.1:0-15147 GCA_035316885.1 Jiangellaceae bacterium | reverse complement strand
GGGGATCGTCGCGGGGAGCGTCCGCCTGTTCGAGCTTGATCGCTCGACCGGCCTGTGGCAGGGGGACCGGCTCGCGGTCCTGCCGCCGTTCCGCGTCGGGGGCGTGGGCGCTCCCCTGGTCAAGTGCGCCGTCGCCATCGCAGGGGCGCACGGCGGGCGGACCATGGTCGCGCACGTACAGCCGGCGAACGTCGCGTTCTTCTCCAGATTGGGATGGTCATCGGTAGGAGCACCCGAGATCTACGTCGGACTGCCGCACCAGCAGATGAGTATCCCGCTGCCGGCCAGGGAGCTGGGGGCGTCGCTGGCGAGTTCCCTCGCTGCGGGCGGGTCGGCCTGAGGTCGTCAGCAGTCCGGTGGCAGACGCGTCAGTGCTGCAGTCCCGTCACCCCGGTAGCTGCGAGGTCGAGCACCGTGGCCTGCCGGCCCCCCGTGGTCAGCGACAGCACGCCTGTGTCGTCGATCGTGCCGACGATGGCGGCCTCCAGTCCTCGCGCACGGAACGCAGCCAGGCACTCGTTCTCGCGCCCGGCCGGCGAGCACAGTAGGAAGGTGTATGCCGGGAAGCAGGTGAGCCACGTGGCCATCGGTACGCCTGAGGGTCGCGGCAGCACGTCGAGGTCCAGCCGCACGCCCAGCCGGCTCCACTCGAGCAGCATCGCCAGCGACCCGACGAGTCCGGCCATGCTCACGTCCTTCGCTGCGACGCAAGATCCCGACCTGGCGACCTCGGAAAGCACCCGGACGTCTCCGGCCATCTTGGTGCCGCGGTCGTCGAAGGAGCGGAAGAACGGGAAGTCTGCACGCATCGTCCCCCGCGTACAGGTCGCAACGATCAGTGACTGGCCGACCGCGACGTGGGTCAGCGAGAGCACCGACTCCGCGTGTCCGATGCCGAAGGCGGAGATGGCGGGTGCGCCGTCGTGGAGGGTGAGGTGACCCCCGACGAGCGGCACGTCGTATATGAGGCTGGCCGCGTGCATCCCGCGCAGCGCCTCACGGGCTATGTCGGCGGATCCGACGATGGTGTCGACGATGCCGTACGGCGTCGCCCCCATCGCCGCCAGGTCGTTGACGTTGGCCAGGACAGCGGCGATGCCTGCCCCATACGGGTCCCGGGCGACGAACGCGGGCAGGAGGGCCTCGCCGCAGGCGATGACATGGCCGGCCTGAGGCGTGACGCCGTCGCCCGGTCCCGAGCTCATTCGCACGACCGCCCCGTCGTCGCCCGGACCATGCACCCAACTCGCCGCGCCGATCACCTCGCTGACCAGCCCGATCTCGGCCTTGGCCCGCAGGGCTGCGTGTGAGCGCAGGTGGGCGGCCAGCCGGTCCAGGTCGGCGAGGTCGTGGGTTGCGTCAGGGGTGACGTTCACGACAACCCTCGCCTCCTTCACGAACCGAGGCCGCCCGTCCAGGCCGATGGTGGGTCCGGAACCTGTCGGAAAGTGTACGAACCCTCTATTATAGAGGACGTGACGCTGCCGACGTTCCTCAGTCTGCCGGATCGGGGAAGCAAGCCCAGGGTCACCGGCCTGACCCATGTCCTCGACAGGGGCGCGAGCGCCGTCGCCACCGAGTCGGTCCTCACGACGGCCGCGTCGTACATCGACCTCTGGAAGTTCGGCTGGGGCACCGCATACCTCGACCCCGGACTCCCGACCAAGCTGTCCCTGCTCACCGGGGCCGACGTCCGCGCCTGTGTCGGCGGGACCCTGATGGAGATCGCATGGTCCCAGCGCAAGGACCGCGAGTGCCTGGACTGGGCCTTCGAGGCGGGCTTCGCTTGCGTCGAGATCTCACGCGGAGTCGCCTTCATGCCCCTGGAGGACAAGCATGACCTGATCCGCCGGGCGGCTGAGCGGTTCGTGGTGCTCTCCGAGGTCGGTAGGAAGGACCCCCACGAGTACCTCACCCCCGATCAGTGGACGGCCGAGGTCGCCGACGACCTGGCGGCGGGCGCCCGGTGGGTGATCATCGAGGGCCGCGAGAGCGGGACCGTCGGTCTCTACCGTGACGACGGCAGCGTTCGTGAGGACATCGTGGCGGCCGCGCTCAGAGGTGGCAGTGTGGACACGGTGCTGTTCGAGGCCCCGCGCAAGGACCAGCAGGCCTGGTTCATCCGCGAGTACGGCTCCGAGGTGAACCTCGCGAACGTCGCCCTCGACGAGGCACTCGCCCTCGAGACGCTGCGACGCGGCCTGCGCGCGGACACCTGTGACGTGAGCGCTCGCATGGTGACGACATGATGTCGACAGCGGCGCCTCCGCGGCCCAACCTGGTGCCTACTGCGTACCGTGGTGTCGCCGTCACAGAGGTCACCTGCGAGCTCGACGAGGCATCGCTGGCCGCGCACTTCATCGGCCTGGAGGCCTACCGCCGGACCCGTTTCATCGTCGTCCGCCGCGGGCAACGTACGGCCGTCATCGCCGTCGAGAAGGATCGGGGGGCCGATGGCGAGGACCCGCTGTTCGCACTGATCACCGCGGTCACACTGCTGGTCGAAGCCGACGACTGCGCGTTCGTGGTCCGCCCCGACGTGGACACTGCGGTGCCCACCGCGCTGGGCCGCGCTGCCCTCGGGGACGCGCCCGGCAAGCGCGGGGTCGTCGTGCAGGGCACGTACGGCCACATCAGCTTCATCGTGGACCCCGCCCCCCTTCGACTGACCGTCCGCGAGGTGGTCCCGCCCTACCCACCGAAGCTGTACGACCAGACCCGACGCCTGCTGGACGTCGCCGAGCACCTGCCGCCCATCGAGCTGGTCGCCGAGGTCGTGGAGCTGACCGACCTCGCCCGGTCGCGGCCGTCGAACGCGTACCTGCTGCCCTGCCGCGGCGGCGGAGTCACCGTCGAGGGCGTCGGCACGTCCTACCTCGACGAGCGGCCCGAGCGTCAGTCCTGGACTCTCATCGGCTGCGAGCGCTCGCAGCAGATCCACCACTGGTTCTACGGCGAGCGGGCCGAGCAGGTCGACATCTGCCCACGCAAGGCCGGGCCTACCGCGGGCGCAGTGCTGACCAAGTGCTGCCTGTTCGAGCGGGAGATCGTCGCCGAGCCCGAACAGGTCGTCGTGCCGTGGGGCGCCTCCCTCGCCCAGATCTCCGAGGCGTTGACGGTGATCGCCGGCGCGTGGGAGCCGTCGTGGGCTCCCGCCTGACCGACTCCGAGCAGTACGCGCATCTGTGGGGGACCGCTGAGCTGGCGCAGGTGTTCGAGGAGCGGACCCGACTGCAGGGCTGGCTGGACATCCTCGTCGCCTTGGCGGCTGCACAGGCCCGCCTCGGGATCATCCCGGCCGATGCAGCGGCTCAGATCGCCACCCACGCGCGCTCCGAGTCACTCGACCTCGACTTCGTCGCCGAGCAGACCCGCCTCACCTCCCACTCGACGCTGGGCCTGATCCGCGGGCTGCAACAGGTGCTGCCGGCGACGGCGCGCGAGCATGTCTACTGGGGCGCCACCGTGCAGGACGTCACGGACACGTGGTTCGCCCTCGTCATCCGTGAGGTCGGTGCCCTCGTCTGGCGAGATCTGCGCGCAATCGAGGAGTCCCTCGTCGACATGGCCGTGGCCCATCGCGACACGGTGATGGTCGGGCGCACCCACGGTCAGCCGGGTGCGCCGATCACCTTCGGCTTCAAGGTGGCCTCCTGGGCGGACGAGGTGCGCCGTCACCTCGATCGTCTGCGGGAGGGGCGACCCCGGTGGCTGGTAGGCCAGCTGGGCGGAGCAGTGGGGGTGCTCGGCTTCTTCGAGCCTCAGGGGTCGACCCTGCGGGCAGAGTTCTGCGCCGAGCTGGGGCTGGGAGATCCCGGGATCTCCTGGCTGACCTCACGAGACCGGGTGGCGGAGTTCGGCAGCGTGCTGTCCATGATCTGCGCGACGCTGGCCCGAATCGGCAACGAGGTCTACGAGCTCCAGCGTCCCGAGATAGGAGAGCTGCGTGAGCCGACCACGCCCGATGCGGTCGGGAGCATCACCATGCCCCACAAGCGCAACCCCGAGGGCAGCGAGCATCTGGACACGCTGGCCCGGCTGGTCCGCGCCAACGCGGGCGTTTTGGTGGAGGCGATGGTGGTCGGTCATGAACGCGACGGCCGTGGCTGGAAGGCGGAATGGTCCGCGCTGCCTGAGGTCTGCCTGCTGACCGGCGTCGCGCTCGACCTGGGCCGCCGGCTGGTCGCCGGTCTGGTCGTCGATGTCGATGCGATGCGGGCCAACCTTGACCGGCACGGGGACCGGCTGGCATCCGAGCGCCTGCTGGCCGGGCTGACGGGGCGGCTCGGGAAGCACGCTGCCCAGCAGTTGATGCACGAGGTGCTCAGTCCCGGAAGCACCGACGTGGGGCGCGTCGTCGACACGCTCGTCGCCGCCGGCGCCGCCACGGAGAAGGACTGCCAGAGCTGGCTCGCCCGGCCGGCGACGGGTGCCGCCGTCTCGATGGTGGACACCGTGGTCGGCCGCGCGCGTGCGGCGCGGGCCGCGGAGCCGGACACATGGCGGTGACCATTCCCCGGATCAGGCTTGCCACCCTGCCGACACCCCTCGTGCGTGCTCACGGCCTGGAGTCCGCGCTGTCCGCCGGACCGATCTACCTCAAGCGCGACGATCTGACCGGCTTCGGCATCGCCGGCAACAAGGCGCGGGCACTGGAGTTCCTCATCGGCGAAGCCGTGGGGGAACGGGCTGACGTTCTGGTCGCCGCCGGGAGCCCCAGCTCGAATTTCTGCACCGCAGCGGCGATGGCCGCCCGCACAGCCGGGCTGCGCTGCGACCTTCTGTTCAGCGGTCCCCCACCGGCGGCCCCGTCGGTGAACATCGAGCTGGCCAGGGCATGCGGCGCGCGGCTGCACTTCGACGGCGCTGTGACGCGAGAGCAGTTGGACGACGCAGTGGTCGCCCACGCGCAGAAGGTGCAGGCAGAGGGCCGTCGACCGTACGCCGTCCCGCGCGGTGGTGCGACCGGGGTCGGCGCAGCCGGCTACGTCGATGCCGCGGAGGAGTTCGCCGACCAGTGTGCCGCTTCGGGCATCACACCGGCGGTCGTCGTCGTCGCCACCGGATCCGGTGCCACCCAGGCAGGGCTCGTGGCCGGCCAGGTCGGCTTCGGGTTGTCCTGGCGGGTCATCGGCGCGTCCGTGAGTCGACCCCCGGGCGACGCGGCTGCTCAGGTGCTGCGTGTTGCGCGCGACTGTGCGGCCCGGCTGTCTCTCGTCCCCCCGACATCCGCTGACGTCGAGATCCGCGATTGCCGCGGTCCGGGCTTCGGCCTCGCCTCGGACGACGACCGGCTCAGCGCACGCCTGGCTCTGCGTCACGAGGCACTGCTCCTGGATGACTACTACGGTGCCAAGGCCATGAGTCTGCTGCGTCGCGAGCTTGCCGACGGTTGCCCCACACCGGTCGTCTTCTGGCACACCGGTGGCATCGCTGCCACCCTGACCGCCCTGACCCAAGGAGCCCGCACGTGACCACGACACCACGGCTGGCCGGTCCGCCTCGGGGCTCGGCCGCCCCCGAGTTGGTCGAGAGCGGCTTTGCGCTCGAGAACGCCGACGCGCCCTTCCTGCACGACGGGCTGAACCTCGCCGACATCGCCCATGTGCTGGACCTACGGCGCCGCGACGTCATCCCCGAGTCCGCTGCCCGCGACCTGCTACGCCTGCTGCTGGAGGCCTACGCCACCGACTCGGCGGCCTTCCCCTACGACCCGGTCTTCGGAGAGCCGTACAACTCGCGGGAACGGTTCTTCGTCGAGCAGCTCGGTGACGTCGCCGGCTGGCTCCACGCCGGACGCCCCCGGCGGGAAGCCGCCCGGATCGCGTTGCGGCTGTACGTCCGACGCCAGTTGCTCGAGCTCGTCGGCGAGGTCGCCTCGTTCGCGCGCCACGCGACCGAGCTGGCCAGCCGTCATGTCGACACGCTGATGCCCGACCAGACGTATCTGCAGCAAGCACAACCGTCGACGTTCGGGCACTACACGATGTCGTTCGTCTACCCGGCGATCCGGGATGCCCGCCGATTGCTCGACGCCGTCGACTGGGTCAACCGGAGCCCTGGGGGCGCCGGGTGTGTGAACGGCACCCGGCTGCTTGACGACCGCGCCTTCATTGCCGCTGCCCTGGGCTTCGACGACGTCATCGAGCACACCCGGGACGCGATGTGGCAGATCGACGGCCTGATCCATGTCCTGGCAACGGCGGCCAGCCTGCTGTCGACACAGAGCAAGCTGGCCGAGGACCTGGAGATCTGGTCGAGCACCGAGTTCGACTTCGTGGACCTCGACGACGGGTACACGCGGTCGAGCATCTTGATGCCACAGAAGCGCAACCCCTACTCGCTGTCGATCGTGCGCGGGGCCTCCGGGGTGGTGATCGGCCGGCTGACCGGGTTCCTCGCCGTCGCGAAGAGTCCTTCTGCGCGCAGCGACAACCTGATCTTCGCCTACGGCGAGGTTCCGCGGGCGCTGGACCTGTCGATCCGCGTCACCCGGCTGATGAGTGGCGTGGTTCGCACGCTCCGGGTCAACGCCGCACGGATGGCGGAGGAGCTCGACGTCGGCTACACGCAGGCCACCGACCTCTGCGAGTTCATCGTGCAGGCCTGCGGGGTGGACTATCGCAGTGCCTACGTCGTCGTCGGCAAGACCGTCCGCGAGGCCAGCCGCCTGGGCATCCCGGGCAGGGCCATTACCGGCGCGATGCTCGATGAGGTCGCCCTGGCGGAGACCGGACGGTCGTGGGGTCTGACCGACCGCGCGCTGAGCTCGGTGCTCGATCCCCAGGCGATCGTCGACTCCCGGGTCGCGATGGGCGGCGCCGCCCCGTCGGCCGTCGAGCGCATGGTCGCACAGTGCCTGCAGTTGGCGACCGACCTGGAGGATACGGTCCGCGGTCGACGGCACGACCTGGACGATGCCGAGCGGCAGCTGCTCGAGCAGGCGCGCCGGATGGCCGCGACGAGGGAGGACTCGTGACGACGACCAGACCACCGGAGATCGTGCTGCCGGGCGAGGTGTCGGTCGTGAACGTCGGTCTGCCGCTGTTCGCCGACGCCGTCCGGGACCAGGCCGTCCCCGTTCAGCACGTGGACTGGCGGATCCCGGCAGACGGCGACATGGCCTCGATCGACGCCCTGGAGCGGTTGTACGGCGAGCGCGCGGACGCGATCGACCGGGCCAACGCCGAGGTGGTGCACCGGCTCGACCAGGGCGTGCCCATGCTGGTCGACATCGGGGCAGGGCGGACGCTTGTACCGGACCTGGCCGGACAGGTGCTCCTCCACTGCGGCCCGGCCATTTCTTGGGCGGAGGTATGCGACCCGCTTCGTCGGTCGATGCGCGCGGCGACTGTGGCAGAGGGATGGGCAGACGACATAGAGGAGGCCGACCGCCTGCTGGCCTCTGGCACCGTCCGCATCGAGCCCGCACACCAGCATGACGTCGTGGTACCGATGGCCACGGCCATCGGCCCGTCAGCTCCCGTCTTCGTCGTAGACAACCGCCAGGGAGGCACGCGCGCGTTCGCCCCGATCAACCAGGGCCCCGGGGAGACAGCATGGTTCGGACGCGAGACGCCGGCTGCGATCGCTCGGTTGGTGTTCCTGCGGGAGGTCGCCGGGCCGATGCTCCGCGCGACTCTCGACCGCTCCGGCCCGATCGACGTCTTCGCACTTGCCGCGCAAGGAGTGCAGATCGGCGACGACGTGCACATGCGCACCCAGGGAACGACCAGCTTGCTGATCCGCAACCTGCTCCCGCATCTGGCGTCCTTGCCCGACGACGGGAGGGTCGAGTTCGCCCGGTTCCTGTCCGGCAACCACCTGTTCTTCCTCAACCTGGCCATGGCTGCGGCAAAGTCGGTGGCGCTGTGGGCGGAGCAGGTCGAAGGATCCAGCATCGTGACGATGATGTGCCGCAACGGCACCTCGTACGGAGTGCGGCTGGCCGGCTCCGACGAGGTGTTCCTGGCCGACGCGCCGCCGGTGTCTGATGCCATGTACTACCCCGACTACGGGCCGGAGACCAGCGCGCCGGACATCGGAGACAGCGCCATCCTCGAGCTCGTGGGCCTGGGCGGCGCCGCCGCGGCTGGGTCTCCGGCGGTGGCCGGCTTCCTCGGCGGCGGCATGTCCGACGCAGTGGCGGTCACCGAGGAGATGCAGACGATCTGCGCCGCGGAGAGCACCCGTTTCAAGCTGCCCACCTGGAACAACACAGGGACACCGCTGGGGGTCGACGCACGGTACGTGGTGCAGCTGAACACGACTCCCAAGGTGACTACCGGGATCTTGCACGCGAGCTCCGGAGTGGGGCAGATCGGAGCCGGTGTGGCAGCGGCCCCGGCGTCCTGCTTCCGGGCGGCCGTGCACGCCCTGGCCGGGGTATAGCCGCCGTGGACAGAGCCGTGGCCGTACGGGTCGTGGATGCCCGCTGGGACGGTGGCATGAAGGCCGTCGTGCAGGCCGGCGACTACGAGATCATCGTGGACGAGCCTGAGTCAGCAGGTGGGACCGACACCGGGCCCCAGCCCACAGATCTGTTCCTGGCCTCGATCGCCTCCTGCTTCGCGCTGTCGATGGCATACGCCGCCAAGAAGCGTGCCATCGAACTGCCGGGGCTGCGAGTGCGCGTGGTCGGCACCTACGAAGGGCTGAAGTTCACGCGATTCGATCTCCGGATCGTGTCCGCGGGGCCTTCAGCCGTGCTGGAGGAGTTGATTCCCGACGCCCAGCGGGTCTGCTACGTCACCAACACCCTGCGCCAGGCGACGGAGCTCCGGTTCACCGTGGGTTAGCAGCGGGCCCCATTTCCACGGGAACGGCTCGGCACTCACACACGGAAGCTCACCCTGGGCAACCCCGGGGCCTGGAAGCTCGACCATTCCATTCTCAGAATGGTGGTGGGTCGAGTCCGGTGTCGCGGCCGGGTGCACGGTCAAGCTCGGGCGGGTCGCCGTCTGAAGCGCCCGGCGGTAGGGCCGGCTGCGGCCCGGCCCGCTGCACGATGGGGCCGACGGGTTCGGGGTCGACGGTGTAGCGGTGTCCGGTGGGTGCCCGCCAGGAGAAGTGGCCGGGTCGGGGTTGGGTCAGCTGCCAGCCGGCGTGGGTTTTGCCGTTGTGGCAGCTCTGACAGAGCATGCCCAGGTTGGCCGCGGCGGTGGACCAGCCTGGCGCGCCGGCGGGGACGGTGTGGTCGGCCTGACAGCGGGCCGCCGGCTGCGAACACGTCGTGAACCGACACGTCCGGTCCCGGACGATCACATGCTCGGCGAGCTCCGGTGGCGGGAGGTATCGGTTCTGCCCGTAGTCGAGCACCGCACCGGACGCGGGGTCGGTCAGCAACCTGCGCCACACCCCGTGGGCGGCGATCCGTCGCGCCACCGACGCCGGGATCGGCCCGTACCCGTCGAGCTCGCCGGGGGTGTCGTCGATGCCGATCATCGTCGAGTACGGCACGGTCACGTTCACTGCCGCGGCGCGGCCGTGCCGCTTGCCCAGTCGCGGGCCGCAACCGTGCCCGCAGCCACCCAGATACCCGGAGTCGAGGGACGCCCACGCCAGCGCGGCCAACACGTCCACCCGCAGCTGATCGGCCGTCCGCCCGTCGGCCAGGTCGCCGTCGGGGCCGGCAGTCGCGGTGTCGATCTTGGCGGCATCGAGCATGGCGCGGATGGCGGCGACGTCCTCGGCCGAGGCGTAGACGTGCAGCCACGCCATCCCATCCACATCGGGGCGGAACTCGACATGCCGGTCCTCACACGCCCGCCGATGCCGCTCCTCCGCGGCCCTGGGTGCCACCTGTGCGACCGCGCGGGCCACCGCGTCGCGGTGCTGACGCTGCGACCGACCACCGGCCTTGGGCAACACCGAGGCCTCGACCTGCGCGACCAGCCCGCGGCGCACCCCGTCGGCGGTGATCGGCTCGCCGGTGACCGCGTCCTGGCAGCCGTCCGGCGGATCCAACGCCCGCACCCCGACCGCGAGCGCGGCCGCCTTCGGGTAGTCGATCTCGCCGCGGAACAACGCGGCCACCGTGTCCGGCAACTCCTTGACCATCTGGCACGCGGTCGCGACCCGGTCCGCGCCGGTCGACGGCGCCACACCGAGGCGGACCGCCAGCAGCTGCCCGGCCGCCCGCACCGCCGAGAACCCCCGCCTCGCCGCCTCCGGCGCGTGACACACCGGATGCCGGGCCAACGCGGCCGCGGTCTCCACCTCCACCCCGTCCGCCCACGCCTTGAGCCGCCGACACGCCGCCGCAAGTTCGACCAGGTCATACGCATCGGCCACATCATCCGGATGCACCCTGGTCAGCACCGCGGCCAGCGCCATCCCGCCCTTCACCCGCTCCAGCCCGACCAGACCCGGCACGCCGCCGGCCGGCGGCGTGGCGTCGCCGCCGCCGCCGTCGCCGGCGTTCGGATCCATCCGTTCGAACATGTGTCCTAGTCTAGTAGTGGCCACCGACACCGCCCGACTGCTTGCGCCGGGCGTCGGGGACCAGTTGGCCGTAGACCACGTCGGAAACGCGCCGTCGGAGCGGCGCATCGCTGTGGCGGAATTTGACTTTGCCTCGCGTCATACTATGGTGACTAGGCATTGCCGATACTAAACGAACCGGCAGCGACTCAGGGGCCGGAGTGGCCCGATGGGAGCGCTCGTGCCACACAAGACCGTGGTCATCGGTGGTGGGGCAGCCGGCATCGGCGCTGCCGGCGGAGTCAAAGCCGCAGATCCGCGGAATGATGTCGTCGTCTACACCGAGTTCGAAGATGTCGGATACAGCCCGTGCGGCATTCCCTACGTCCACGGCAAGGAGATCGACAGCTTCGAACGGCTCTTCTTGGCCCAGAAGGAGGCCTACGTCCAAGCGGGCATCGACGTCCATTACCAGACGAGAGTCAACTCGATCGATCTGAAACGTCAGGTGATCGACGTCGTGGGCGAGGGTGACGTCCGCTGGGATCGCCTCGTGATAGCCACCGGATTCGACTACGCCGACCCGGGTGTGCCTGGCGGCCACCTCGCGGGCCTTTACTACGTCAAGAACATCCGTCGGGCGATGGTGTGGGACAAGGTGCTCGACACGACGAAGTCTGCCGTGGTCGTGCACGCCACCCCGCTCGGTCTGGAGATGACCACATCGCTCGCCCACCGGGGCATCGAAACCCACCTCATCGATCCACAGCCATGGGCGCTGGCCGACATGGTCGACCCCGACATCATCGCTCCTGTGCAGGAGTCCTGGCTGGAGATGGGCGTCAACCTGCATTTCAACACCACACTGAAATCCTTCAACGGCGATCGGGCGGTCGCCAGCGTCGGGACGTCGGACGGCGTGATACCCGCCGACCTTGCCGTGATCTGCACGCACAAACAGCCGAACGTCGTGCTCGCCGCCCAGGCCGGTCTGAAGGTGGGGCCAACCGGTGGTCTCGTTGTCGACGAGCGCATGGCCACATCAACACCCAACGTGTACGCAGCCGGCGACTGCGCCGAGTTGCCCCACGGACTGACCCGGGTCGGCGTCTCAGGGCTGACCGGCAGCCACGCCTATGCGCAGGGAAAGGTTGCCGGATTCAACGCCGGTGATGGAACGAAGCGTTACCAGCCGGTCTACGTACCGTGGGGAACACCAGCCGGAAAATGGGTCATCGGTGGGGCTTCGTTCGGTGAGACGCTGGCGACCGCGCTCGGCATTCCCTTCGTCGTGGGGCGGGCCGAGGGGATCTCCCGGGCGCGCTACTACCCGGGCGTGAAACCGGTCAAGATCAAGCTCCTCGCCGAGCCAGAGCAACTCCGCCTGATCGGCGCGCAGATGGTGGGCCAAGAGGGCATCAAGGAGAGAGCAGACTTTCTCGCGACGGCAGTGAAATTCGGCCTGACCCTGCACGACCTCGCGGCCATGGAGAACGTGTACTCCCCTGCCATCGGCGCACTCAACGAACCGATCGCCATGGCGGCGCAGGACGGTGTCCAGAACGCCTCCCGAGCGGGCTGAGATGCCTCTTGCCCACTGGCTGCGCCACAACGCCGAGCATTACCTGTTGGTCGCTGCACAGGACCGGATCGGCCGACAGTACGGGGTGACCCGACCGCGCCAGCCGCACGGGCTCAGGGAGCTCTTCTGGCGGCGGCTGTTCGCGCCCATTTACCAGCTGCTCCCCTGGACGCTGCGGAGCCGGGTGCTCCGCGCGATGCCGGGGAGCCACCGACAGCAGTGGGCGTCCTGGGCCCAACCGCCCTCGCGCCGGGATCCGGGGGTGTAGCCGGGCCGAGGTCAGCTCACGCACCAGACCAGACAAGCGGTAACCGCAAGAAAGGGAGAAGCGCGATGGCACAGATCGTTGGAGAGCGGGTCACGAAGGGCGACGCGATCGTCGACTACGAGGACAAGGTCTTCGAGGACATCCAGGCCGAGCCGGGTGAGAAGGCGTTCATCCTGATGCACACGGTGCCGTTCGAGGGCTCGGTCGGTCTGGTCAACATGCTCACCGCCACCAGGATCAACCGCAAGGGGTTCGACACCCACCTGGTGCTCTACGGGCCCGGCTCGCTCATGGCCGCGGCGACCCGTGGATATCCCAAGGTAGGTGATGAGGCATTCCCCGGAAACCTGGGATACAACAAGCAACTGCAGACCTTCATGGACGAAGGCGGTCACGTGTACGCGTGTCGATTCTCCGCCGCGGCACTGTACGGAATGCGTGAGATCGACATGATGGAAGGCGTTCGACCGATCAACCCACTCGACGTGCTCGACTCCGTCCTCACGGCGCGCCGCGCAGGCGCGCTGATCATGCAGACATGGACGGTGTGATCAGGTCCTGATGCCGGTGACAGGCGATCTGACCCGACGTAGATCGCCTGCCCACCTGTCTCATTGCTCACTGTCGACAATCTGGCCGACGGTGGAATGTTGTATGCGCGGAAAGGACTGAAGAATGGCTTCCCTCGAGCGCGTCAAAGGCCAGGTCATTGACGCCCACAGCCACATCGGCGAACTGGCGGCCTGGAAGTTCTACAACCTGGCCGAGCCAGTCAAACCCACGGTCTACGACTTCGCTGGCTATGACGCCTATGTGAAGGATCACCTTGACCTGCGCGGTCTCGAGCGCGGGCTGATCCTGCCCAACTACGGAATACCGGTTCAGGAACAACCGTTCTCGCTCAACGATCTGGTGCTGGACGCCGTCGGTCGCGATGACCGCCTCCGGGGCGGCTTGTGGGTCTCGTTCCTGCCCCCGAACCGGGAGATGACGATGCGCACCCTGGAGCAAGTCGGGGAGTCACGCATTGTCGCAATGAAGACCACCTTCCTGCTCGGTGGTAACCCCGACCCGGGGACCTGGGACACCGAGACTCGCGAGATCGCCGAAGTGTGCTTCAAAGCGGCAGAGGAACACGACCTGGTGTTCCATTTCCATACCAGCGCCTGCGGTTCCTCGGACATCAACAACTTCATCCCGATGATCGAGGAGTTCGGGAAGCGGGTGAAGATCTACATCGTCCATTTCGGGGGTGGCGTCAGCGGACACATCAAACTCGTTCCCCAGTTCCTGGACTGGGTGGAACAGGGCTACCAGGTGTATGCCGACACGACCTGGGCGATCGGCTTCGGCGCCCGTTGGTTGCTGACCGAGATCGAGAAGCGAGGCGTCGGCGAGGACCGGGTGTTGTTCGCCTCCGACGAGCCGTGGAGCGACTTCTGGGGCGAGTACTACAAGATCGCGGGTGCGAACGTCAGCCAGGAACTCAAGGAGCGCGTCCTGCACGGCAATTTCGAGCAGCTGTACGGAACCGCCTGACCTGGAGCTCCGCCCGCTCTGCCGTCTGTTCAAGCACCGGTATGGCTGCGATGATCGACGGGGGCGACGGCGGATGCGATCTTCGCGGTGATCGAGCCGATGCGGGGGGCCGACACTGAGGTCGGTGGCGTCCGAGCACCCGTTCTCGCCCCGCTGACCGTTCTGGTGAGCTGTGCCCTGCTGGTCCTGATGCAGCTCTACCTGGCCATTCCACTCGCACCTGTGGTGGGCGAGGCGCTCGGTGGCGACGGCGCCCCGGGTGCTCTGGTCACGGCCTACAGCCTCGCCTACGCGCTGGGATTTCTGGTCTTCGGGCCGCTGTCCGATCGCTACGGACGCAAGGCGATCTTGGTGCCCGGGATGGCGGCCCTGGCGATCGCCACCGCCGCGTTGGCCGCAGCGACATCGCTGCCGATGATGGCACTCCTGCGAAGTGTCCAGGGTTTGTTGGCGGCAAGCTTCGCTGCAGCAGCACTGGCGTACGTGGGTGAGGCGCTCCCGCCGCGCTGGCGATCCGTCGGGATCGGGGCCATTTCGACCGCTTTCCTGGTGGCCGGCATCGTGGGTCAGGTTTATGCGCAGGCGGTGGCGCTGACGCTCGGCTGGCGTTGGGTGTTCGCATTGGCCGCACCGGCGTTTGCTGTGGCCACGGTCGCTTTGGCCACGGTTCTGGGCGAGCCTGCCCGCAGTGGTCCGCCCGCAAGCCTGGGTCAGAAGTACCGGGAGCTCGGTGCACTGGCAGTCCGCCGCGAACTTGCGCTACCTTACGCCGCTTGCTGCACCGTGCTGCTGAGCTTCGTCGCCATGTATGCAGCTCTCGGTCCGCTGTTGGAGACCCAGTTCGGACTCGACCATTCCAGCGTGCTGCTGGTACGCCTCGCCGGGCTCCCTGCGATAGCGCTGGCCCCGTTCGCCGGTTGGCTCGTGGGGCGTCTCGGTGCCGCACGGGTCGCCGTTGCCGGCTTCGTACTCGCCGCGGCGGGCCTCGCTGCACAGGCCATCGCCGTCTCGGCGCTGTGGGCCCTTGTCATCGCCGGCGTGGTCTTCGTCGCCGGCATCGCCACCATCGTGCCCTCGGTGATTGCGCTGGTCGGGGGTCGCGGCGGCTCGACGCGCGCCGGTGCGCTCGGCCTCTGTGGCCTGGCGATATTCGTCGGGGCCTCCTTTGGCCCGCTCGCAGCCGAACTCCCGCTCGGCTTCACCGGCCTGCTGCTCACGCTCGCCGCACTGCTCATTGGCGGGGCAGCACTGATCGCGATCAGTGGCCACCAACGGCAGACATCGGAACCGTCTGATCCCAGTCAATGATGACGTCGGCGGTCGGCAACTGGGATCT
>DATHII010000123.1:0-2537 GCA_035316885.1 Jiangellaceae bacterium | reverse complement strand
CCAGCGCGCCGACGACCTCGCCGCCGAGGCCCGGCGCGTGGCTGCGGTCCTGGCCGCTCCCGACGCGCAGAACGCCGCGGCCGAGGTCGAGGGTGGCGGACAGGCGTCCGTGGTCGCGTCGGAGACCCGTGGCGAGGTGGTCCTGGTCACGGAGGACCTGCCGGAGCTGAGTGCCGACGAGACCTACCAGTTGTGGCTGATCGCACCGGACGAGATCACCTCGGCGGGTGTCGTCGACGTCCCCGACACCGGCGACGTCACGTTCCTCTCCGCAGGCGACCTCGGCGGTGTCACCACCATCGCCTTGTCCGTCGAGCCCGAGGGCGGCTCGGAGCAGCCCACGACGACACCTGTCTGGGCCGCGGAGCTCGGCTCGGGCTGACCCGCGAAACCTGAGACTCGTTCCGCAAACATGTCGAGATCGACTCGGTAGCTTCTACGTCCCTACGAGAGCGCCCGTCGGGGTGCCGGAGGCCGAGGGAGCACCGATGAATGCGACAGATGACACCGAGCCGGGCGGAAACGGCGAGGGCATGCGGCGGGCGACCGGTCGCGACCGGGACGGGTGGTTTGCGGTGCTCGACGCCTGGGGTGCCGCGGGCCGCCCGTACCAGGAGGTCGCCGCCTGGCTCACCGGAGAGCACGACCTCAGCAGCTGGTGGGCCCAGAAGCTCATCGTCGAGTACGAGCAGGCGCGCGGGCTGCGCGCGGCGGGTGTGCGCCCGGACGGCACGTTCACGGTCAGCGCGAGCAAGACGGTGGCTGTGCCCGTCGAACGCCTCTTCGCGGCCTTGGTCGATGCAGACCTGCGCGAGCGCTGGCTGCCCGCGGCCGTGATCCGCGAGCGCACCTCGCATCCTGGACGTTCGGCGCGTTTCGACTGGGAGGACGGGGCCACGCGGGTCAACGTCTCCGTCGCCGCCGCGGGCGAGGCCAAGAGCCAGGCGGCGGTGGAGCACGAGCGCCTTCCGGACGCACCGGCCGCGGAGAAGGCGAAGGCCTACTGGCGCGAGCGGCTGGCGGTGCTCAAGACCGTGCTCGAGGACGGACCTTCCGAGACCGAGGTGCGGCGATGAGTGACATCAACTACCTGGCCGTCGCCGTGGCCGCCGTGGCGGCGTTCATCCTGAGTGCGGCGTGGTATTCCGTGTTCGGCAAGCAGCTCGCTGGACTCGACGACGCGTATGCCGACCCGGGCAGCATGCCGGCCTGGAAGATGGTCGTCGAGCTCGTCCGGAGCCTTGTCGTCGCCCTGGTCCTGGCCGGACTCGCCGTCAGCATCGACATCACGGACTGGGCGGGCGCAGTGGGGCTCGGACTCGCAGCGTGGATCGGGTTCCCGGTCGTGCTTCTCACCGGCTCGGTCATCCATGAGAACGTGCCCTGGAAGTTGGCCGCGATCCATGCCGGTGACTGGCTGGTCAAGCTGGTCGTCGTTGCTGTCATCGTCAGCCTCTGGCGCTGAGCTCAAGCCGCGAGTCGTTCGACTATCGCGCCGTACACCCGCGGCAGCCGTTCGGCCAGCGGGACGATCCGTCGACGGACCCGGCGGCGGCCGGCGGCGGTCACCAGGGCGGCGGTGAGCAGCCGGTAGTCCCGGCTCTGTCGTCGCCAGGCTCGCTCGTAGTCGCCCGGACGCCCGGCGGCCACGGCAGCCACCGCCGCTCTGACCTGGGCGAGGCCGAGCCGGATCCCCTCGCCGGTCAACGCGTCGACATAGCCGCCGGCGTCGCCGACCAGCAGGATGCGCCCGGCCGTGCGGCGAGCGGTGCTCTGCCACATCGGTCCCGCACCGCGCAGGTCGGACGCCGCCTCGGCGCCCTCGAGCCGCTCCCGGACACCGGACGCCAGGTCGAGCACCCGCTCGTAGTCGACGTCCCGACGCCCCAGCACGGCGACCCCCACCAGGTCGTCGCCGACCGGCGTCACGTAGACCTCGGCCTCCGGGGTCCAGTGCACCTCGACGCTGTCGCTCCACGGGGCCACCCGGAAATGGCGGCGCAAGCCGTACCGGGCCGGGCGATGCGAGGACCGCTGCAGGCCGAGCTGGCGGCGGATCGACGAATGCAGGCCGTCGCATGCGAACAGCCAGCGCGCGCGCAGCCCGTCGGCCGTGGACACACCCTCGAGGTCCTGCCGAACATGGCCCACCCTGGCGTGCACCGTCTGCACGCCCATCTGGGCGGCCCGCGCCGCCAACGCCTCGTGCAGGACAGTGCGCCGCACGCCCCGTCCCGGACCCGAGCGGAACCTGTGCTCGACGGTCCGGCCGCCATCGACGTAGCGGATGCCGGTGAAATCCCGACCCGGCGGGTCGACGCCGAGCCGGGAGAGCAGCCGGACCGCGCCGGGCATGAGCCCCTCTCCGCAGGCCTTGTCGACGGGGCCGGCACGGGGCTCGCAGAGCACGACCGACAGGCCGGCCAGGCGGGCCTCGATGGCAGCGGACAAGCCCACTGGACCGCCACCCACCACGAGGAGGTCCGCAGCGGTCACGAGACGGTAGCCAGCGCGCGCTCCTCGACCGGGATGCGCAC
>DATHII010000122.1:0-6284 GCA_035316885.1 Jiangellaceae bacterium | reverse complement strand
CGCGTCTCGGATGCCGGGTGGTCGGGGTGGATCCATCCGAGGTGTCGATCGAGACGGCACGTCGCCACGCCGCCGCCATCGGTCTGGATGTTGACTATCGGGTCGGATCCGGGGAGCGGCTGCCCGTAGCAGACGGCGAGTTCGACCTGGCTTACTGCTGCGACGTGCTCGAGCACGTGGCCGACCTCGACGCGGTCATCAGCGAGACCGCCCGTGCCTTGAAGCCGGAGGGCATTTTCCTGTTTGACACCCCAAACCGAACACTGGCAAGCAAGCTGGTGATAATCAAGGTGATGCAAGAATGGCGATTTACCCGCTTCATCGATGCGGCCCTTCACGATTGGGCCATGTTCATCAAGCCCGAAGAACTGGTCATGATCCTCAGTCGCCATGGGTTGCGGATAGGCGAAATCGTCGGACTTGGACTCCGATTGAACAAGCCTCTGGTGCTACTGAACTTCATCAGGGCAAACAGAGGAAGTATCTCTTACGGGGAGCTGAGCCGCAGGCTCGACGCCGGACAGGTCAAGAACACCAGCATCTCCTACATGGGCTTCGCGACGAAGACCGAAGGAAACCGTGGATGACGTCCGCACTTATCTTAGCCGCGACGAGCGTGCACGAACTCTTCACCGGCCCCGGCGGCAGGTTGGCTTCAAGCCCGGGTCCTCATGCGTCGCCGCGACCGCCGCCGATCCGGCGCCGTCTTGGAGATATTGATATCGCCGCTCATCTGGCCGTTCGCGAAGGCCGCCTGCGAAACCAACACCACCACCGCTAGCACCGTCGGCCGGTTCCGCGGGGCGAATCTCATCATCGACACACCCGTGTCGGCGGCCGCGCGAACCCTGCAACCTTCCGCCCAGTGGCCTGCAGGGACCACGCAATGCCAGCGGGGTACGCCGTTCAGCCGCGGCGGGGCTGGTCACTCCGTGCACCGTGGGCAGCGGTTCAACCGGATTGACGGAGACTAGGGTCCTGTCCCATGAGCGACCCCTCCCGTGTGGCGGTCTACTTCGACTTCGATAACGTGGTGATCTCGTATTACGACAACGTGTTCGGAGACGGGACGTGGCGTCGGGACGATGCCCGGCGGCGCGCCGCGGACGGCGGTTCCGCCGACCCGATCGACGTCAAGCTGAGCCAGGCGGCGGTCGACCTGGGCGCGATCATCGACTACGCCTCGTCGTTCGGGACGGTCGCGCTGACCCGGGCGTACGCCGACTGGTCGCTGCCGGCGAACGCGGCGTACCGCAAGCAGCTCATCGACCGGGCCGTCGACTTGGTCCAGCTGTTCACCACGTCGGGCATGAAGAACGGCGCGGACATCCGTCTGTCGATCGACGCGGTGGAGGATCTCACCCAGCACGGGGACATCACCCACGTGGTTGTGGTGGCCGGCGACTCCGACTACATCCCGCTCGCCCAGCGGTGCAAGCGGATGGGCCGCTTCGTGGTCGGCATCGGCGTGGCCAGCTCCACCAGCCGGGCGCTGGTGGCGGCCTGCGACGAGTTCACCGACTACGCCCGCCTACCCGGGGTCCTCCCGCCGACCCTGGTCGACAAGCAGCCCGCGACCACTGCACCAGCCGCGACGACGCAGGACCCCCCGACTGGGGCGACGCCGAGGAAGACCGCGGCGAAGAAGCCCGCAGCCAGGAAGGCGACGAGGAAGGCCACGGCCAGGTCCGGTGACTCGGCCGAGCAGGCTGAGGCGACGGCCCTCCTCGTCCGCGCGGTGCGGGTCGGCCTGGAGAAGAGCGACGACGAGTGGATCAACAGCTCGGGCGTGAAGAGCCAGATGCAGCGGATGGACTCGACATTCAAGGAGAAGGCGCTGGGCTTCTCCTCGTTCCGCGCCTTCGTGGAGTCGCGCTCCGACGTCGTGGAGTCGCAGATGCGCAACAACATCCAGAAGGTCCGCCTGCGCTGACACGACCACCTGCTGCGCACCGGCATCGCCGAGCTGACCGACGCCCACCACCGGCGTCGCCCTGCGGCGGCCGCCACTCCCTTCTTGGATGCCTTCACCGACATCGCTTGACGAGCCCACACCGGCGCGTTAAGCGGTCACCGCCGCGGGATTCGAACAAGCCTTGACGAAGATTGACGGCGTCGCCGCCACAGCTTTGCTGGCGCCGTTTGTAAACCAGTTGTTGACCTCGATCGACTTTCCGAACATGCCGCTGATAGCGCGTACGACACACGCCGCAGCGGGACGTCGAACCAGCAGGGACTCGCACTCGCAAAGCGAGAGAACGCCCAGGCCAGCGGCCTGGCGTTCATCAGTGGAGCTGAGGGGATTCGAACCCCTGACCCCCTCGATGCGAACGAGGTGCGCTACCGGACTGCGCCACAGCCCCCGGAGAACCCGAAGCAGGATAACAGTCGGGTCCGGACGGCTCCGAATCCGTGGCGGCGGCTCAGTCGCCGACGGCGGGCCGGCGTTCGGGCAGGTCGTCGGCGTCCTGCGACGGCCCTTGGACGTCAGCAACGGGCCGGGCACGGGGCAGCGCGATCGAGCCGGCCGGGTCGAGACGTCCGGACGTCCAGGCGCCCGGCTGCGACAGGTCGATCGTGCGGGTCGCAGGATCCGGCGCCCTGTCCTTCGTGACATAGGTCGGCAGCGGCACCGGCACCGGCTGCCAGGCATCGGGATCCTCCGGGGCAACGGGCTCGGGCTCGTCGAGTACCGCGATCCGACGGGTGGCCGCGGCGGCCGGCGCCCACTCCCGCACCGCTCCCGGGTGGGCAACCGTACGCCGCCACGCATCCGCCACAACCGCACGGCGCGCGAGCACCAGGAACACGGCGAGGAGCGCCACGGGCACCGCCAACGCTCGACCGGGCAGGCGATCGGCCGCAGCACCCAGCACGCTGACGCCCAGCACGAACGTCAGGACCATCAGCACCCGGCGGCGTCGTTGCGCCGCTATGCCGAAGTCACCGTCGCGCCGGTCCGAGGCGTCGACCGCAGGGATGTCGTCGATGTCGGGTTGCGGAGCGTGATGCGCAGGTGATCCACCTACGCGTCGGACCTGGTCGGGACGAGGCAGGACGCGCACCCCTCTGGCGAGATCGACCTCGCGCGCATGCTCGACCTCCTCGTTGCGCCGCACCCACCGGGGCACCAGAACGGCGGCCCACGCAGCCACGATCGCCGCGTAGATCAGCCCACTGGATCCCACGCCACCCGACGCTACGGGGCGGCGCGGCGACCTCGGTGGATCCGGATCGGTGTGTCGCCAGTAACAGATGTGACGCGCGGGACGGCCCGGTCAGTGACTTCACCAGGCTTGGGGACGGTTCACCAGGTTCCGGTGCCTGGTGAACGGTCCACCAGGGTGGTGAACGTGATCAACGGACGGGCTGGCTGGCGGGGCTGGCTGGCGGGGCCGGCTGGCGCGCGGACGACGGCAGGGCGTCACTGCGCGGCGGACTGGCGCGACGCACGCCAGCGCAGCAGCAACCCGCCGGGCACCTCGTCCGCGGTCAGCGCGAACGACAGGTGGTCGCGCCAGTCGCCGTCGATGTGCAGGAAGCGCTCGCGGATGCCCTCCTGCCGGAAGCCGAGCTTCTCGACAACCCGCAGCGACGCTTGGTTCTCGGGCCGGATGTTCACCTCGACGCGGTGCAGACCCACGGTGAAGAAGCAGTGATCGACGGCAAGCGCCAACGCCGTCGGGATCACGCCCTGCCCCGCGACCGCCCGGTCGACCCAGTAACCGGCGCTCCCCATCCGGGCCGAGCCCCAGGTGATGCCGGAGATCGTCAACTGACCCGCCAGTTCACCCCCGTACGCGACAACCCACGGCAGCGCCTCCCCTGCCCGCGCCTGGGCTGCGAAGCGCCGGACCATCTGCCGGTAGCTTCCCGGGAAGCGGACCTGCGGCGTCGGCGGCGTTGGCTCCCACGGGCGCAGCCACTCGGCATTGCGTTCGCGCACGGCCGCCCACGCCTTGCCGTCGCGGTAGCGCAACGGACGCAGCTCGACCGGCCCCTCGGCCAGTCGGATCGGCCACTGCAGATGCTCAGCGCTGCTCAATGGTCGCTCCTTTGCACCTGCAGGTGCTCAGCGCTGCTCAATGGTCGCTCCCGTGCACCTGCTCGACCGCGTGGGTCAACAGCGGTTCCAGCACCGCTAGACCGTCCCGCACCCCGCCGGGCGATCCGGGGAGGTTGACGATGAGCGTGGCGCCGGCGAGCCCGGCGATCCCTCGCGAGAGGGCGGCCGTCGGCACTCCGTGCCCGACCCCGTATGCGCGAACAGCCTCGGCCACGCCGGGCACCTCCCGCTCGACGACGCGACGCGTCATCTCCGGCGTGAGGTCCCGCGGCGTCAGCCCGGTGCCACCCGTGGTCACGATCACGTCGTACGCCGCCGCGACCGCCGCGCGCAAGGCCGCCTCGACCGGCTCACCGTCGGGGACCACCTGCGGTCCGTCGACCTCAAAACCGATCTCGTGTAGTCCGGCGAACGCGATCGGGCCGCCGCGATCCTCGTAGACCCCGCCCGCCGCGCGGGTCGAGACGGTGACAACCAGCGCCTTCACGACTACGCCCCGGAGCGCGGCGGCTGGTCCGCCCTGCGCCAGGTACCCGACCGGCCACCGGCCTTCTCCTCGACCCGCACGTCGGTGATCGACGCCCCCTTGTCGACGGCCTTGACCATGTCGACGACGGTCAGCGCCGCCGTCGCGACCGCCGTGAGCGCCTCCATCTCCACTCCGGTGCGGTCGGCGGTCCGGACCGTTGCGATGATCTCGACGGCGTCGTCGGCCACGTCCACATCGACGGACACCGCGTGCAGCGCCAGCGGATGACACAGCGGAACGAGGTCGGAAGTGCGCTTCGCACCCTGGATGCCCGCGATGCGCGCCACGCCGAGCGCGTCCCCCTTGGGCACGCCCGGGCCCCGGAGCAGCGCGACCACCTCCGGCGACACCCGCACCCGCCCGCTGGCGGTCGCGGTGCGGACGGTCACGTCCTTGCCCGACACGTCGACCATGCGCGCCGCGCCCTGCTCGTCCACGTGGGTCAATCGCTCGGCCATCTGGCTCAGCCCTTGCGACGCTCGAGCAGCACGGTGTCGACCACCTGGCCGGCTGCGACCTCGGTGACCTGCTCGGGGACCACGACGAGCGCGTTCGCGTAGGCGAGGTCGGCGAGCATGTGCGACGCCTGTCCGGCGAGCGGTGTCACCAGGTAGGACCCGTCCGGCGCCTGCTGCCAGCGGGCCCGCGCGAACTGCCGCTTGCCCTCCGGTGAGCGCAGCGTCGACTGCAGGATGGCCTTGACACTGGGCCGATGCAGCCGCGATACGCCCAGCATCTTGCGGATGGCCGGCCGCACGAAGACCTCGAAGGAGACGAATGCGCTCACCGGGTTGCCGGGCAGCGTGAAGATCGGGGTGGCCTCGTCACCGATCGTGCCGAACCCCTGCGGCATCCCCGGCTGCATGGCGACCTTGTCGAAGGTGACCGTCCCGAGCTCGGAGAGCACCGCCTTGACGACGTCGTAGGCGCCCGCGCTGATCCCGCCGCTGGTCACGATCACGTCGGCCCGGACGAGCTGGTCCTCGATGAGGCTCAGCAGCTTGGTCTCGTCGTCGGGGACGGGTGCCACCCGGAAGGCGACCGCTCCGGCCTCCCGGGCGGAGGCGGTCAGCGTGTACGAGTTGGAGTCGGTGATCTGCCCAAGCGCCAGCGGTAGTCCCGGTTCGACGAGCTCGCGACCGGTGGAGATGACCACCACCCGGGGGCGCGGGCGTACCTTGACCCGGTCCTTGCCGACCGCGGCGAGCAGCCCGACCTGCGCGGCACCGAGGAAGGTACCGGCCGTGAGCACGGTGTCGCCCGCCTGGACGTCCTCGCCGATTCGGCGCAGATGCCGACCCGCCTGCGCGGCGAGCGTGATGCGCACCCGCGCGGTCCCGCCGTCGGTGTACTCGACGGGGACGACGGCGTCGGCGCCGACCGGGACCGGCGCACCGGTCATGATGCGGGCGGCCAGCCCTGGGCCGATCGCGTCGACCTGGGTCTCGCCGGCCGCGATGTCGGCCACGACCGGCAGCTCGACCGGCTCGTCTTCGCTGGCGTCCCAGACGTCCTCGGCGCGGACGGCGTACCCGTCCATGGCCGAGTTGTCGAACTGCGGCAGCGGCCACGGGGCGACGACGTCCTCGACCAGCACGCAGCCGTGGGCGTCGAGGAGCTGGACGTCCAGCGGAGTCAGGGGGCGCACCGCCGAGAGGATGTCGGAGAGGTGGTCGGCGACCCTCTTCA
>DATHII010000121.1:0-49711 GCA_035316885.1 Jiangellaceae bacterium | reverse complement strand
TTCGGTGCCGTCCGGAGGTTTGGGGCTAGGGCGTCAAACGGCTGAAGTACTGGCTGGCGTCGTTCTGGGCGAACGCCTGACCGAACAGGGCGGCGGCGTCGTCACCGGCGTTGTCGAGGCCCATGTAGTCGCCGAGGAAGTAGCCGCGGGCGAAAGGTGCCAGGCGGATGTTGAATGATGTGAGGGTGATGCGTTCCTCTTCCCAGCTGGCCGGGTTGGCGCAGTGCTCGACGGCTGAGTCGCAGCTGACGGCGAAGTAGTCGGTGTCCAGTGTCGCCGGGTCTGCGGTGTTGTTGCGCAGGTCGTAGTAGGTGACCGTGACCGTGCCGTCCTCGTCCACGTGCACCGACGGGGTGAAGGCCTGCTGGTCGAAGTTGGGTTCACCGGTCGGCGTCTTGTTGACCTTGATCGGCGCCGACCAGGTCTGCCCGCCGTCGGTCGACTGGGTGAACGCGATGTTGTCGTGGTCGACGAGGAACAGGCCGCCGTCGAAGCGCGCGTCCATCCACACGGCGTACATGTTGCCGTTGACCGGGTTCACAGCCACCTCGGGAAGGAGGTCGCCGGCGCGGATCGGGCAGGCGCCGTTGTCGCTCGGATCGGGGCACGGCACCGGCTCGACGTCGATCGGCGTTTCCCCCTCGCGGCCGACGATCAGGCTCATCGGGATCATGTCGTCGACCCGGGTGGGCTTGGTCCACGTCTCGCCGCGGTCGTCCGAGCGGATGTAGGAAAGCTTCACGGGCCCGATTCCGCCGCGGCGGTTCGACGCGTTCGTGATGTCGGCGAAGAAGTTGAACAGCTCGCCCTGCGGGCGGACGACGATCTGGTTGCCGAGGGTTTGCTTGTTGGCACCGGTCTCGTAGATCTTGCGGGCCGGCTCGAAGGTGTCACCGCCGTCGGTCGTCCGGGTGAAGTAGATCGGTCCCTTGAAGCCCAGCCCGACCGCGTTCTCCGGTTGGATGATCGACCCCTCCGAGACCTGCAGCCGGTCCCACACTGCATACACGTAGTCGGCGTCGTTCGGATCGGCCGTGATCGAGTTCTTGTCGTTGAGGAAACGGCCGACCGGGTCGGTGACAAGCCGGATGGCCGGCTCCCACGTCAACCCGCCGTCGGTCGACCGGTTGTAGGTCATGCCGTTGGCGCCGAACGCCGCGCCGACGTCGGGATCGGTGACCAGGCTCATGGCGTGCAGCGTCCCGTCCGGTCCGAACGAGATCCACGGGTCCGAGGAACGCTGGAAGAACCCGCCTGTACAGCGCGTGTCGTTCGGCACGGCGACCTGCGTCCACGTCAGGCCCCCGTCCATGCTCACCGCCGCGACGTTGCCTTTCGCCCCGCCGTTGGAGTAGCGGTCCTGCTGGTAGAAGCCGACGATGTTGTCCTCATCGACCGGGTTGACTTCGATCCAGGGTTCCACCTCCGAGCCGGGAAAGTTCGTCCCCGAGCCGTCCGGTGGGCATCCGGCGAGCGGGTTCGTCGTCGACACCTCGACCGGCGGGCCCGCGCTCAGCGGCGTCGCCTGAGCAGCGGTGGCCAACAAGGCTATAGCCCCCAGAACGATCATCAGCAATCGAACCGACCGGCCCATTGGCGTCCCCTTCCGCGCCCCACCCTGTATTCCGTTGTCACGCTAGCCCGTCGCTTCACGATGTCAATGCATGCCGTGGTGCCACGGTTCACCGGCGGACCGTCGTCGTGACGTCCCGGCTGAGGCATGTCCGATGTCAGGTGGAGCTCTCGTCGACATTGGAACTGACTGGGACACTTGCTCCACGCCAGGACGGCACTATCCGGAGGTACGGCAATGGGTGAGGCACAGGTGCACGTGGTGGATGTTCCTGGCGCCATCCAGTTGTCGCGGGAACAGGTGTGTCTCTCGGAGGGCGGCTTTGCGGCGTTGGAGCTCATCGTTCCCGACGACTTCGGTCGTCCCGGTGCCCGGACGCAGATCCTGCTCAGCGACGGGGAATCGCATGCCATCTTCACCGTAGCTGCTGTCCTTCCGGGTGTTGGTCCCGGCGAAGTTTTGGTCGCGATGGGCGATCCCGATCGACTCTTCGCAGGTGCAGCACCTTCGGAAACCGTGGACGCAACGACCGACGTCCTCGCAGCGGAGCAGCTCGTGGAGACGGTGACGACATCAGGCGACGTCGCTGTGATCGCCCTGCACGGCGGCGCCATCGAACGCCACACGGACGGACAGGCGGCCCTGGTCGCGGCTGACCCTCGCCTGGATGTCGACCTGTGGGTTTGCGTCGGACGAGGCACAGATCAGTTCCGTCGTTTACACATCACGAGCGATGACATCAGCGAGCATTCGTTCCCCGGGTTCCGTGCCCTGCTTGGGCGAGAACACCGCTGTGCCGTCTCGTTCCACGGCTTCAACCGTGCGACAAAGCCGGGCACCACGACAGCCTTGGACGTGATCGTCGGTGGGCAATTCGACCTCGACCGAAGATATGAGATCGCGGATCGCATCCGGCACACGCTGCGGCCCGAGGGGGCATTCGAGGTCTACGTGGCCACGTCCTGCAGCGATCCCCTGTCCGGCCTGTCGCCTCGAAACGCGGTCAATCGACTGGCACGCTCACGGGGAATACAGATCGAGCAGTCCGCCAGGCTGCGACGGTCCCCGGACGCCCCGCAGCTAGTAGCCGGGGCCGTCGTCGAGGCGCTCCTCGGATGGGACGACTGTGTCCAGTCCGAGCGCTCAGCCCCCGCGCTAGTCTGCGAGTAGCGACCGTTCGTCACGACCAGGGAGCATCTCATGGCCTCTCGTCTCAACCCGTACATCAGCTTCTCCGACAACGCGCGGCAAGCGATGGAGTTCTACAAGGGTGTCTTCGGCGGCACCTTGACGCTGAACACCTTCGGTGAATACGGCGCTCAGGACACCCCGGAAGCTGACAAGATCATGCACGGCATGCTCGAGACCGACAGCGGATTCGCGCTCATGGGCGCCGACACTCCGCCCGGGATGGAGCACAACCCCGGAAACAACGTCACGGTCAGCCTGAGCGGGGACGACGGCGACGAGCTGCGCGGCTACTGGGAGGGCCTGTCCGCCGGCGGCAACGTGCTGGTCCCACTGGAGAAGCAGATGTGGGGCGACGAGTTCGGTCAGTGTGTGGACAAGTTCGGCATCGGCTGGATGGTCAACATCGGGCCGCCGCAGGCCTGATTCGCTGGAAGTCAGCCATCGGAAGGCTCGCCGAGCGTCACGGTTATGGTCCGTTCGTCGGCGCCGCGGAGCACGGTGAGGTCGATCTGGCCATCGGGTGCCGCGTCGAGCGCATCGAACAGGTCGTCGATGCCGTGGACCGGTCGCATGGCGGCCGCGACGATCAGGTCACCTCGGGCAAGCCCGGCTCGCGACGCGGGGCCGTCGTCCTCCACCTGGCGAACGAGCAGCCCGTCGGCCTCGGGCAGGCCGACCGCCCGCCGCAATCGCCTGGCGACGTGCGCCGGGGCCACCCCGATCCCGAGGAGCGGCCGGGTCGCCGATTGCCCGCGGGTGAGCTCCTCGACGCGGGTCCGAAGGGTCTCGTCGGCGGGGATCGCGAGGTAGAAGCCCTCGCCGAGCCGGTTGGTGTTCACGCCGAGCAGCCGGCCGTCGGCGGTCACGATCGGCCCACCGGATGAGCCCGGCAGCAGCGGCGCGTCGTGTTCGAGGGTTCCGGTGATCCGGCGACCCCGCGGCCCCCGGAAACTGCGCTCGACGCCGGTCACGAACCCCAGCGTGACCCGCAGCCCCCGCCCACCCGGGTTGGCGAGTGCGAAGACCGGCGTACCGATGCCCGGGGCCGGCTCGCCCGCCCACTCGATGGACGCAGTTCCCGCGGTGTCGACCTCGACCACGGCCAGATCCCCGTCGACGTCCGCGGCGCGGACCTGCCCATCGGCCGTATGCCCATCGGCGAACGTGACCACGATCCGGTCGCTGCGTACGTTGTGGGCATTGGTCAGCACATGGCCCTCGCTGAGCACCACGCCGGATCCGGCGCCCCAGCGGTGCCCAATGCCAACCACCGCCGCGCCGGCCCGTTCGGCCACCCGCCGGATCTCCTGCTGGACCTCGTCGAGAACTCCCATGTCACCGCCCATTCCTGCAGTTGGATAGTAACTTGCAAGTTACTATCCACTGCTCGTGTGTCAAGCCTCGACGGATACGATCAGCTGATGGCTGAACTGGTGCGCCCAGGACGCGAGCACCCCTCCTCACCGCTCGCGCACGCACTGACCCGAGTCGGCGACCGGTGGAGCCTCCTCGTCGTCGAGGCGCTCCTGAGCGGGCCAAGCCGGTTCAACGAGCTGCTCGAACAGATCCCGGGCATCGCGCCGAACATCCTGTCCGACCGTCTCAAGCGGCTCGAGCGTGATGCCCTGCTCGTGTCACGGCCCTACACCGATCGGCCACCACGCTCCGCCTACGAACTGACTGCGGAAGGCAAGGAACTCGCGGGGGCGCTACGTCTCCTGGCGCATTGGGGCGCGCGACACACTCCACCGGAGGAGACACCCCGGCACGCCGCCTGTGGCACACCGATCGAGGCACGGTGGTACTGCCCCACCTGCGACCATCTCGTCGACGACGAGCACCAAGGCGACGTGCACTTCCTCTAAGCGCCGTCTTCTCGTGGTTCGTTCCTTGTACTGGGCGAGCTCCTTGCGGGATTCCAGCCAACGGCGCTACCCCGTGGTCGCGATCTGGAGGAGGTTTCCGCACGTGTCGTCGAAGACGGCCGTGGTGACCGAACCCATCTCGACGGGCTCCTGCGTGAACCGAACGCCCAGTGCCCGGAGCCGTTCGAATTCGGCGTTCACATCATCGACCGCCAACGACGTGAACGGAATGCCGTCGCTCACCAGGGCCTGTTTGAACGGCCTCACGGCAGGGTGGTCGCTCGGCTCAAGAAGGAGCTCGGTACTACCTGGGTCTTCTGGCGACACGACCGTCAGCCAACGCGCTTCCCACAGCGGGATGTCGGCCTTCTTCACAACCCGAGGATCTCGGTGTAGAACCCCAGCGCCTTCTCCTGGTCATCCACATAGATGCTCGTCACATAGATCTTCATCCTGCTCACCCTCATTCGTTGAGCCGCCATCGGTCGATGATGCTCTTCAACGGTTCCGTGTCGATGAAATGGAACTTGTACCTGCCCTCCTTCCTCGTCCTCACAATCCCCGCCGACTCCAGCACGCCAAGATGCTGAGAGATCGCCTGTCGCGACGAGCCCAACCCGTGCTTCACCGTCAATCGAGAGCAGATCTCGAATAGCGTTTGCCCGTCTCGCTCGGTCAGCTCATCGATGATCCCCCTCCTCGTCGGGTCGGCGAGCGCCCGAAAGACATCGACCATGTTCCATACCATAGGCAAGTGGCCGCTTGCCTGTCAAAGTCGGAGGCAGAAGGCCGCCGACAGCAACGCCACCATGACGATCGCCATCCGCGCACCGCGACCTGCGCGCGAGAACGGCTCGGTCGCGCTGGGCGGTCGCGACGACGGCGGTGGGAGGATCTCGTCGTGCGAAGGATCAAGGTGGCGGAGCGCAGAGCCCGGCTGGCCTGTCGTCACCGCTTGGCGCATGGCCATCGGGCGGGTGATGTCGTGGAGGCGGCCAGGAGCATGGTCTGCCTGCACGGGTCCGATCCCGGGACGGTCTATCTGTCTGCCTGGGTGCGCATGGACGGCATGACGGTCGCCGATCTGGAGCGTGCGTTGTACGTCGACCGGTCGCTGGTCAAGCATCTGGCGATGCGCCGTACCCTGTTCGTCTTCCCGCGGGAAACCATGGGTCTCGCGCAGGCAGGGGCCAGCAGCCGCGTGGCGCGCAGCGAGCGGCGAACGTTAATTCGCGACGTCGAGGCGGCCGGGCTACACAGGGACGGTGAGCGCTGGCTGTCCGAGGCTGGGGAGCAAGTGCTGGCGGCGCTGTCCGAGGGGCGCGAGGCCACATCGTCGGAACTCCGCGCCGAGATTCCGTTGCTGGGCGGCTCGATCGCCTATGGGGATGGGAAGTCCTGGGGTGGCCAGGCGCCGGTCGGACCCCGCGTATTGACCACGCTGTCCGCAGCGGGGCAGGTCGTGCGAGCGTCGAACGACGGCGGGTGGAACACATCTCGGCCGTACTGGGCCTCCATGAAGTCCTGGCTGGGGGAGGAGATCGCAGCTCATTCCGAAGCCGAGGGCGTGGCGGGACTGGTCGAGCAATGGCTGCGCGCCTTTGGCCCCGGTACAGCGGTGGATGTCAAGTGGTGGCTCGGGTCGACCATCGCGGCCGTTCGCCGGGCGCTGGCCGATCTTGACGCGGTGGAGGTCGATCTCGACGGACAGAGTGGATACCTGCTGCGCGACGACCTCGAGGCGACCGATCCGGTCGAGCCGTGGGCCGCGCTTCTGCCGCCGCTGGATCCGACCACGATGGGCTGGTTCGAGCGGGACTGGTACCTCGGCCCGTACAAGTCGCAATTGTTCGACACCAGCGGTAACGCCGGACCCACGGTGTGGTGGGACGGGCGAATCGTGGGTGGTTGGCGCCAGAGCGAAACGGGCGAGGTCGTCCTGCAGATGCTCGAAGACGTCGGCGCCGAAGGCCTGCGCGCCGCCGAGTACGAGGCGGCGCGCCTGACAGAGTGGTTCGGTGGCACCCGGGTGCTGCAGAGGTTCCCCTCGCCGCTGTCGAAGGTTGTTGCAGGCACGGCCAATGATGCGCGCTGATAGCTCAGCTCATGGGCTGGTCCCGCTGCCATCCCGGCGATCATCGTTGCCTCGCTGTCGATCCTGTTGATCCGCTCATCGCGGCGGTCCAGGAGGCCGGCGACCGTCTCGCTGAACGGCTCAGCACCAGTAAGGCCGCCAGAAGTGGCAGCGCCCAACGCTGCTTCGTGGGCTTGTGGGTGGTTGGGTCATTCGCCGACATCGAAGATCTCCTCGATGGATGAGTCGAAATACCGTGCCCGTGCGGGATCTCTGCTATCGAAGCCCTGGGAATCGGCCCGACCAGCGGTCTACGATCCGCTCCAGGCTCCAGGACGTCGTCGGCTCGTCGCCTTTGTACGCTGACCTGCATGGCTGTCTCATCGCTGATGGTGCCGGTGGGCACACCTGCACCCGACTTCATGCTGGGCGACACCACCGGCAGCACGCTGCGCCGCGACGACCTCGCCGATGCGCCCGCGCTGCTGGTCGCGTTCCTGTGCAACCACTGCCCGTACGTTCGACACATCGAATCCGAGCTAGGCCGGCTGCTCTCTGGGTACGCGAGCCTGGCCGTCGTGGGCATCTGCACCAACGACTCGGAGGCCTACCCGGACGATCGACCTGAGCGCCTTGCCGAGCAGGCGCGGCGTGCGTCCTGGACATTCCCGTACCTGCTCGACAACGACCAGACAGTCGGCCGGGCCTATGCCGCGGCCTGTACGCCGGACTTCTTCCTCTACGACGCACAGCGTCGGCTGGCCTACCGCGGCGCGTTCGATGAGTCCACGCCGGGCAACGGCAAGCCGGTCACTGGAGCACTCCTCGGCGCCGCAATCTCCCAGGTGCTGGCCGGTGAGCCGGTGCCAGAACCACATCGGCCGAGCATGGGCTGCTCCATCAAGTGGAGGTCGTGACGTCGGTGCGGGTCGCCGTGTGCGACAGCGCTGAGTATCCCTCCTGATCGCGTGGAGGCGTGGGCCTGGTTCCGATGACGACGGTGGCGTTCAGCTCGTCGGAGTTGGCCACCTGCGGGTTCAGTCCGTTGCGGGCAAACGCCTCGACGGTCTGGGGTGCCTGGCGTTCGCTCGTCTCGACCAGCAGGTGCCCGCCCGGTGCCAGCCACAGCGCCGCCGCCGCGGACACCCGCCGCAGGACCTTGAGTCCGTCCATCCCACCGTCGAGCGCCACCCGCGGCTCGTGTGTGCGGGCCTCCGGGGGGAGCAGCCCGACCGCCTCGGTGGGTACGTAGGGCGCGTTGGCGACCAGGACGTCGACGCGGCCGCGCAGCGTCGCGGGCAGGGGCTGGTAGAGGTCACCTTCGTACACCTGACCACCGGCGGCGGCGACGTTGCGGCGGGCGCACCGCACCGCGGCGGGGTCGACGTCGACGGCGTACAACTCGACCCGGTCCAGGGCCGCTGCGAGCGCGGCGCCCACCGCGCCCGAGCCGCAGCACAGGTCGACGACGACGGCTCGAGGCCGGGCGACGGCGGCGGCCTGGCGGACAAGGAACTCGGTGCGGCGGCGGGGTACGAAGACCCCGGGGTCCACGGCTATCCGCAGGCCGCAGAACTCCGCCCAGCCGAGGACGTGTTCGAGGGGCAGGCCGGCGGCTCGCCGATCCACCATGGCGGCCAGGTCGGCCGGCGTGCGTGCCGCGGACATGAGCAACCGAGCCTCGTCCTCGGCGAAGACGCACCCGGCGTCCCGAAGCCTGGTGACGATGACCGATCGACGGAGAGGTGACGCGGAAGCCGACATGGGAGCCCTTCGCGATGCCGATGGGGCTCACTGCTTAGACGGCAGCACTATCTGAGCCCGAACGACGGATCCGCCAGGCGATGTGCCTGCCCACCGTACGACCCCTTCGCTGGCCGGCGGCGGGGCCGCCCGATGGTCTACTCGCCGGTGCTGGCCTACTCCCCGCTCTCATACTTGAACGAAATGCTGACCTTCGTGCGGTAGGTGATACCGCCGTCCTCGGCCAGATGGATGTCCTGTGCCACGACCTCGGCGACCCTGAGATCGCGGATCGTCTGGCTCGCCGTCTTTACGGCGACTGACGCGGCGTCCTCCCAGGACTCCGCACTGGTGCCGATGACCTCGGTCACCCGGTAAACGCTCATCCGACCCTCCTCGCCCGACCCCGCACGCTTGTTGTCTGGACAGTCCTACTGGAGTGACGCGCCCGGCCACAAGGACCAGGGCCAAACCGGGCGCCGCTGATGTGTCGAGGCTCAGCCGATGATCTCGTGGATGTCGGCACAGAAGTCGCGGCCCTGCACCTCGGGCTGGCGGCCTCATCGGATAGTGACGGCCAGCCTGGCCCCGAGCGCGACGAAAGAGCCGGCGAAGACGCGCCGCATCCAGGTCATCACGCGAGGGCGAGAGACGATGTGGTTCCTCACCGCGGCGGCGAACACCCCGTATGCGCCGAACACGACGAACGTGAACAACATGAAGACGGCACTCAGTCCGAGCATCCGTACGAAGGCGTTGGGGTCGCTGGCGCTGACGAACTGTGGCAGGAAGGCGAAGAAGAAGATCGTCAGCTTGGGGTTGAGGATGTTGATCAGGATGCCAGAGAGAATGACCTTGGACGCCGATCGCGGTGCGGTGTCTCCCTCAACTGCCAGTGCACCTTTCTCCTTCAGCGTCGCCCACGCCAGGTAGAGCAGGTACGCCACACCCAGGTACTTCAGAGTCTGAAACGCAAGCGCACTCGTGTGTAGGAGTGCCGCGAGGCCAGTGATTGCCGCGATCATGTGCGGGACGATTCCAAGCGTGCAACCGACCGCGGCGATGACGCTTGCGCGACCTCCACGCGAGAGGCCCGCGGCCAGTGTGTAGATCACTCCGGTGCCAGGCGTCGCGACGATGATCAGCGTGGTCACCAGGAACTCGACGGTCACGTGGGCCCTCCGGGTGGGGACTCTGCGACGGCGAAAGAAACAGCCGTCCCCTCCTGGAAGCGTAGGCGCACGGTGAGACACCCGAGGGCTACGAGGTCGTCTCAGTTCCCTCCGAGTCCGGTGCCCGCGCTAGGGCTGCCGAGTGACTGCGGGAAGCTGAACCAGTCGTCCGGGTCGTATTTACGCTTCACCCGGACCAGCAACACTGGGGTCCTCGCGACCGGATCTCGGCAGCACCGATGCGGCGCCACACTCGACATCGACGCGCGCTGCCGACACCGTGAGCAGGAAGTCCGTGACGAACTGACGTTCCAGATGATGGAGGTACCCGGATGGGACATGCACGGTCCGACCGGCTGAGGCCGAGCGATGAGTTTCGCCGTGCCCCGAGCGCGGACGGATGATCCTCAACTTCGACGTGGCCGACGCCCGTGCCGTGGCCGCACGGATGGACGACATGGGCGTGACGTGGTTGGCCGAACTCGAGGACCGCGGCGGCAGCCTGTTCGCGACCGCACGTGACCCCGACGGCAACTACGTCCAGATCATCCAGCTCAGCGAACAGGACCGGGCGGCCATGGGGAGCAGTTAGGAGGCGGTCGCATCCGGCGCCTGCACTGGATTGGCGGCGCTAACCTAGCATCCAGGTCATGGACCTCGAGACTGCTGCCCGTCGCTGGGCGGAGACGTGGACCTTGGCATGGCCCGACCACGACGTGGACGCGATCGCGGCTCTCTACGCCGAGGATGCCGAGTACCGCGCATTGGCCTTTCGCGCGCCGGACCTCGGTGTCTCCGGCGTTCGCCACTACCTGCGGGAGAACTTCGCGGTGGAAGAGCACGTCGAGTGCTGGTTCGGCATGCCGGTTGCGATGGGCGACCGTGCCGCGGTCGAGTGGTGGGCGACGTGGGTCGAGAATGGCCGGCGACTCACCATGGCCGGCACCACGATGCTCCGATTCGGGGCCGACGGTCAGGTGGTCGACCATCGCGATTACTGGAACGAGGTCGAGCGCCGCGAGCCGCCGTACGAAGGCTGGTGAGGAACACACGGGGCCCGCAGAAAGAATGGGATAGCCTCCGGATTGGACGCGGGCGGGTGGTACGAGCCTCCTGCAGGGCCGGGCTCGCCGAAGGTGGGGGTATGAACTGGACCGTCCTGACGGAGTTGCACAACATGGAATGGTCGACGCAGAGAGCGAAGCTGTGACTTCGGAGACAGAGGCGGAGGCCCCGACCGCGAAACCGATGTCCACGTCGATCGACTGGGTCGACATCCTGGCGACGATCGTGATGGCCTTCGCTGCGCTGACCACGGCGTGGTCCGCCTTTCAGAGCGATCAGTGGGGTGACACCATGTCGTTCTCGTTGAGCGAGGCGGCAGCGGCGCGCACCGAATCGACGCGACACTTCACACGAGGCGGCCAACTGTCGGAGGTCGATGTATCGACCTTCATCGCATGGTTGGAGGCCGCTCAGGACGAGCTCGCAGGCGGAGAGATCGACGTGACCGACGGGTATGTGCCCGACCCGGACACCTCCTCCGGATTCCTCTATGAGCGGTTTCGTCCAGAGTTCCGCGTCGCGATGGACGCGTGGCTTGCCACCAGGCCACTGATCAACCCCGAAGCCCCGCCCACTCCCTTCGCCATGGACGAGTACCAGGTCGCCGAGGAATCCGAGGCGAACCGACTTCAGCAGCTCGCCGATGAGAAGGCGAGACAGGCGCATGCTGCCGATGACAACGACGACAAGTACGTGCTGAGCACGATTCTCTTTGCCGGGGTCTTCCTCTTTGCCGGTCTCAGCACCAAGATGAGAAGCCGCATAGGCCAGAACCTGATGCTTGGCTTTTCGATCGTGCTGCTCGTTTCTGGTTTCGTGTATCTCCTGAGCGTCCCGATCCAAGTGTGATCTCCATTGTCCAACGACGTGTTCCCTCGCTGAACGCGTCATCCTTGGCCGGTGGCAAGTCGGCCATGGGGTCGGACGGCGACATCACCGCGGTGTCGGGCGCCCTGGTGCTGTTCCTCGTCGCGCTGGGCGGGAAGACGCGTGGCTCGCCCAGCCGGAACCCGCCATTTCACCCACTGTGGATGATGGGGCGAGTCCGTCGACCTGTTGTCATGAAGTCCTACCGATTCCAGAAGGTGCGATCTGTTCGCTCCCCCGATCGCCTCGGAGGTCCGCGTGTCCGAGAACGTCAGCCGTACTGTCCTGCCGATCCCCCTCGTCACGGCCGAAGAGCGCTACCGCATCGCCGTCGCACGCAATTAGGGCGCACGTCGATTACAGTCCACCCAGAGCAGGGAGACGACATGGCCACCGGACGCTCGCGACTGATCAGCGACGACCTGATCAAGGTGCTGGAGCTTGTGAAGGGCTCGGACAGCATCGAGCTGAAGCTGACATTGCCCGAGCTCTCCTACCGTTCGGCCGCGGCCGCGCTCGGCGCGGACCCGCTCGAGGCACAGATCCGCCAGGTGTTCTTCTTCGACACGCCCGACCTGGCGCTCAACCGGGCGGGCGTGGTCGCGCGGGCGCGGCGGGTCCAGGGACGCCGGGACGACTCTGTGATCAAGCTCCGCCCCGTCGTACCGTCCGAGCTTCCCAGCGACCTCCGCGGCTCGCCGAACCTCGTCGTCGAGGTGGACGTGATGCCCGGCGGCTACGTGTGCTCCGCGTCGTTGAAGGGCCAGCTCCCGAAGCCGGCCGTCCGTGCCGCGGCGCTGGGCGAGAAGCCGCTGCAAAAGCTCTTCTCGAAGGAGCCGCGGGCCTTCTTCGCCGCGCACGCCCCTGACGGCGTGACGATCGACGACTTGTCGGTCCTCGGTCCGATCTTCGTGCTCAAGCTGAAGATCAGGCCGGAGGCGTACTCCCGTCGCCTGGTCGCCGAGATGTGGATATACCCGGACGGCGCACGCGTCGTCGAGCTCTCCACGAAGTGCCTGCCGGGCGAGGGGATCACCGTCGGCCTCGAGGTCCGGCAGTTCCTCGAGAGCAAGGGCATCGACCTCAGCGGGGAACAGCAGACCAAGACCAAGACGGCCCTGGAGTTCTTCTCGTCGGAGCTGCAAGCCCAGCGCACATGAACCGGTCGGACGTATCAACGGTGCTTGCCGGTATCTCCACTGTTACGTGGACCACTTCGTCGACGTCGTGACCGTCGAGCAGGGTCCGACGCTGGTGTACGGGATGTTCAAGCGTCAGGGCAAACTGACGATCCAGGATGAGCAGGACATCCTTGCGCCCGTCGAGCGGATGAAGGAACGGCAATGGGCCCCGCCGATCTGAACGACGACCTGCTACTCGAAGCGATCTGGAAGGTTCGCGACGAGACCGACGAGACTCGGCGTCTGGACGCCGCCCGGGCGATCGCCCGCTTTTACCTCCGGGGGCGAGTTCAGGACGTTCAGCGCCTCGCTGACCGGGAACCGTCGGGGCGGGTCCGCTTCTGGCTGTCCGTCGCGCTGGCCAAGGCAGGAGGCTGGCGGCTTCTGGTGTGGGAGGACTGGGACCAGATCGATCTCGGCGACCCGGTCTCGCTGTTTGCCGACATTCGGGCGTGTGGTCCGTTCCCGATGGCCATGATCGAAGCCATCCAGGAAGCGGCCAGCAGGTCGTGGGTTCTCGCCGCGTTCCTTCCCAGTCGCGGTGCCACCATTCCTGCAGGGGGCGCATACTCATCGGCTGGAACCGCAGCCACACCGGATGACGAGTCCGAGCTCCCGGACGTCGACGCCGGTGCGGTCGTTAACGAACCGTCGGCGCCTGCACTCACACCGCCGACGCGTGAGGCGTACCCGCGCGTCGATGCGCCGGACGTCGTCGTTGTGGACGACCCGTTCGACGTCACGGTCGGCATCTCAGCGCGGCGCGACCGGACGCTCGTCGGCACAGGTGCCTTCGAGGTTCCGGAGGGCGACCTACGGCTCGACGTGATGTTGACTTATGACCCGCAGTCCCTGCGCCTCGACGGCGAGTCCCGGCTGTCGCTCTCGGTGACGCGCGATGATCCGTACCCGTCGGCGACCGTGCGGTTCACCGCCCTCGACGGCGACGACCTCGGGACCGAACGTCGCATCGGCGTGCACTACCTGCGCGACGGCGTTGTCGTCGGGATCGCGTGGCGGGTCGTCGTGGCGGTCCTGACACCGGACGAGGTGGCGAGCGCGCCGAAGCCACAGACCCGCGAGCGCGAGTTGCTCGACCTGACGTCGCTGATTGCCGAGGATGCTCCTGACATCGTGCTCGCCGTATTCCGGGCCGACTCGACGGCGCCGGGCCGCTACGTATGGGCCGCCTACCCGTCGGCGTCCGGTGTCGCGGTCCCCGACACCGAGCGGGCCAGGAACCTCGGCGACCCCCGAAGCTTCACGACCGACATCGGGCGTGAGGTCGCCATGTCCAACGATCGCTATGCGCTGTTCGCATTCCTCGTCGGAACGGGTCGCACGATCGGCGACGCGGTGCCGCCGGCCATGCGGGAGGCCATCCGAGAGACCGCGCAGCAGCCGGATCGTGCGGAGGCTGCCTCGGTGCTGTTGTTCACCGAGGAGCCGTACGTGCCCTGGGAGCTGGCGTCGTTCACCCCGCCGCTTGCGACGTCGTTCGGTGGCATGTCGCCATTCCTCGGCGCGCACGTGGCGCTCGGCCGCTGGCCCCTCACCGACACCCGGCCGAAGCCGGCCCCACGGCGGAGCGTCGAGGTGGTCGACCGCGCAGTACTCACCGCGAAATACGTCGGGGTAACGGGCTGGCCGCAACTGCCGTTCGCCGAGGCCGAGGCCGCCGCACTAGCGGAGCGCTACCCGCGGACCGAGGTGGTCGCACCCGTGTTCCGCGACGTGCTCAAATGCCTCGGTGGCGAGCCCGCCGCCGACGTGTTGCACGTCGCGCTGCACGGGCGGTTCGACCCGCAGGGTGTCGACCAGGGCTTGGTGCTGCTCGCGCCCAAGCCCAATGGCGCCTTGGGGCCGCAGTACCTCAAGCCGCAACACGTCGACTCCGTCGCGATGCCGCGGCCGACCTTCCTCTTTCTCAACGCCTGCCAGGTCGGGCAGGGGCAGGTCGCCCTCGGTGACTACGCGGGTCTGGCCGCGGCCTTCCTCAGAGCAGGGGCCTCCGGCGTGGTAGCGGCGCTGTGGAACGTCGAGGACGAGGTCGCCAGCCGGGTCGCCGAGGAGTTCTATACCGCCGTGTACAGCGGCGAAAACACGCCGTCGGTGGCCGAAGCGCTCCGGAGGATCCGCGCGATCTATACGGCCGACAACGTCGATGCGGGGACGGGCGCCAGTGCCACGTTCGTCGCCTATCAACTGTTCGGCCATCCGCGGTTACGGCTGATACCAGGACAGGGAGACGACCATGGCTGAGCTACTCGACCCAACAGGCGTCGCAGTCTCGATCGGCGGCGTCACACTGCGCACGCCGGGACTCGCCGGAACCGCGGAGGTTCATCACGCCGGCGGCTCGGGAATGCGAGCGGCCGAGGACGCGACGGTGGAGTTCCTCGACTCGCTCGAACGAGCAGGTGTCGAGGAGCAGCTGACGGTCGAGATCAAGGATCTCTGGGAGACCGACCAGGACACCGGCAGCAGGGCTGCGGGTGGCGACACTGACATCGAAGCCGAGGTGCCAGGGCCGGGGACCGGTCTGGGGCAGTTCCTGCTCTACACGGCCGAGGACGGGACGGTGAGCTGGCACCTACCGGTTGACGTGCCCCGGGACCCGGCCGCACTGGCGTCCCGCGGCGGCGACAGCCGCGTCTACCGGGTGCCGCGTTCCGTGGCCCCGATGGTCCAGACCGACGAATCCGGACACCGCGGCCTTATAGGCATGGTCGGCTCCAGACTCCTCAAGGTGCTCGTCTTCCCTGTCGTAGATCCCGTGCTGGGCAAGGTAGGCGACTACTTCGCATCGCGATGGGAGCAACGTCACCGGCGCAACGGGCTGCGACCGTTCGAGCCCGCGACCTATCGGCAGGCAGCCGGTGGCCCTCTGCCGGACTGGTCCACCCTGACCGCTGGACCGGCGCTGTTGTTCCTCCACGGCACCATGAGTCAGTCCCATACCGGATTCCGGCGGATGCCCGAGACGCTCGTCGCCGAGCTTCATCGCCGCTACGAGGGCCGGGTTCTCGCTCTTGACCACTTCACTGTCTCGGTCGACCCGACGGAGAACGTGCGCTGGCTGGCGAAGCAGCTTCCCGAGGGTCTCGGCATGACGGTCGACGTGATCGCGCACTCCCGTGGTGGCCTCGTCGGTCGGGTCATGGCCGAGCGCGGTCCCGAACTCGGCCTCGGCGGCGTCGTCGACGTACGCACGCTGGTCATGGTGGGTACGCCGAACGCGGGCACCGTTCTGGCCGACCCCGAGCACCTGGGCACATTGCTCGACCGGGTGACGAACCTCATCCAGCTGGTGCCGGACAATCCGGTCACTGACACAGTCGACGTCGTCCTCACCGTCCTGAAACAGCTCGCCGTGGGCGCGTTCGGAGGGCTCGACGGGCTGATCTCCATGGATCCGAACGGCAGCTATCTTCGGGAGTTCCTCAACCAGCCGACCACGACGGCGAGCACCTACCGAGCCGTCGCCTCGAACTTCGAGCCGGCGCAGGGCTCTCCGCTCGCCCGCACGGCTCGCAACGTGATCGTGGATGTCGTGTTCGGCAACAGCGAGAACGACCTGATCGTGCCGACCGAGGGCGTCTACCACGTCTCGGGACTCGACGGTTTCGCCCCGGCCGACCCGTTGGTGTTCCCCGCGGCCGCAGCCGTCGACCACAGCAGCTTCTGGGTCCAGGAGGCCTTCGCCCAGAAGGTTCTCGAGTGGTTGCCCCCCCGAGGTTGATTCCGCCTTGGTCGCCGGGCCGCTCTTGCCTTCGGTCCGGACGTGTGGGAGGTCGTGAAGGTTCTGCGTGAGATCGACGAGCGCGGACCGGCCGCAGTCGCCGCAGCAGCCGAGGTTCTCGCCCTGCCAGAGGCGAAGGTGTCCGAGGCGGCCGAGGCGGCTTGGCACGCCGAGCGGCGTCTCCTCGCGTGAGCGGCCACGGCCCGCGGTCGAAGTCCGAGGTTGCGTGGCCATGACCGATGACGAGTTGCTCGCCTACGCCGCCGGGCAGGGCCGCCGCATCGTCACCGAGAACATCAAGGACTTCCGGCGGCTGCTGTTGCGGGCCGACGAGTCGGGCCAGTCCACGGCCACGCTCCTGTTCACCAGCAGTCGCACGTTTCCACGGACCCGGCGCAACCCCGGACCGCTCATCGATGCGCTTGACGCGTGGCTGGCTGCGTCCGGCGCAGCCGACCGGCCTGCCGAGGACTGGCTCGGTCACGCGTGACGTTGTGCTTTCCACGCCTTGACGGCGGGTTCCGGCCCGGCCACGGTCGTCTGTAGGTTGGCCGGTTCTGGGAGGCGGTCGCATGTCCGAGCGAACCGTCACTCTCGACGTCCCAGCCGGCGCGATACACGGTGATCTGACCGTCCCCGAGCGTGCCCGCGGTGTTGTGCTGTTCGCACACGGCAGCGGCAGCAGTCGGCACAGCCCGCGCAACCGCAGCGTCGCGCACGAACTCCAGCAGCGCAGCCTGGCCACCATGCTGGCCGACCTGCTCACCGAGGCCGAGGAGAGCGTCGACGCTGACACGGGACGCCTGCGCTTCGACATCGGCCTGCTCGCCGATCGGCTCCTGGTCGCGACGCGGTGGCTGGGCCAGGAGCCGTCGACGGCGAACCTTCCGCTGGGCTACTTCGGTGCCAGCACCGGCGCGGCGGCGGCACTGGTGGCCGCGGCGATGATGAACGACCACGTATCGGCCGTCGTGTCCCGCGGTGGTCGCCCGGATCTGGCGGGGACCGCATTGGCCGACGTGCAGGCTCCAACCCTGCTGATTGTCGGCGGTCGGGACGACGTCGTCCTCCGGCTCAACCAGATGGCGCTCCGGGAGTTGCGCGGTGTTCGCGACCTGGCGATCATCGACGGAGCCGCGCATCTGTTCGAAGAGCCCGGAGCACTCGACCAGGTCGCCCGCCTGGCGGGTGACTGGTTCGTCACCCACCTCTAGGCGGTGCCGGTCAGGTTTCGCTCCATCGGCTGGGCTGCGGCCAGGCGGGCGAGCGCGAGGGCGGCGATCAACAGGCCGAAGTCACGCAGGGCGACGTCGTAGAAGTCACCGAGGATGAGCAGGTTGACGATGATCCCGGCGAGCCAGGCGGCGACGAGGTAGCCACCCCACAGCGGGCGGATGGCGACGACCAGCCCGGCGATGATCTCGATGACGCCGACCGCGTACATGAACTGCTGGGGGGTGCCCGGGGTGATGTCGGCGACGAACGGGGCGAGGTACTGCGGCCAGTCGGTCATCAGGTTGAAGAACTTGTCCAGGCCGAACAGGATCGGGGCCACGGTGAATCCGGTCCGGAGCAGTGCGAACGCCTGCCGGGACGGGTCAGCGCTCAACATCGATCCGGTCGCGTGGGCGCGTGGCGTGTTGGTGGTCATGGTGTCTTCCTTCCTACGGGCCGCCGGGGTGGCGGCAAGATGATCAGTGTTCGACGAGGTCGACGAGCGGCGTGTCGGAGTCCGCGAGTTGCGCGGCGTCGACCGGGGTTCCGGAGCGGATGAGCTCCTCGATGCGGTCGATGACGTCCCGGACATTGACATTCATGCCGGCCAGCACGCGGCGGTCGCGCAGCCAGAACGCGACGAACTCGCGCCGAGCGGTGTCGCCGCGAACGACGATCTGGTCGTAGTCGCCGGTTTCGGCGAAGCCGGTGTACTCCATGCCCAGGTCGTACTGGTCGGTGTAGAAGTAGGGCGTGCGGTCGTACGTGGCCTGGCCGCCGAGCATTCCGGTGGCAGCCACGGCGGGCTGGTGAAGCGCATTGGCCCAGTGCTCCACGCGGAGGCGCCGGCCGAGCCGCGGGTGGAAGGCATTGGCGACGTCGCCGGCCGCATAGATGTCCGGATCGCTGGTGCGCAGGTGCTCGTCGACGAGGATGCCGTTGTCCACGTCGAGCCCAGCAGCTTCGGCCAGCCCGGTAACAGGGGTGATGCCGACGCCCGCGATGACGGCGTCAGCCGGCAGCCTGGTGCCGTCGGCCAGCACCACGGCGCTGGCCTTTCCGTCGTGACCGGCGATCTCTGCGACGGTGACACCGAGGCGCAGGTCGACGCCGTGGTCGCGGTGGAGGTCGGCGAACACCTGCGCCATCTCGGCGCCGAGTACCCGCAGCAGAGGCAGTTCGGACCTCTCCAGCACGGTGACGTCGGCACCGGCCGCGCGAGCGGCAGCCGCGGTCTCCAGCCCGATCCAGCCGGCGCCTACGACCACCAGGCGGGAACCTTCGTGCAGCGTCTGCCTGATCCGGTCGCTGTCGGCCAGGCGCCGCAGATAGAGCACGCCGTCGAGGTTGCCGCCGGGAACCGGAAGTGGACGAGGCGTGGAGCCGGTCGCGATCAACAGCTTCGCGTAGCCGAGAGTCTCGCCGTCGTCCAGCACGACCCGGTACGAACCGGGCTGGACGGCGGTCACGGTGGTTCCCAGTCTCAGCTCGACGTCGTGCTCGTCGTACCAGGACGGCGGGTGGACATAGACCGTGTCCCGATCGGCCTTGCCGGTCAGGTAGTCCTTGGACAGCGGTGGGCGCTCGTAAGGGCGCTCGGTCTCGTCGCCGACCAGGACGATTGCCCCGTCGTGTCCCTGATCGCGCAGCGCCTCGGCGGTCTTTGCGCCGGCGAGGCTGGCGCCGACGATGACAAATGGTGCCGTGGTGGGCATAGGTGCTCACCCTTCCCGGGTAGTGGATGCATGGTGGGCCGTGGCCCGGAACCGGTCGAGCTTGTCTTCGAGCTGACCGCTGAGCCGGTCCCAACTGGCCTGGAATGCGGCCACCCCGTCGTCCTCGAGTTTCTGGATGACCTCGGGGTAGTGGATGCCGAGTCCCGCCAGGGCGCTCAGCACTTCGTGTGCCTGCGGAGCACGACCGTGAACGGTGTCACCGGTGATTCGGCCAAGGTCGGCGACCGCGCGCAGCGTCGCCTCCGGCATCGTTGCGATGGTGTCGGTGGTGACCAGTCCGGTGACATAGCGGGTGTCGTCGTAGGCCGGGTCCTTGACCCCGGTGCTGGCCCACAGCAGCCGCTGCGGCCGAGCGCCGGCGGCGGCCAGCGCCACCCAACGGTCGGATGCGAAGGCGTGCCGATGGCGCTCGACGGCCAAGTGGGCGTTGGCGAGGGCGACCTTGCCACGCAGGTGCTGGGCCTCCGCGGTGCCGATGCCGTCCAGCAGGGTGTCGACCGCTGTGTCGAGCCGGCTGACGAACAGCGAGGCGACTGAGGCGATCCGGGACAGGTCGCGCCCGCCCCGCTGCGCGGCCTCCATCCCGTCCAGGAATGCCTCGAGCACCCGGTCGTACCGGTCCAGACCGAACAGCAGTGTGACGTTGATGTTGATCCCGTCGCCGAGGCAGGTGCTGATGGCCGACAGGCCGGCAAGCGTGGCCGGGATCTTGACGAACAGGTTCGGCCGGTCCACCTGCTCCCACAGAGTGCGCGCCTCGGCCACAGTGCGTGCGGTGTCGTGGGCGAGGCGGGGATCCACCTCGATGGATACAAACCCGTCGCGGCCACCACAGTCGTCGAACACCGGCCTCAGCACTTCGGCAGCGCTCCGAACGTCGGCGGTGGTGAGTTGGCGCAGCGCCTCGTCGACGGTCACCGGCTGCGTGGCCAGCGCGCGCAGCTGCTCGTCGTAGAGGTCACCGGCGGCAATGGCGGCCGCGAAGATCGTCGGGTTGGTCGTCACCCCGGTCACGTGGCACTCCGCGACCAACCGGGCCAGGTCGCCGCCTTCCAGACGGGCACGGCTGAGGTCGTCCAGCCAGATCGAGACACCGGCTGCGGTGAGGTCGGCCAGCGGGCTGGTCACCGGGCGCTCCCGCCGGTTACCGCCAGCGCGAGGAACTCGCCGCGGGACCGGGCGTCGTCACGCAGCTGCCCGTGCAGCGTCGAGGTGACCGTCGTGGACGCCGAGGCACGGACGCCGCGCAGGGTCATGCACATGTGCTCGGCCTCGACCACCACGCCAACACCGCGCGGCGCCAGGTGCGTCTGCAGCCAGTCGGCCACCTGCTTTGTCAGCCGCTCCTGCACCTGCGGGCGACGGGCGAACAGTTCGACGACGCGGGCGAGTTTGGACAGGCCGAGGATCCGCGCGCCTGGTAGATACCCGACATGGGCGGTGCCCACGAAGGGCAGCAGGTGGTGCTCGCAGACCGACTGCACCGGGATCGACCTGGCCAGCACCAGTTCGTCGTAGCCCTCGTCGTTGGGGAACGTCGTCAGCCTGAACGGGCGCGGCGCCAGCATCTCTGCGTACGCGGCCGCCATCCGCCGCGGAGTTTCAGCGAGGCCGTCCGCCTCCAGGTCCAGGCCCAAGGCGCCAAGGAACCGCGCGGCCGCATCGGCGGCGGTCTCCAGGTCGACCGGGGCCGATTCCGGCACCACGCGCAACACGGGGCGAGACGGCCAGGCGCGCTCCGATCCGATCTCTGCGATCGGGAAGGCAAGGGCCTCCGATTCCACTCCCAGACCACTCACCGGCGGTGCCACCTCTCTTCGAGCATTTTCACTAATCATCCTTAGTCTAAATCTCAGCACACTGTCAAGTCCTGGCTGTTGCCTACTTTTGGAATACGTGTATTGGTGTAACCTCATGGCATGAGCGAATCTCAGCCCGTGGCCGCAGTGGCGGCGCTCGCGGAAGACTCGCGCAGGATCATGTACGACTACATCCGCCGGCAGGCCCATCCGGTGACGCGGGACGAGGCCGCGGCGCAGGCGGGGATCTCGCGCAAGCTGGCCGCCTTCCACCTGGAGAAGCTGGTCGAGGCCGGCCTACTGCACGCGGAGCAGCAGGCACCGCCCACCGGAGCGCGCCGGGGCCCGGGCCGCGTGCCGAAGGTCTATCGGCCCACCGACACAGAGCTGAGCGTGTCCATCCCCGAGCGGCGGCTCGACCTGCTCGGTGAGGTCCTCGTCGACGCCCTTGCCGCCGAGGCCGCCACGGGCACGGCCAGGGAGGCTGCTCTGCTCGGCGCCCGGCGGCGCGGCATCGAGCTCGGCACCGCAGAACGTACCGAGCGCCGCCTGAACCGTACCGGTGCCGAACGGGCCATGCACCTGGCCTGCGGCGTGCTCGAGCGCATCGGCTACGAGCCCTACAGTGACGACGACCGGTCCGTCCGCATGCGTAACTGCCCGTTCCATCCCCTCGCCGCCCGCCAGCGCGATCTTGTGTGCGGGATGAACCGCGAGCTGATCGACGGACTGCTTCGCGGTCTGGGCAACAGCACGGTCGATGCCGCACTCGCTCCCCGACCGGGTGAGTGTTGCGTGGAACTGCGTGCATGACGGCGCAGTCGCCATGGTGAGCAAGCCGGACGTTCGGCTTCGCCGGGTCTACGACGAACCGTCCGACCAGGACGGCCACCGGGTGCTGGTCGACCGCATCTGGCCGCGCGGGCTGACCAAGGCAAGGGCAGATCTCAGCGAGTGGTGCAAGGAAGTCGCACCGTCGACTGCGCTGCGAAAGTGGTACGGCCACGACCCCGCGAAGTTCGAGGAGTTCAGTCGCCGCTACCGAGCCGAGCTCGAGGAACCCGAGCGGGCCGACGCACTGCAGCACCTGCGCGACCTCGCCGACCGCTACCCACTGACGCTTCTGACAGCCACCAGGCAACCCGACATCAGCGAGGCGGCCGTTCTCGCCGACCTACTACGCGGCTGACGCTCAGGTGAAGAGGCTCACGCCGGCCGGACCCCACGAGCAGCCCGGCGACGATGAGCAACGCCGTCCCCGATTGACCTGGAGGGCACGGTTGTCTACGTTCGTCAGGAGAACATGCGTCCGACATGCGAACACAGCGGAAAGTGCGCCGGACAAGGAGCCCAGGAGACTGCTGACCGATGGCTGACTTGGTCTCGTTGGTCGAGGGGATCGCCGAGCTCGTCCACGACGGCGACACGGTCGCCCTCGAGGGCTTCACCCACCTGATCCCGTTCGCCGCGGGTCACGAGATCATCCGGCAGAAGCGCCGGGACCTCACCCTCGTCCGAATGACTCCGGACATCGTCTACGACCAACTCATCGGCATGGGGTGTGCCCGGCGGCTGGTCTTCTCCTGGGGCGGGAACCCTGGTGTCGGCTCGCTGCACAGGTTTCGTGACGCGGTGCAGAACGGCTGGCCGGGCCCGCTCGAGATCGAGGAGCACAGCCACGCGGGGATGGCCAACCGCTACGTGGCCGGTGCCTCCGGCCTCCCGTTCGCCGTCCTGCGCGGGTACATGGGAACCGACCTGATCGAACGCTCCGACGAGATCAGGCCGATCACCTGTCCTTTCACCGGCGAGTTGCTCACCGCGGTGTCAGCCCTTCGTCCGGACGTCACGATCGTGCATGCACAGCGCGCGGACCGCTCCGGGAACGTCCAGATGTGGGGGATCACGGGCGTGCAGAAGGAGGCCGTCCTCGCGGCGCAGGCCTGCCTGGTGACGGTTGAGGAGGTCGTCGACGAGCTCACGCCGGCGCCCGACCAGGTGATCCTGCCCACCTGGGCGGTGACGGCCGTGGCCGAAGTGCCCGGAGGGGCGCACCCCTCCTACGCGATGGGCTACTCGGTGCGCGACAACGACTTCTACGTGGCGTGGGACGCCATCAGCCGCGACCGCGCCACGTTCGTCGAATGGATGCAGGACAACGTCGTCACAGGGAGCCTGGTGTGACCTCGACCTGGAGCGCCGACGAGATGATGACGGTCGCCGCCGCAAGGATCCTGCGAGACAACACCTCCTGCTTCGTCGGCATCGGGCTGCCGAGCACCGCGGCGAACCTGGCCCGCTTCACCCACGCGCCGGGACTCGTGCTCGTGTACGAGTCCGGCTGCCTCGGCGCCAAGCCCGATCGGCTTCCGCTCTCGATCGGCGACGGCGTCCTCGCCGAGACGGCCGACGCCGTCGTCGGCGTGCCAGAGGTCTTCAACTACTGGCTGCAGCCGGGGCGCATCGACGTCGGCTTCCTCGGCGCGGCACAGATCGACCGGTTCGCGAACATCAACACCACCGTGATCGGCAGCGACTACGACGACCCCGAAGTCCGCCTGCCCGGCGCCGGCGGCGCGCCGGAGATCGCTGCGTCGTGCCGTGAGGTCGTGGTCGTCGTCCGCCAGAACCGGCGCACCTTCGCCGAACGGGTCGACTTCGTCACCTCGGTCGGCTTCGGCGCGGGCCCGGGGCACCGGGAGCGGCTGGGCCTGACCGGGTCGGGGCCGCGCCTTGTCATCACCGACCTCGGCATCCTCGAACCCGATCCGGTCACGGCTGAGCTCACCCTGACCCACGCGCATCCCGGAGTGCGGATCGACCAGGTTCGCGCCGAGACGAGCTGGGACCTCGCCGTGTCCGGCACCATCGCCGTGACGGAGCCGCCGAGCGAGCACGAGCTGGCGACGCTGCGGGCGCTGGAGGCGACGACGCGTCGCATCCGGGGCGCGGCATGAGCGCCGTAGCCTTGGGCCCCGGGCCGCGAGCTGTGGCGCGGGCATCCGACGCGACCGTGCCGAAGGGGGTGCGCCGATGACCGGCCGGGTGGGGGAGCGCGAGCCGGCTTCGCGCGGCACCGACTTCGTCAAGTCGCTCGAGCGTGGGCTCGCCGTCATCCGAGCGTTCGACGCCGAGCACACCGCCCTGACCCTGTCCGAGGTCGCCCGCTCGACCGGCCTGACCAGGGCCGCCGCACGCCGCTTCCTGCTCACCCTGGTCGAGCTCGGCTACATGCGCACCGACGGGCGGCTGTTCGCGTTGCGCCCGCGAATCCTCGAGCTCGGCTACGCCTACCTGTCCAGCCTGAGCCTGCCCGAGGTCGCGCAGCCGCACATGGAGACGCTGGTCGCCCAGGTCCACGAGTCGTGCTCGGTCTCGGTTCTCGACGGCGACGAGGTCGTGTATGTCGCGCGCGTGCCGACCAAGCGCATCATGGCCGTGGCCATCAGCGTCGGAACCCGGTTCCCGGCGCACGCCACCTCGATGGGCCGTGTCCTGCTGGCGCACCAGCCCGCCGCATGGCTCGACCGGTACCTCGCCACGACCGAGCTGCGGCCACTCACCCGCCGGACGGTCACCGACCCCGGCAAGCTGCGCGGCATCCTCACGCGGGTCCGGGCCCAGGGGTACGCGCTCGTCGACCAGGAGCTCGAGGAGGGCCTCCGGTCGCTTGCCGTGCCCATCCGCAACGGCACCGGGCTCCCGGTCGCGGCGATGAACGTGTCTGCGCACGCCAGCCGGGGTACGTCCGAGTCGATCCGCAGGGAGCTGCTTCCCCCACTCAGGGATGCAGCCCGACGGATCGAGGACGACCTCCGCGGCAGTGCGGCCGCGGCCACCGGGTCGATCTGACCATGCTTGACGGCGAAGGCGGGACGATGACCCAGGGTGATCCGACCTTCGACGATGTCGAGGACGTTCGCGCCCGGCTCGCCGGTGTCGGCTACCTGGCCGACGACGCCATCGCCACGACGGTGTTCCTCGCTGACCGGCTGAGCAAACCGCTGCTGGTGGAGGGGCCCGCGGGCGTCGGCAAGACCGAACTGGCCAAGGCCGTCGCTGCGGCAGTCGGGGCGGGGCTGGTCCGGCTCCAGTGTTACGAAGGGCTGGACGAAGCCAGGGCGCTCTACGAGTGGAACTACAAGCGGCAGCTCCTGCGCATCCAGGCCGCTCAGGCCGCCTCCGAGGACGTCCGGTGGGAAGCCGTCCAGGACGACATCTTCTCCGAGGAGTTCCTCCTCGCCCGGCCGCTGTTGACGGCGATCCAACGCTCCGAGCCCACCGTGCTGCTCGTCGACGAGACCGACAAGGCGGACATCGAGGTCGAAGGCCTGCTGCTCGAGGTGTTGTCGGACTTCCAGATCACGGTGCCGGAGCTCGGCACGGTGACGGCCGTACGGCGGCCGTTCGTGGTCCTCACCTCGAACGCCACCCGCGAGCTGTCAGAGGCGCTCAAGCGACGCTGCCTCTACCTGCACATGGACTACCCCGACGCCGCGCGCGAGAAGGCGATCGTGCTGGCCCGAGTGCCCGAGGTCGCGGAACGTCTGGCCGAGCAGGTGGTCGCCACGGTCCGGGCGCTGCGTGCCATGGACCTGCGCAAGCCGCCGTCGATCGCCGAAACGATCGACTGGGCCCGCACGATGCTCGCGCTCGGTGTCGACACGCTCGACGAGACGGTGGCCGCAGCGACGCTCGGTGTCGTCCTCAAGCACCGAGCCGACCAGGACCGCGCTGCTGGTCAGCTGCACCTGCCGCAGCAAGCCTGACCGACCCCGGGCGCGAGCTGCGGGCGTGTTCCGGCTGCGGGCACCAGTCGCGTGCCATGCGACGAGCGCCGGCAGATTTCCGGCCGATAGCGGCAAGCCTCCAATTTGCGACAGCCTCCGGGGCGATACCAGCCTCATGCGGCTTCGGCCTGATCTCACATCGATCAAGGCGAGTGTCAGCGACCTCCGACGACGTCGTTCGAGGTGGGCAGGTCGACGAGCTCAGGGTTGGCCAGCCGGACTAGGCGATGCGGGCGACACACTCGGCGAGCTGGCGCAGGGTCGACACCTCGAAGACGTCGGTGCAGTACATCTCGTAGAGGGCGAGGTCGGAGTCGGCGAGATCCCACTCCGCCCGCGGCTCCGGATCGAGCCAGTACAGGCGGCGCGACCTGCGGCCCAGCTCGGCCATGGCCGGCGCCGCCGGCCTCCGGTCGTGCGAGCGGGCGTCGCCGCAGATGATCACCGTGGACTTCGGGCTGACGGCGTCGGGCCAGGCCCGGAGGAAATGCTCGAAGGCGAGCGCATAGTCGCTACGTCCGTCGCGCGCCATCAGGCCGCGGCGGTCGAGCAGGTGACGGGGGTCGAGTACGCCGGGGGACGACTCGAGCAGATCGGTGATCTCGACGATGCCGTCGACGAACACAAAGGACCGCACCCGTCGGAACTCCTGGTGCACTGCGTGCAGGAGCGCCAGTGTGAACGGCGCGAACTGGGCCGTCGAGCCCGACACGTCGCACAGGACGACGAGGTCGGGCTTGGTCGGGTGGCGCCGCTTCAGCACGATGTCGATCGGAACTCCCCCCGAGGCGATCGAGCGGCGCAGGGTGCGGCGCATGTCGAGCGTGCCGTGGCCGCGGCGACGTGCCTTGCGACCCAGGCGGGTCGCGAGGCGGCGGGCAAGTGGCCGGACCGTGCTTCGCAGGGCCGCCAACTCGTCGGGCCCTGCTCGCAGCAATGGTGTGTCCTCGAGCGCATCCGGTTGCGCCGGTGGCGCTCCCACCAGGTCGCCGAGCGAGGCGGCGACCAGTGCCTCGATCCGGCGGCGGATCTCCTCCATCCGCGCGTTCGCCTCCGCAGCACCGACGTTGCGCTGCAGGGTGTCGGCCCCTGGGTCCGGTTGCAGGACGCGCCGGAAGAGCCGGGCGAGGTCGACGCCGCGCAGGACCCGCTGGACGTGGTGCTCGACCGAGCGTCCGTCCGGTTCGCCGGCCCAACGGTCGACGGCGTCGTCGAGCAGCCGGTCCACCTCCGCGTTGTCACCGGCGGTGATCGCGTCGGCGAGTGCGTCAGTGGTGTCGTCGCCGCGAACGACACGGGACGACCGCCGGGGCCGGACGTCCGGGTCGCGACCGGCCCGGTCACGCGGTCGGAGGAACACGGCTTCGAACGCGAGGGCGAAGACGTCGTCGTGCGCCGGATCCTTCACCAGGCTCGCCCGCAAGGCCGCGCGCACCTGCACCCGACGGCCGGGGTCGACCTGGGCGAGGGCGCGGACCGCGTCGATGGACTCGCCGGTCGAGACCGGCAATCCGCCTTCGCGCAGCCGGCGGGTCAGCGCAAGCACAGGGCCGAGCACGGTGGACGGTAACCCCGGGGTGTCGTACGCTTCGCGAACGATGGTCCGCATATCGAACAGCTTAGGGGGCGTCGGATGCCTGCGCCAGAGGTCCTGTTCGACCTCGGACTGACGCTCCATCCCGAACACGACCCATCCGCTCAGGACCACGCGGCCACCCTGGCCGTCCGCTTGGGCTACGCGGAGGTGTGGTTGCCCGCCGGGGGTGAGTACGGGTGGCCCCAGCCGGGCCGGTTGGACGCCCTGGGCGCGGCGGCGGGCAGCGCGCGGGTCGGCCTGGTCGTGACAGGGGAAGCAGCCGGGGTCGCCGCCGCATTGCGGTCCGGCCACGGCGGTGGTGCCCTGCTCGAGATCGAGGGCGCGTCGGACGACCTCGTCGATGCGGTCGGTGGAGCGGCCGCGTGGCGCGAGCGGGTGCGTCTGCCCACCTTCGATCCGGCCGCAGCGGGCACGGTCGTCGCGGCGGGTAGCCGGGCGGCGGTGCTGGACGGCGTACGGGCGGCGGTCGCGGACCGAGCAGCCGCCGGGATGCCACGGGACCGTCACCAGGTCGTCGCAGCCGTGCCGGTGTCGATTGGCCGGACGTACAGCGAGGCCGACGCGCGGGCCCGGCGCGACCCCCGCCTGTCCGGCGAGCACGACCCGCGCAAGGGCGGCCTGTTCGGCACCCACGAGCAGGCGCAGACCCAGGCACTCGACCTGGCTGCGGCGGGCGTGGACGTGGTCCGGGTGACGGTGGCCGACGAGGTCGACGTGGCCGATCTGCTGGCCCAGGTGCGCTCTCTCGTGGTGGGGGCGACTCCCATCCTGCATGCTCGGCGGACCTGAGCTCGCCGCCGGAACTACCCCGTCGGGCTGTTGACATCCGATGGGCCCGGCCGGAGGATGAGCGTGTTCACTGGGCGAATGAGTGTTCGCAGATCGCACACGGCCGGAGATCGTCGAGCTCGGGAGGCACACGGTGAGTCAGGGTGTTCGGACGCCGTCGGGGGCCTTCGAGGCCGAGACGTACGTGACCAAGCTCGGCTCTCTCGCCGCCTACGACAAGGGCGGCGTCGAGATCATCAACGACGATCCACGTCACTACGCGTTCTCCAACGTGTTCGAGGTCGCGGCCACCTCGAAGCCCTACGAGAAGGTCGCGGTCGCCAAGAACATGGAGTACGTGCTCGAGGCCATCAGAGCCGAAGGCGTCAGTGCCTGGCGCACCGCCGCCCATGACGAGTTCGCGCTGGTGCTCGACGGTGAGGTCGTGATCGACTTGATCAAGCTCGGCGAGTCGCCGTTGGCGGCCGACGCCGCCGGCTCGGTCGCACTCGACGGCGAACCCGACGGCCCGCGCATGGGCAGGCTCACCTGCCGGCGGGGCCACCAGGCCCTGCTCCCCGCAGGTGCCGCGTACCGCTTCACCGCGGCGGAGCCGTCGGTGATTCTGCAGCAGACGGTCGCCGGCCCGGACACGTTGTACCGCTGGGCCGAGATCTGCCAGACCCGTTGACTGACGATCGACGAACCCGAGGAGCGAGCAGCCGATGAGCGTCGAAACCGCACCCAGCGTCGAGGTCACGTCGACCGAGGCCAACGCGCATGGTTACCGCGAGTTCGCCCTTGGCGAGTTCCGGTTCCGGCGCGACGAGTTCTTCGCGTACATCTCCTGGCCCACCGGCTCTCACATCATGAGCGTCGACGCATTCCTGCGCGCGCTTCAGCGCGATGTGGCCTGGGACTTCTTCTACGGCATCGTCAACTTCGACGGTGTCTTCGGGACCATGAACCACTACGGCACGGTCGACATCTTCGCCGGCCGCTACAACGACGCGTACCGCAAGGCGGAGCTCGACTACTACGAGAACATCGAGACGCCGCTCATCCGCGAGACGTTCAAATCCATGCTCGACGAATGGACGAACGACGGGTTCGACCCATTCGCCTCGCCGCACGAGACCGGGTCCGCGTTCGGTATCCGGCACGGTTCCAACACCGAGGCGATCACCCGACGCCGGGTGGCGGCGCAGCGCATGGTCAACGTGCCGGGCGACGAGGAGCTTCGCAACGACGACAACGGGCACCCGATCAACCGCATGTTCGCCGACGTTTCCCAGGACGAGCCCGACATCGAGGTCGAGCCCGGGTTCGAGGGCGAGGTGGCGGCGTACAGCCTGTTCGCCTACCTGTCCCGATCCCAGGTCACCTGGAACCCGTCCGTGGTGAGCGTGTGCAAGGACAGCCTGTTCTGCCCGACGACCGAGGAGTACATCCTCCCGATCATCCACGGCAACGACCGGGTCGAATGGTTCGTCCAGCTCTCGGACGAGATCTACTGGGAGGTCGAGGACCGCGATGCCGGAGGGGTGCGCGCCCGGGTCGTCATGAAGCCCGGCGACGTCTCGGCGATGCCGGCCGACATCCGTCACCAAGGGTATGCACCCAAGCGGTCCATGCTCCTGGTCTGGGAGAACGGCTCTCCCGACCTCCCGGAACTCATCGCCAGCGGCAAGACGCCGACGTACCCCGTCGAATTCTGACCTCCCGGCGAGCCGGGACATGCAGACGAGGCTGTTCGTCGGCGGCGAGTTCGTCGACGCCGTGGACGGCTCGACCCTCGAGGTCCGCGATCCGCACGACGGCAGCCTGCTGGCTGAGATCGCCGAAGCCAAGGCCGACGATGTCGACCGGGCAGTCCAGGCGGCGGCGGCGGCCTTCGACGACTGGCGGCTCACCCCGGCCGCCGACCGCGGTCGGCTCCTGCTCCGACTGGCGGACGCCATCGAGGCGGACGCGGATTCGCTGGCGCTTCTCGAGACCAGGGACACGGGTCACCCGCTGCGTGACACCCGTGGTCTCGACGTGCCCCGCACGGCGGCGACCTTCCGCTATTTCGGCGGGATGGCCGACAAGTTCCAAGGCTCTGTGGTTCCGGTCGAGCGCGGCTTCCTCGACTACGTGATCAGGGAACCGCTCGGCGTGATCGGGCAGATCGTGCCGTGGAACTTCCCGGTGATGTTCACCAGCTGGAAGATGGGCCCGGCTCTGGCCGCTGGGAACACGGTGGTGCTCAAGCCGTCGGAGCTCACGCCGCTGAGCGCGCTTCGCGTCGCCGAGCTCGCCGCCGAGGTGGGCTTTCCCGCCGGTGTCGTCAACGTCGTCCCCGGTTACGGGCAGCTCGCCGGCCAGCGGATCCTGGACCATCCCGACGTGGCCAAGGTGTCGTTCACCGGCTCCACCGACATCGGACGCCGGGTCGTCACCTCGAGTGCGGCCAGCCTCAAGCGGGTGCACCTCGAGCTGGGCGGCAAGGGCGCCAACGTGGTGTTCCCCGACGCCGACCTGGCCGCCGCGGTGGCCGGCACAGCGTTCGGCATCTTCCACAACCAGGGCCAGGCCTGCATCGCGGCGAGCCGGCTGATCGTGCACGAGTCCGTCGCCGAGGAGTTCCTCGCCGGGCTGGTCGCCCTCGCCGAGTCGATCCGCCTCGGCGACCCCAAGGCGCCGGACACCGAGATGGGACCGCTCACCTCGCCCCAGCACCGGGACCGGGTGCTGTCCTACGTCAAGGTCGCGGTGGACGAGGGGGGCGAGGTGCTCACCGGCGGCGAGCCTCCCGACGCACCAGCCTTGGCGGGTGGGTGCTACGTGTGGCCGACCATCGTGCGCGCGGAGCCGGGTAGCCGGGTCGCCTCGGAAGAGGTGTTCGGGCCGTTCATGACCGTGCACACGTTCGACTCAGACGTGCAGGCGCTCGAGCTGGCCAACGGGGTCGACTACGCGCTGGGCGCAGGGCTGTGGACCCGCGACCTGTCCCGGGCGCACCGGATGTCCCGCGACCTGAGGGCCGGCATGGTCTGGGTCAACTCGTACAAGCGCGTCAACCCGGGGTCGCCGTTCGGCGGCACGGGGGCGTCCGGCTACGGCCGCGAGATGGGCTTCGAGGCGATGCACGAGTACACGGAGGCGAAAGCCGTGTGGATCAACGTCGACGCCCAGCTTCCCCCGTTCTACCCACGAGCCTGATCCGCCGGTCCGACATGTCGTAACGGGGGTGCCGCACACTGTGCGGCCGAAGGAGGAATCCCCATGGCTCTCACCCGCCAGACAATGACCGACGAGCAGCGCAAGTCCGTCGCCCTGGAGTATCTCAAGGCATTCGACAACGCCGGGGTCACCTCGACCGGAGGCAGCATCCTCGACCTGTTCGCCGACGACGCCCAGGTGTACTTCCCGAAGTGGGGCCTGGCCACCGGCAAGGAAGAGATCGGGCGGCTGTTCGGCGACGTCGGCGGCACGCTGAAAGGAATCGTCCACGACTACGCCGCGTTCACCTGGATCCTCTCCGGGACCGACCTGTTGGCGTGCGAGGGCACCAGCCACGGCGAGCATCGGGACGGACCCTGGCGGGCGGGTGTGCCCGACTGGGGCGCCGGGCGGTGGTGTGACGTGTTCGAGATCCGGGACTGGCTGATCCAACGGTGTTTCATCTACCTGGATCCCGACTACGCCGGCAAGGACACCGGGCGCTACCCGTGGCTCGCCGAGCAGGACGGCTCCGGATGAAGGACTTCGTCCACGACGTTCCCACCGCGCGCGTGGTGTTCGGGGTGGGAGCGCTGTCCAGGGTTCCGGACGAGATCGCACGCCTCGGCAGTGAGCGGGTGCTGCTCATCGGGGACCGTGCCGCCAAGGCGCAGGCCGATCAGCTCGCCGCCGCACTGGGAACACGGCTGGCCGCCCGGATCGACGACGTCGTCATGCACGTCCCGGTCGAGGCCGCGGCGGCCGCCACGGCCCTGGCCGCGCAGCACGCCGTCGATCTCGTCGTGTGCCTCGGCGGCGGATCGGCGACCGGGCTGGCCAAGGCGGTCGCGAAGGAGACGTCGTTACCCGTGCTGGCCGTACCCACGACCTACGCGGGCAGCGAGATGACGCCGATCTGGGGTGTCACCGAGGGACATCGGAAGACGACCGGGCGAGACCCGGTGGTGCTTCCCCGCGTCGTCGTCTACGACCCCGCACTGACGGTGGGCCTGCCGGTGGACGTCTCCGCAGCCAGCGGCATGAACGCGCTGGCCCACTGCGTCGAAGGCATGTACGCGTCGGGCGGGACGCCGGTGACCGCGGTGCTGGCGGAGGACGGCATCCGCGCGCTGGCTGACGCCCTCCCGCGAGTCGTCGCGGACCCGGCCGACGTCGACGCTCGGGGCGACGCGCTCTATGGCGCCTGGCTTGCCGGGTGGGTCCTCGGCAACTCCGGCATGGGCATCCACCACAAGGTCTGCCACGTCCTCGGCGGCACCTACGACATGCCGCACGCGGAGACCCACTCCGCCGTGCTGCCGTACGCGACGGCGTTCAATGCGCCCTACGCCCCGCTGCCGATGTCGCGGGCTGCGCGTGCACTCGGTGGCAACGACCCGGCCGGACGGCTGTGGGACCTCGCCACGGCGATCGGCGCTCCGACCTCCTTGGCGGCGGTGGGCTTCCGTCTATCCGATGCGGCCGAGGCTGCGGCGATCGTCGCGAGCGCTCCGCCGGACAATCCGCGTCCGGTCGACGCGGAAGCGGTCTGCGAGCTGCTCCTCGCGGCGTACAACGGGCGACGTCCCGAAGCCACGCCGAGCTGATCAACGACGACGAGGTCGACCTGATCCTCGCGTCGAGCACGCCCGACATCGTCAACCCGGTAGCGGACCAGTGCGAGGTGGGGTACGAGCTACGAGCTAGGAGTACCGCATGTCCGCACCGCTCACCGGTCCACTGACGGAGGACGAGCTCACGGCAGAGGTCGTCGCCCGTCTGGACACCAGCCGCGGTGCGGCATCTGCACGCTTTCGCGCGCGAGGTCGGGCTGACCGAGGCGGATTGGCTCGCCGGGATCCGGTTCCTCACCGCGGTGGGGCAGATGTCCGACGACAAGCGGCAGGAGTTCATCCTGTTGTCGGACACTCGGGCTGTCCTCGCTGGTCGACATCGTCGCCCACGGCGCCGACGAGCACGCGACCGAGTCGACCATCCTCGGACCCTTCTACGTCCCTGGTGCACCCTGGCGCGAACTCGGCGACAGCATCGCGGAGTCCGACGATGCAGGTGCTCCTACGCTGGTCACGGGGTCGGTGCGGTCGGTCGACGGGTCGCCCCTGCGCGGTGCCGTGCTCGACATCTGGCAAACCGCGTCGAACGGGCTCTACGCCGTGCAGGAAGACGCCCAGCCCGACGGCAACCTGCGAGGCCGGTTCCGGGCAGCCGGCGACGGTCGCTACAGGTTCTGGACGGTCCGCCCGGTCAGCTACGCGATCCCCGACGACGGCCGTCCCTCGGCCGGTTGCTGCGGGCGTGCGAACGCCACCCGTGGTACCTGGAGTCCGACACGGTCTTCGGCGTGAAGGGAAGCCTGATCGAGGACTTCGTGCCACAGGCCGATGGCAGCTATCTCGTCGAGCACGACTTCGTGCTGCGCCCGAACCGCTGACCCATGACATCAAGGCATGGTCATCCGGAACCGGCCTGCACGATCGCGAGCATGTCGTCGACTCTGCACACCTTCAGCCGTGGCCGGCCGCGCTTGGTGCCCTCTGCCGTCTCGTGAGCGTCGAGCAGCAGCCAGTGGTCCCAGCGGAGGTACCGCACACCGCGGCGCTCGAGCAGCGCCGTCACCGAGTCCGGATCTGGCTCGGGCGGAGGGCGGAGCTGCGGGGCGTCGGCCAGCAGCGATCGGACCGTCTCCGCCGCATCGCTCTTGTTCGTGCCGATGACGCCGGTGGGTCCCCTCTTGATCCAGCCCGCGACATAGACACCGGAGTGGTCGGGTCCGGCGACTCGACCCTCGGCGTTCGGCACGGTCGCCGACACGTCGTCGAACGGAAGCCCCCGCAATGACCGCCCGGCGTATCCGACCGCCCGGAAGACGGCCTGCGCCGGCAGGAGCTCGCCCCGGCCGGACCCGACGAGTGCACCCTCCGGATCGATGGCCGTGCGCTCCACCGCCACGCCCTCCACGTGCTCCGAGCCGAGGATCTCGACCGGGCGGGTCCAGAACCTGAAGTGGACGCGGCGCGGCGCGCCGGTCAGCGGCCGGTCCGCCCACGCGCGGAGCACGTCGACGTTCCGTCGTGCCACGCGGCTCATGCCGATAGCCAGCTCGCTCGCCGGGTCGAGCTCGAGATCGGCGGGGTCGACGATGAGGTCGACGCCCTCGAGATCGGCCATCTCACGCAGTTCCAGGGTGGTGAACTTTGCGTACGCGGGGCCGCGCCGCGAGAGCAGGTACGCGTCGGACACCGCCGTCGACCGCCACGCCTCGAGCACATGGTCCGGGATATCGGTCGCGACGAGCGCCTCCGCCGAGGTGACGAGCATGCGAGCAACGTCGAGGGCGACGTTGCCGGCGCCGACCACCACCGCGTCGCGTGCCCTCAGGAACTCGCGGGCAGCGGCCCACGGGTGGCCGTTGTACCAGGCGACGAAGTCGGCGGCCGCGAAGCTCCCGTCGAGATGCTCACCCGGGATCCCCAGGTTCCGCTCGTTCGCGGAGCCGGTGGCGTGGATGACCGCGTGATAGTGCTGGGCGAGGTCCTCCGTCGTCAGGTCGGTGCCGTAGGCCACGTTGCCGAGGAACCGCGCTTGCGGGGAGCTGAGGATCTCGGCGAGCGCCGTGGACACGGACTTGATCTTGGGATGGTCGGGGGCGACCCCGTAACGCACCAACCCGAACGGCACCGGCAGCGCCTCGAACACGTCGATGCTGATCGGCAGCGGGGCGGCCAGTAGCGCGCCCGTCGCGTAGATCCCGGCGGGGCCGGCGCCGACCACCGCGACGCGCAACGGGCTACGCGTTCCCCGCGCTTCGTCCACGGGCAGACCTCTACGCCGGGCGTCCGAGGTCGGCGGTCGACCGGACATTCTGCAGTCGCAACTGGCCGCGTGCCGCCAGCCGTCCGTCCTCATCCCAGATCTGGACCGACCACAGTTGCTGGGTGCGGCCGCGGAACACCGGCAGCGCCTCCGCCCTTAATTCACCCGAGCGGACCGCCCGCAGGAAGTCGGTCTGGTTGGCCACGCCGACGACGTGCCCGTCGTCACCGAACCAGACCGAGGCCGCGACGCTGGCCAGCGTCTCGACGATGGCGCAGTGGACGCCGCCGTGCAGAATCCCGAAAGGCTGGTGGAGCTCCGGTCGGACCGGCAGGTGGGCGGTGACCCTGTCGGCCGAGACCTCGTCGAGTTCGAGCCCGATCAGGTCGATGAAGTCGCGTGCGGGCTGTGCGGCGGGCTGCATCTGTCCTCACCATGGTCGGCGGCCGTCCAGCCTACGTGAGCAGCCCACCGCGATGCCCGTCGCGATGACCGTCGTCGCGGTACGCCGGCGCATCTCCCGCATCCGGTCCGATGGTGTGCGGACCCCTTAACCGTGATGCCGTGCGCCTTCTCGATCTCCTCTCCGACGGCGCTCTCTTGCTGACCCTGTGCTCGACGGGACTCGCGATCGGCATGTCGCTCGCACGGCAAGACGTCCTCGCCCCGTTGCGGCAGACCGGGCTCGTGGCTCGCGCCGTCGTCCTCGATGTGGCCGTGGTGCCGCTGCTCGTGTGGGCTCTCGTCGACCTTCTGTCGATCTGTGAGGACTACGCGATCGGACACCTGCTGGTCGGCGTCGAGGTTCCGCTCGGTGAGCTGCTTGCCACGCTGGCTGTGCTGGTTCTGCTCCCGCTATCGGTCGGCATGCTGGTGCGGGGGCGATCGCCGGGCGCGGCGCGACGTTGGGCGCCCAGAGCGATCATCGTGTCGAACATCTCGCTGGTCGTGGTCTTTGCGTTGATGCTCGGCTGGCTCGCCGGTGGGCCCGGCCGGCCCACCCGCGCAGCGGTTGCACTGGTCACCGGAGTGCGGGCAAATGCACTCGCCCTCGGCACTCCTGCCACTGGCTGTCGCGTTGGCCGCCCGCCGGGTGGTGTTCCCGTCGGCCCAAGAGGCGGGCTCCGGGTAGGGAGCTCGGTCGAGCCGCAGTTTCATCCCCATCGGATGATGAGCGATCCCATGCCTTCTCATAGTTTACGAGCCGATCAGGCCGAGGCCGTGCGGGCAGCCGTTGAGAACTGCACGATCGGCACCGGCGAAGTCGGTCGATGCGCGCTGCGCCTGACCGGCACGTGAACCTGGGAGGAACGGATGGACCAGTACGAGGACACGACGACGCAGTACAAGGAGCCGAGCGGTGGGGCTGTGGGCCTGGTCGTATTCGCCGCGATCATGATGATCATGATCGGCGTGTTCCATGCCATCACCGGTCTGGCGGCCTTGTTCGATGACGCCTTCTACGTTGCGACGCCGAACTACCTGTTGGAGTTCGACGTAACGACATGGGGATGGATCCACCTGATCGCCGGAATCCTCGTGGCCCTGGCCGGCGTCGCTCTCTTCAGCGGGCAGACGTGGGCCCGGGCCGTCGGGATCACGCTGGCATTCGTGAGCGCCATCGCCAACTTCGCTTTCATCCCCTACTACCCGGTCTGGTCACTGCTGATCATCGCCCTCAACGTATTCGTCATCTGGGCACTGGCGGCGCACGGCCGCGAGATGGCCGTCGACTGAGAAGCGGCAGGACCAGCGGTCAAGAAGCTTCCCGGTGCTGGAACCAGGCGCCGCCGATAGTGGAAGGAGACTGGCGGCGGCGCCCCGGCGGAGCGTGGCCGATCGCGGCGACGGGCAGCTTTGTTGACCGCGGCGTTGGGTGCGGCGCATGCCGTCCTCCTGCTCCTCTCGCACTGGTTGCCGGAGACTCGTGGTGCTTTGCCGCCGCAGGTCGGAGCACCCGGCTTGCCTACTCCTCGAGCAGCCCGATGTCGCGAGCTCTTCGTACTGCGTCGGTACGAGCGGAGACACTCAGCTTGCGGTAGATGGAGATGGCCTGGGTCTTGATGGTGTTGGGCGAGACGAAGAGGCGTTCACCTATCTCGCGGAAGGACAGATGTGTCGGCAGGTACGAGAGCAGCCGCAGTTCTGCTGCGGTGAGGGAAGTCGGGCCGGGGACGTCTCCTCCTCGGATCACTTCGAGCCTTCGCTGTACGTCGACGAGCTGTTCTCCGAGTGTGCCAAGGTCCGGCATCCTGCCCACGATCTCCCGTGCGTCGGAGAGCAGCATCCACGCCCCCGCGCGGTCAGAGAGGGCGAATTGCACCCGCGCCAACTCGACCATCGTCTGCATGGCGAGCCAGGGAACGGCACGGGTGAGCATCGGGCGCAGTCGTTGAGTCCGGATGACCTCATGCCTCGCGACGGTCACGTCGCCGCGCTGGAGCGCCGTCCGCGCGACAGCAACGAAGGTGATCGAACTCGGCATGTACTCCTCGAGATGACCCATCTCGACGGCGATGAGGGCTTGATCAGCGAAGCCCCGAGCGGCACTCCAGTTGCCGCGATGCAACGCCAGGAGGGACCGCTCCGCCAAGGCGACCGACGCGGCGGGAAATGCCCCGATCCGCTCTGCTGACTCGACCGCGTCGGCAAGAATGTCGTCGGCCCGATCCACCTCACCGGTTAGGAGGTTGCCCACCCCGTGCAGGAGGAGCGCGACCGGTCGCCAAGGACTGCGCTCGGTCTCGAGGCGAACTGCGGCCTCGGCGTCCTCCCTCATCCGCTCCACACCTTGCTGGCAGGTCAGGGCATGGAGGAGGTGCAGCGTCGACTCGGTTGAGGTACCGCTGTCGAGCGGAGCCTCGACATGAGGGCTCCGCTCGGCGAGGTCTGCCCACCAGAGCGCCCCGAGAGCATCACCGGACAACGCTGCTGCCCACCCCGCGAGCACCGCCAGCGACGGATGCCGCTCCATCACCCTCTCGTCGAACCGGTCGAGCCAGGCCTGCAGGGTCTTGAGCCGGCCGGTGCGGTTGAGCGGCAACGCCAGCTGCTCGAGCAGGAGGGCGGCCCGATCGTGATCCCCTCCGGCGTAGGCGTGGTGAGCGGCATCTTCGGGGAACCCGTTCGCTTCGAACCAGTCGGCCGCTCTGCGGTGGAGGACTGGTGCACGGTCTGGCTCCCGCAAGGTCAGCTCTCTGACGAGCACGTCGCGGAACAGATGGTGGTATCGGTACCACTCTCGATGGTGATCGAGCGGAACGAGTAGGACGTTGGAGCTCTCGATCGATTCCAGGACCTGCGCCGTCCCGGACCGGCGGAGCACGGCGTCGCAGAGTGATCCGGACATCCGGTCGAGGACTGAGGAGTGGACGAGGAACCGCACGACGTCGTCGGGCAGCCGAGAGAGGATCTCCGACCGCACGTAGTCGGCGACGAACCGGTCGTCGCCTGTGAACGGGATCGCTTGAATCTCTCCGTCTCCCTGGGCCAGGACGGAAAGTGCTGCTAGATACAGTCCGGTCGGCCAACCTTCTGTCCGGTGGGTCAGCTCCGCTACGGCTCCGTCGGGCAAGTCGACGCCGGCGTTTTGCATCAGCGATCGCGCTTCGCCGGCGTCCAGTGCCAAGTCGGTGGTGCCGACCTCCGCCAGCTCGCCACGGGCGCGAAGCTGGGCGAGGGGAAGAGCCGGCGCCGAGCGCGAGGTCACGACCAGTTGGGACTTCGGCGGGAGCCGCGCGGCGAGCTCAGCGATGACGTCCATGCATCCTTGTTCTACGAGGCTGTGAACGTCGTCGAGGAGCAAGACCACCGGTGGGGTCATCGAGGCGAGGGCCGCTCCCAACCGGGGAAGCACGGTCGCGACGACCGAAGCCCCTTGAGACGAGAGGGCGGCGAACACAAGAGGGCTGAGTGGTTCGATGCGGTCGAGGGCAACCGCCAGGTGGGTCATCAACACGACGGGGTCGTTGTCGCCGGCGTCGAGCGAGATCCATGCCACCGCCCTGGAGTCAGTACTTGCCCACTCGCCGAGCAGGGTCGTCTTTCCGTAGCCGGCCGCGGCGACGATCGCAACGAGGCGTGCCTGCGAGCCGCTGAGCCGTTCGACCAATGCGCGACGGGACACGGTTCCCGCCTGCGCAGGCGGCGGATGGAGCTTGGACTCGATGACGCCGAACGGCAAGCTCGTCGGTGCCACTGGCTCTCGCCTGGCGGCCGATGTGGCCTGCCGGCGAGACGACCCGCTCACGAGATCACACGGTAGCAGTGGCGTCTGGCCGTGACTGTCCCTTTTCATCCGGTCCGGATGATGCGTTGGCACCGCCCGTCCATTGCGATGAATCAGCCAGTCGAATCGACAACGCTGGGCGGACGTATCTCGACGGGAGTCGGGCATGGTGACGCACCAGGACCGGGTGCACCGGGAACGGCTGCGCAGCCTGGCCGTGAACGACCACGACTTCATCGAGTCGGTGCTGGCCATTCGCCTCGAGAACGTCGAATCGTCCGGACTCGACCCGAAGACCCACGCGCTGGTCCGGCTCGGAGCGCTCCTGGCCCTCGACGCGGCGCCCGCTTCCTACCAGTGGGTTGTGGGAGCAGCCTTCGCGTCGGGCGCCACGCTGGAGGAGATCGTCGGGGTCCTCATCGCCGTGGCGCCTACGGTAGGGGTCGCGCGGGTCGTGTCCGCGGCCCCGGAGCTTGCGCTGGCGGTCGGCTACGACATCGACAAGGCGCTCGAGCGGTTGGACGACGAGGGGAACCAGCTATGACGCACGGCGACTGGATGGGCCGCCATGTGCTTCCGATCCCCGACCATCCCCACCGAGGTCTGGTGACCTACGACGCGAAGGATCCCGACACCTCGTTTCCGCCGATCGAGCCACTCCGACCGCCGGCCGGCGCGCCGAACGTGCTCGTCGTGCTCATCGACGACGTCGGCTTCGGCGCGTCGAGCGCCTTCGGTGGGCCGATCAACACACCGACGGCGGAACGGCTGGCCGCCAACGGCCTGAAGTACAACCGATTCCACACGACGGCGCTCTGCTCGCCTACTCGGCAGGCGCTGCTGACCGGCCGCAATCACCACGCAGTCGGTATGGGTGGCATCACGGAGATCGCCACATCGGCCCCGGGGTATAGCTCGGTCCGGCCCAACACGGCGGCACCCATGGCCGAGACGCTCAAGCTCAACGGCTACTCGACCGCGCAGTTCGGCAAGTGCCACGAGGTGCCGGTCTGGGAGACCAGCCCGTTGGGCCCGTTCGACGCCTGGCCGACCGGCGGCGGTGGGTTCGAGTACTTCTACGGCTTCATCGGTGGCGAGGCTCACCAGTACTACCCGGCGATCTACGAAGGAACGATCCCGGTCGAGCCACCGGCCACGCCGGACGAGGGATACCACTTGATGGCGGACATGACCGACAAGGCGATCGATTGGATCCGCCAGCAGAAGGCGCTCATGTCTGACAAGCCGTTCTTCATCTACTTCGCGCCGGGAGCGACGCACGCCCCGCACCACGTCCCGAAGGAGTGGGCGGATCGCTACGCCGGCAGGTTCGACGACGGCTGGGATGCGCTGCGGGACCGAACCTTTGCCCGGCAGAAGGAGCTGGGGGTCATCCCGGCTGATTGTGAGCTGACCCGCAGGCACGCGGAGATACCCGCGTGGGATGACATGCCCGACGTGCTGAAGCCGGTGCTGCGCCGGCAGATGGAGGTGTACGCCGGGTTCCTCGAGTACACCGACCACCACGTCGGCCGGCTCATCGACAGCCTCGCCGATCTCGAGATCCTCGACGGCACGCTGGTCTTCTACATCATCGGCGACAACGGTGCGTCGGCCGAGGGCACCCTGAACGGCACCTTCAACGAGATGATCAACTTCAACGGTGCCGCCGCCCTCGAGACCCCTGAGTTCCTGATCGCCCGTCTCGACGACTTCGGCGGTCCCGACTCGTACAACCACTACGCGGTCGGCTGGGCCCACGCCATGGACACCCCCTATCAGTGGACCAAGCAGGTGGCCTCGCACTGGGGCGGCACGCGCAACGGCACGATCGTGCACTGGCCGGGTGGGTTCACCACTCGCGGACAGTTGCGGTCCCAGTTCCACCACGTGATCGATGTGGCGCCAACGGTGTTGGAGGCGGCCGGCCTGCCGGAGCCGACGAGTGTCAACGGGGTTGGGCAGATGCCGCTGCAGGGCGTGAGCATGGCCTACTCGTTCGACGACGGCAATGCCGCCGACCGGCACGAGACCCAGTACTTCGAGATGTTCGGCAACCGGGGCATCTACCACAAGGGCTGGACCGCCGTCACCAAACACAAGACGCCGTGGATCCTGATCGGCGAGGAGGTACCGGCGTTCGACGACGACGTCTGGGAGCTCTACGACACGACCGCCGACTGGAGCCAGGCCCGCGACCTGTCGAGGGACAACCCCGACAAGCTGCACGAGCTGCAGCGCCTGTGGCTGATCGAGGCCACCCGGTACAACGTGCTGCCGCTCGACGACCGAGGCGGCGAACGGTTCAACCCCGACTTGGCGGGGAGACCGACGCTGATCACAGGCAACTCACAGCTCCTGTTCGGAGGGATGGGGCGGCTGTCCGAGCACTCGGTGGTCAGCATCAAGAACAAGTCCCACTCGGTCACGGCCGAGGTGGTGGTCGATGGGTCGGCCGAAGGGGTGATCGTCGCCCAGGGCGGCAGCATCGGCGGCTGGAGTCTCTACGCCAAGGACGGCAAGCCGAAGTACTGCTACAACCTGCTCGGCATTCAGCACTTCTACGTCGAGGGCGACCAGACCATCCCCGTTGGCGAGCACCAGGTCCGACTGGAGTTCGTCTACGACGGCGGCGGCCTCGGCAAGGGCGGCACGGTCACCCTGTACCTCGACGGCGACAAGGTCGGCGAGGGCCGCGTCGACGCCACCGCGGCGATGGTCTTCTCCGCGGACGACACGTGCGATGTCGGCCGGGAGGGCGGCGCTCTCGTGACCGACGACTACGGTCCGCACGACAATGCGTTCTCCGGCGAGGTGAACTGGGTCCAGATCGACGTCGGCGAGGACGCCGCGGATGCCGACCACCTGATCACGGCGGAGGAACGCGTTCGGGTCGCGATGGCGCGCCAATGACAGGAGCACTTCTGACCTTGAAGCTTTCACCCGGTCCGGGTGATGCGCCCGGGGGCAGAGGAGCATCTCATGTGACGAAGCGGCGCGCCGCTCGGCAGATCGGGGAGAGACGATGATCGGACCTGTGCAGCTGTTGGTGCTCGGCTTCAGCAAGCCCGATTTCAGGGGCGAGATCCTCGCCGAGTTCGAACGGCTCCGAGAAGACGACACCGTCCGCCTGATCGACGCACTCGCCGTCTACAAGGACGCTGCGGGCGAGGTCGCCGCGCTGAAGGTCAGCAACCTCTCTACGGAGGAGGCGGCGGAACTCGGCGCGGTCGTCGGCGCCCTCGTCGGCCTCGGTGCCGGGGGCGAAGAGGGCATGGAGGCTGGTGCCGCGCTGGGCGCGGAGGCAGCCGCCGAAGGCGTGGACGTCTTCTCTGAGGAGGACGCGTGGGACGTCCTCGACGAGCTTCCGAACGACTCCGCCGCCGCCCTCATCCTCCTCGAGCACCGCTGGGCGATTCCCTTGCGCGACTCGGTCGTCCGCGCTGGTGGCTTCCCCATCAGTAATGGTTTCATCAGTCCGCTCGATCTCGTGGCCGTCGGGCTCGTGTCGGCCGCGGAGGCAGAAGCCACGGCGGACGTCACGCAGAAGGAGGCCTGAGAGATGTTCGGAACCAGTAGACGGGTAGCACGCCGGACAAGCCGACGGGTATCGCGCCGTCAACAGACGATGGCGCCGGAACCGGAGTACGCCCCGCCGCCACAGCAGCCGCAGTACGCTCCACCACCTGCCGCACCTGCAGCGCCCGCTCAACCGGCCTACGTCGCCGAGTTGGAACAGCTCGGCCGGCTCAAGGAGCAGGGCCTGATCACCGACGACGAGTACGAGGCGAAGAAGAAGCAGATTCTCGGGATCTGAAGCCCAACACCATCACACTGCGGAGGCCACCGTCATGCCACTCCTCGATCTGTTCTGGACGATGCTCTGGTTCTTTCTGTTCATCGCCTGGATCTGGCTGTTGATCTCGATCATCACCGACATATTCCGCAGCGACGATCTGTCCGGCTGGGGGAAGGCGCTGTGGATCCTGTTCGTGATTGTTGTGCCGTGGCTCGGCGCCCTCATCTACCTGATAGCCCGGGGCGGCTCGATGCAGGAGCGCTCCATGCACGACGCGGCCCAGCGCCAACAGGCGACCCGGCAGTACATCCAGGAGGTCGCCTCCACCGGTGGGCCCTCCTCGGCCGATGAGCTGACCAAACTGGCCCAACTGCGCGATTCCGGCGTCATCAGTGCCGAGGAGTTCGCGGCCCAGAAGGCGAAGGTCCTCGCCTGAGACCGCGCCGTGACGAGGCTTGTCTGGTAGGAGGCAAACATGGCGACCATGGGCCCGGACGCGGCCGATGGAACACCGCAGCAGGGCCCGCGAGCGGGGGTTCAGGTCCGGGCCGGCCGCCTGTGGGGCGGCGGCGTAGCGGCCGCGGCGGTCGCGGCACTGACAGCGGCCGTCGGCTACCTGATTTGTGACGTGATTCTGGACATCGCGCTGATCCCGCCAGCCGAACTCGTCGGCGGCTCGGGTGACACCGGCTCGGTGTTGGCGCAGTACATGGGCCTCGGTGTGGTTGCCGCGCTTCTCGCGACGGCCCTGCTGCACTTCCTGCTGGTCTCGACGCCGCGGCCGTTCGCGTTCTTCGGCTGGATCATGACACTGGTCACGGTGGCCGCTGGGGTTCTACCGTTCGCCACGGATCGCGACCTGGACTCCCAGATCGCGTCCGCCACCGTCCTCGTGGTGCTCGGCGCCGCCGTCGGTTCGCTGGTGTCCGGGGTCGGCGCTCGGTCGGTATCGCGTTCGCGTCTTCGATGACACCAGTGCCGCGACGCTCGGCGACGACGTTCATCCGGTCCGGATGATGCCAACCGCAGGCGGTCATGTTCGATGTAGCAGGTGATCGGGCTCGCCGTTCTTGCCGTGGTTTTCATCGGCTATTCCGTGGTGGCGGCCCGCCTGGAACGTTGGTCGATCACCGCGCCGATGGTATTCGTCACGACGGGTGCCCTGATCGGTCCGGAAGGGCTCGGCGTTCTCGACATCGCGGTCAACGTGGAGGCGGTCAAGGTCATCGCCGAGGTGACGCTCGCCCTCATCCTCTTCGCGGATGCATCCACGCTCAAGTGGAGGGAGGTCCGACTCGATGTCACGCTCCCGGCGCGGCTCCTTGTGATCGGGTTCCCGCTCACTGTCCTCGCAGGTGTGATGGCCGGCGTGTGGCTGATTCCGGCAGCCGGCTGGGCAGCGGCGGCGCTCGCTGCCAGCATGCTTGCCCCCACGGACGCCGCTCTTGGGCTCGGGGTCTTCACCGATCGATCGGTCCCGGCGCGCATCCGGCGGGCTCTCAATGTCGAGAGCGGCCTCAACGACGGGCTTGCCACGCCCCTTGTCACGCTCTTCCTGGCGGCGGTGGTGGCACAGGAGGGGGTTGGACCGGAGGGTTGGCTCGCCGAGGCGGCCCAAGCGCTGGGCCTGGCAATCCTGGTTGCCGCCCTGGTCGGTGTCGGTGTCGGGCGTGTCTTGGCCGGTGCTCGCCGGCGAGGATGGACGAATGAGATCTCCGACAGGCTGGCGGTGCTGGCCACGGCGCTGCTGTCCTACGCCGGCGCTGTCGCGATGGGCGGCAACGGTTTCGTGGCCGCGTTCGTGGCTGGGATCCTCTTCGCCGCTGCCTCCGGCGGGCGGCTGCGTGAGGCGACCGAATTCACCGAGGATCTCGGGCTGATCGCCTCCTTCCTGGTCTGGGCGCTCTTCGGCGCACTGCTCGTCGCTCCATTGCTGACCCATGAGTTCCATCCGTCGGCGATCGTGTACGCGCTGGTCAGCCTCACGCTGGTTCGAATGGTGCCGGTGGCCATCGCACTGGCGGGCACCGGTCTCAGACCTGTTTCGATCGCGTTCATGGGGTGGTTCGGCCCGAGGGGACTGGCATCGGTCGTGTTCACGCTGTTGGCGTTCGAGTCGCTCGAGGCCGGCGGATTGGCCCCGGGACGGCTGATCGAGGTCGCTACCTGGACCATCCTGCTGTCGATCATCGCCCACGGCGTCACGGCCCGCCCTCTTGCTGCTGCCTACGGTCGAGCCACCGCCGACGCCCCGGTCGAGCACCACGAACCCGCGCCGCAGCTCGAGACACGTGTTCCGAGGGGCCTGTCAGCTCGGCGGCCGGAGCGAGGTGTCGGACGTGAACCTGACGAGTCCGAGCGGCACCCAGGTTGAGCGGAGCGTCCGATGACAAGCAGCGCAATCGTCGTTCGTGGCGGTGAGCAGGTCGAGGGCATCCCAGAAGACGCAAAGCTGCTTGTCGCCCGGGTCGCGGGGTATGTCGTCATCGCTCTGGGGGCTGGCCGTCGCACTCTGGCTGCTCGGCGCAGAGGTGGCACCGTTGCTCACCGTCGTGCTCGTCGTGGTGGTCGTGCTCGCATTGGCCCAACGCAGCGTTTTGGGGCGATCGAGGGTGTCGGCGAGGTCCGGGCCGATCCGGCGCCGAGCGTGGCGACAATGGCCATCGGCGTCGATCGCCTCGACCTGACGATCAGCTTGGAACAGCCCGTCTGCGGGCACCACCGCCATGTCCGCGGTGGCCGCTGAGGTCGCGGCCGCGCTGCGCGTGCTGGAGCTGGACTTCATCCTGGGCCGCCCTGCCCCTACCGTGCGGGTGCCCGCCCCGTTCCCTCCGCCCACAGGCATCTGACCCCCACCGCTATGTCACACCACCGCGCCGTAGTCGGGCGCCTCCCGACCCCGGTCGTCGGTGCGTCGCTCGGCCTTTGGCCGCGGTGCCGAACCGGGGAAACGCGCCACCAGCTCGATCGTGAGCGGCGTGGCCGTCAAGTTGGACGAGTATGTGCCGACCAGGATTCCCAACAGCAGCGCGAGGGCGAAGTCGGCGAGCGAGTCGCCGCCCAGCACCAGAAGCGCGGCCAGGATGAACAATGTGCTGATCCCTGTGTTGACGGTGCGGGGCAGCGTCGCCAGGATCGCAGCGTTCGCGACCTTCGGAAACGGCGTGCCCGGTGACTCCGTCCACTTCTCCCGGATCCGGTCGAACACGACGACGGAGTCGTTCACCGTGTAGCCGACGATGGTCAGCAGGGCTGCGAGGAAGATCCCGTCTATCGGCTTGCCCAGCCAGGCGAAGATGCCGAGGACGATGACGACGTTGTGGAACAGGGCCACGACCGCTCCGGCCCCGAACGTCCAGCGGAACCTGATCGCCAGGTAGGCCAGCTGTGCGGCGAGTGCCACCCCGAGAGCGATCAGCGCATTGCGCCGCAACTCGTTCCCCAGGCTCGGCCCGATGAGCTCGTCGCGGACGACCTCGGCGCCACCGCCCGCGTCGCCGAGCGCCTGGCGGATCTCGGCCGCCTCGTCGTCGGTGAGCTCTCCCGTGCGGACGGTGATGTCGTCGTCTCCGGACTCCTGGACGACCGCGGTCGGAAATCCGGCCTCCGCCACGACCGCGCGGGCACGGTCCACGTCGAGCGGTTGCGTGGTCGAGATCTCGATCAGCCGGCCACCGGTGAACTCGACACCGAAGTCGAGACCCCGAACGACGATGCCGGCGATGCTCAACACGACTACCACCGCCGAGGCGACCAGCCACCGGCGACTGGTCCGCATCAGGTCGGGTCCCTTCTCGTTCAGCCAGGTACGGACCCGGCCGTGCCTGGCGATCCCGCTGATCGCGGGCCGGCGGCGGACCCATCCCCGGGTGGCGATCCACTCCGCGAGGACCCGGGTGACCACCAGGGCCGAGAACAGAGATGCCAGCACGCCGATCGTCAGCGTGACGCCGAAGCCTCGAACCGGCCCGGCAGCGAGGAAGAAGAGCAGCACGGCGGCGAGCAGGGTGGTGACGTTGGAGTCCGCGATGGCCGACAGGGCGTGGCGGAAGCCGCTCTGCACGGCCTTGCGGACGCTCTTGGTCTTGCCGTCGACATAGTCCTCGCGGGCCCGTTCGAAGACGAGCACGTTCGCGTCGACGGCCATACCGATGGCCAGGACGAAACCGGCCAGGCCGGGCAACGTCAGGGTGGCGCCGATGGCCGTCAGCGTCGCGAAGGAGATCAGCGCGTAGCACGCGAGGCCGATGGTCGCCATCAGGCCCATCAGGCGGTACGCGGCGACGATGAACAGTGCGGTCAGGACGACGCCGATGATCGCTGCGCGGGCGCTCGCGTCGATGGCGTCGGCGCCCAGGGACGGCCCGACGGTCCGCTGCTCGACGACCTCGACCGGGACCGGGAGAGCACCGCCCTCGATGAGCACGGCGAGGTCGGTCGCCTCCTCCTGGGTGAACGTGCCGGTGATCTGTGTCTCGCCACCGGGGATGCCGATGTCGCAGGACACGCCCGGATCGACCTGGGGGGAGGAGATGACCTCCTCGTCGAGCACGATTGCGATCCGCCGCATCGGGTCACCGGGCGGCGAGCACGCTGCCGTGCCGGTGAGCTCTGCCCACGCCCGCTCGCCGTCGCCGACGAAGTCGACCGTCACGAACCAGCCCGAACCCGTCTGCGGGTCGATGGCGGCATCCGCGCCGGCGACGCCCTCGCCGGTGAGGGCCGCCGGACCCAGCCGCAGGGACTGGCCCGACTCGTCCGGGAGCACCGACTCGTCCGCGTCGGGAGGCGGCGTCTCGGCAGACGGCGCCCCGGGAGTCGGTGACGGAGAGGGCGCGGCCGGATCCGCGAGGCCGAGGACCGGGTGGAAGGTCAGCTGTGCCGTCCGGCCGATGACCTCGGCCGCCTCGCGCGGGTCCAGCACCCCGGGCAGCTCGACGATGATGCGCTGTTCGCCCGAGCGCGCCAGGCTCGGCTCGGCGACGCCCAGCGCGTCGACCCGGCGGCGCAGCACCTCGAGGGCGCGGTCGGTCGACTCGGCGTCGGCCTGCACGGTGGGGGAGTCGCGTGTCTCGAGAACGATCTGCGTGCCACCGCGGAGGTCGAGACCGAGACGGGGGGACGCCGTCAGTACGACGTAGGTCGACACGGCGAGCACCGCCAGCGCGAGCAGCGCGCGGATCACGGTGGAGCGGGTCACTAAAGCCTCCCGTGCGGCCGTCGTCCACGGCCGCGGGCGCGCGCCAGTGTACGTGTGGCATCGCGGCCGACCTACAATCGTCGCGGTCCGCTGTGCCTGCCCCATCGGCCGCACGGGGTCGCCGACCCATCGATCTCCGAGGTGAGGACGCGCTGTTCATGCTCGCGCTGCCGACCGGCTCCGCGCCGTCCCCCGACACGGTCGACGACGGCCTGACCGGGCTGACGGGCATGGCCGCCGACGTGATCGGGTCGCTGGGCGAGGTCGGCGTCGGGCTGCTCACCCTGGTCGAGACCGTCTTCCCGCCGATACCGAGCGAGATCATCCTGTCTCTGGCCGGCTATCTTGCCGAGCGCGGGCGGATGAACGTCGTCTGGGTGGTCGTCGCAGCAACGGTCGGAGCCGTGTTGGGTGCACTCGTGCTCTACGGGCTCGGCGCGGTGTTCGGCGAGCATCGGGCCCGACGGTGGCTGACCATGCTGCCGCTCGTCGACGAGGCCGACTTCGACCGGGCCTCCGCATGGTTCGAGCGCCACGGTCACGGCGTGGTCTTCTTCGGCCGCTTCGTGCCGATCGTGCGCAGCCTCGTATCGCTGCCGGCGGGCGCGCAGCGGATGCCGCTGCTCCCGTTCGTCGCGCTCACGTCGCTCGGCAGCCTGCTGTGGAACAGCGTGCTGGTGGGAGCCGGCTACGCTCTCGGCACCCAGTACGAACGGGTCGAGGAATACATGGCCTACCTCGACTATGTCATCTACGCCGCTGTCGCCGCCGTCGCCGCCTGGTTCCTCGTGCGCAAGCTGCGTCAGCGCCGCGAAGCGGATACGAGCGGCTAGTCGTCCATGGCGCGGACGGTCCGGGCCGGTTCCTCCTTGCGTTGCATGCGGTAGTGGAGCACGAGGAATGGGAAGCCGAAGATCCAGAAGGCATGCCTGGCGCGCAGCTGGCCGTCCTGGACGTAGACGTCGAGCTCTTCGGCGAACCCCGGCACCGCCAGGGTCGTGAGCTCTCCCGTGGTCGCGTCGATGTAGGTCAGGTAGTGTCCGGCGTGCTCCAGCGGGCTTCGGCTGG
>DATHII010000120.1:0-3809 GCA_035316885.1 Jiangellaceae bacterium | reverse complement strand
GACGCGAAGCTGCGCGGCCAGATGCGCACCGAGATCTCCCGGCTGCAGAAACGGCTGGGCATCACCACCGTGTACGTCACCCATGACCAGATCGAGGCGATGACGCTCGGCGACCGCGTGGCGGTGATGCGCAAGGGCATTCTGCAGCAGTGTGCGACTCCGCGTGAGCTGTACGAGGAGCCGGCCAACCTGTTTTTGGCCGGGTTCATCGGCTCGCCGCCGATGAACTTCATCCCGGCAGAGGTCACCGACGGCGGGCTGCGCACGCCGTTCGGCGACGTGCGGCTGCCGGACGACCGCATCGCAGGTCTCGGCGACCAGGAGCTCGTGCTCATCGGGGCCCGGCCGGAGCACTTCGAGGACGCGTCTGTCGTCGACCCTGCCGTTCGTGACCGTGGGATGACCTTCGATGCGCACGTCGACGTCATCGAGTGGCTCGGCAACGAGCAGTTCGCGTACGTCCCGTACGAGGCTCCGGACGACATCAGGCGCCAGCTCGCCGATCTCGAGCGGGAGGTGGACAGCGAATCCTTGCGGACCCAGCTCGTCGTGGCCCTGAACGCCACCAGCCGGCTCCCGGAGGGTCAGACGGCGGCGCTCTGGCTGGATCTGCGCAAGGTTCACGTGTTCGACCCCGCGACCGATGCCAACCTCACACTCGCCTCGACCGAGTCAGCGCCCGGTGCATCCGACGAGCTCGAGCGGGAGGCGGCCGCGGAGTTCGGGCGGGAGACGTCCGCCGCCGAGCCGGCAGAGTCCACCCCCGCCGGCGCGCCCGCTGAGTCCACCTCCACCGGCGCGCCGGCCGACCGGCTCGACGGCCCGGAATCCCCCCCGACTCCGCCCGTTGACCGTCACCCCGGCGGTTGATCACGTTCACCATGCTCGCTGACCGTTCACCAGGCGCAGGAACCTGGTGAACGGTCCACCAGGGTGGTGAACGTGATCAAACTCCCCGGGCTCCAGGTGGTCTCTTGGCGGAGGGGAGGAGCTGTGCCCTAGGGTCGTTTGACGTGGACGGACCCCACGACGACCGATCGCTGCGCGCGTCCGACGCCGATCGCGAACGGGTGGCGGAGGTGCTGCGCAAGGCCGCGGGTGACGGCCGGCTGACCCTCGCCGAGCTGCAGGACCGCCTCGAAGCCCTCTACGCCGCCAAGACGTACGGCGAGCTCGAGCCGGTCGTCTCCGATCTGCCGCAGGCTGGGCTGCCGCGTCCGTCAAGTGCCGCATCCCCACCCGCAGTGACCAAATCGGCCAGGGTCCCCGATCGAGTCGGTGGCACGCCAGTCTCCCGCGCGGTCAAGGCCGTGTTCGGCGGCGCCACCCGCCGCGGGCAATGGGTCGTCCCCTCCGACTACAACGTCAAGGCCGTGTTCGGCGGCGTGGAACTCGATCTGCGCGAGGCCCTCCTCGAGGCGCACGAAATCAGGATCGAGATCAAGGCCGTCTTCGGCGGCGTCGAGGTGGTCCTGCCCGATGACATCATCGCTGTCGTCGACGGCATGGGGATCTTCGGCGGCTTCGCGGACGAGGCGTCCACGCGACAGCCACCGTCGGGCTCGCCCGTCGTCCGGATCGGCGGCAAGGCCGTCTTCGGTGGTGTCAACGTCAAGCGTGGCGCCCGCGGTGCCGACCGGTGACCGGTGAGCCCGATGCCGGCGGTCCGCGCGATCTGCGGTGCTCCGACGCCGACCGGGATCGGGTCGCCGAGGCCTTGCGTGAAGCTGCCGCCGAAGGCCGCCTGACCCTCTCCGAACTCGAGGAGCGGCTCGACGCCACCTTCCGCGCCCGCACCTACGGTGACCTCGAACCGATCACCCATGACCTGCCGCAGGGGCACTACCCGGTTCCGGCTGGACCGTCGGCACGACCTGCGGCGGTCGTCCGTCGAGGCGCCGACGGGTCTGGCCCGGCGCTGTGGACAGAGCGGATCACCGCGGTCCTCGGTGACGAGAAGCGGTCGGGCCGGTGGGAGGTGCCGCGCCGCCTCGAGCTCACGAGCGTCCTCGGGGAGGTGACGATCGACTTCACCGAGGCGATCGTGCGCCATCGCGAGATCGTCGTGCAGGTCTCCGTCCTGCTCGGAAGCGTCACCCTCATAGTGCCCGAGGGCATCGACGTCCGGATGGACACCGGCTCGTCCTTCCTCGCGGACCGCAAATACCGTCTCACCGGCCCGGTCACACCCGGCGGACCGGTGTACTGGGTGCGCGGATTCGTCGTGCTGGGCGAGATCACGGTGCGGCCGCCCCGGCAACGCCGGTCGATCTTTGGTCGGCGCTGATCGCCCGGGCGGCCACCGCCAAGGCGATGCCGCGAGTCGTGAGATCTATGGCCGTGTCGTGAAGATCGTCGTGAAGCTTGCGGCAGGGCGGTGAGCGTGCGCCGCCTGCACGACGATCTTCACAACCCGACGGCAGAAGGACGCACCGGCCTCTCCCACTTGGAAGTACCGCAGATGCGGTTCTATCCTGCACTCCATGCCGCATCATCGGATCTCCGACGCCGCAAGGCTACTCGGAGTCAGCGACGACTCGCTGCGTCGTTGGGCCGAGGCCGGTCGGGTCGAGGTGTCCCGCGACGATGCCGGCCGGCTGGTCGTCGACGGGGTCGAACTAGCCCGGGTAGCTCGTGACATCGTCCCGGCCGAAGCCGCCCTGCCGGTGCCGAAAGAGTCGGCGCGTAACCACTTCCCGGGCATCGTCACCGACGTGCGGAAGGACGGCGTGATGGCCCAGGTCGAGATCCAGTCAGGACCACACCGCGTGGTCTCGTTGATGAGCCGCGAGGCTGCGGACGAGCTTGCCCTCGAGGTCGGGGTCGTGGCGATCGCATCGGTCAAGGCCACCAATGTCGTGGTTGACCTACCAGGCGGTACAGCGTGAACCGCACCGGACGTACGACCAACGGGCGAGGTCGCCGCACTGCGGCCCTGGCACGCGCGGCCGTCGTCGTGCTGGGGGTAGCCGTGCTGTCGGCCTCCTGTGGAGGTGACGACGGGCAGGACGCCGCCGGCGGCGACGAGAGCCCGAGCCCGACCGCCGCCGACGTGACCGGCACCGTGACGGTCCTGGCGGCGGCGTCGCTGACTGAGTCGTTCGAAGAGCTGGGCGACCAGCTCGCGGAGGAGCACCCCGACCTGGACGTCGTCTTCTCGTTCGGGCCGAGCTCGGGGCTGGTCGAGCAGGTCCTCGCCGGCGCCCCAGCGGACGTGCTGGCGACGGCCGACACCCGGACCATGGACAACGCGGTGGCCGGGGGCGCCGTCCAGGGCGATCCCGTGGTCTTCGCGCGAAACACGCTCGCGTTGGTCGTCCCAGCCGGCAATCCGGGCGGTGTCACGGGTCTGGACGACCTTGCGCGCGAGGAGCTCCGGATAGCAATCTGCGAGTCGGAGGTGCCATGCGGTTCGGCGTCGCAACGATTGCTCGACGCCGCCGGTGTCACGGCATCGCCGGACACCTTGGCCACCGACGTCAAGGAGGCGGCGTCACTGGTCGTGCTGAACGAGGCCGACGCCGCACTCGTCTACCTCACCGACGCGGCGGCCGGAGGCAGCGCCGTCGAGACCATCGGGGTCCCGGAGGCTGCCGACGTCGTCAACGACTACGCCGTGGCCGTCCTCACCGAGGCGCAGAACCCGGCGGGTGCCCAGGTCGTCCTGACGGCGATCACCGGCGAACCGGGGCAGCAGATCCTGGGCGAGGCCGGCTTCCTTCCGCCACGGTGACGGTGTGACCCGGACCTCCACCCAGCCGGGCGACACACGCGTGCCGTTGGCCCTGCTCGTCCCGTCCCTGCTGGGG
>DATHII010000119.1:0-29502 GCA_035316885.1 Jiangellaceae bacterium | reverse complement strand
GTGCGGCCCTCGAGGAGCTCCAGGCTGGCGCCGCCGCCGGTCGAGATGTGGGTGAATGCGGTCTCGTCGACGCCGAGCTGGCGCACGGCCGCGGCCGAGTCACCGCCGCCGACGACGGTCGTTCCGTCGATCTCCGCAATCGCCTGGGCGATCGCGCGGGTGCCATCGGCGAACGGAGCCAGCTCGAAGACCCCCATCGGGCCGTTCCACACGACGGTGCGGGCATCGGCGAGCTTCCCACGGAACAGCTCGACGGTTTCCGGCCCGACGTCGAGCCCCGTCATGTCGGCCGGGATCCGGGACGCCGGCACGACGCTGGTGTCGGCGTCCTCAGCGACCTCGGCCGCGACGACCACATCGACCGGCAGCACCAGCTCGACGCCGGTCTCGGCCGCCCGCTCGATGAACCCCAGCACGGTGTCGACCTGGTCCTCCTCCAGCAGCGATCCACCGACCTCGTGGCCCTGGGCCCGTAGGAACGTGAAGCACATGCCGCCGCCGACCAGCAGCCGGTCGACCTTGCCGAGCAGTGTGTCGATCACGCCGAGCTTGTCCGAGACCTTCGAGCCGCCCAGGACGACGACGTAGGGCCGCTCGGGATCGTCCAGCACCTTCGAGAACGCCTCCATCTCGGCGAGGACGAGCCCGCCGGCAGCGTGGGGAAGCCGCAGGGCGACGTCGTACACGCTGGCCTGCTTGCGGTGCAGGACGCCGAACCCGTCGGACACGAAGACGTCCGCGAGCGCCGCCAGCTCGTCGGCGAACGCGCCGCGCTCGGCGTCGTCCTTCGAGGTCTCCCTGGGGTCGAAGCGCAGGTTCTCCAGCAGGGCGACGCCTCCATCGGGCATCGTCTCGACGGCCCGCCTCGCGCCGGCGCCCACCGTGTCACCGGCGAAGCGCACGTCGCGCCCGGGGAGCAGATCGGCCATGCGCTCGTACACCGGGCGAAGCGAGTACCGCGGGTCGGCCTTGCCATCGGGCCGGCCCAGGTGGGCCGTGACGATCACCTTCGCTCCGGCGTCGGAGAGCCGGACGACGGTCGGGACACTGGCCCGGATCCGGCCGTCGTCGGTGACGGTGGTGCCTTCGAGCGGCACATTGAGGTCGCTGCGGACCAGCACCCGACGGCCGCGCAGGTCCCCCATGTCGTCGATCGACTTCATCGACGGGTCAGAGGGACGCGCCGACGAGGCGGACCAGGTCGATGAGCCGGTTGGAGAAGCCCCACTCGTTGTCGTACCAGCCCACGACCTTGACCTGGTCGCCGATCACCCGGGTCAGTCCGGCGTCGAAAATGCAGGAGGCCGGATCGGTGACGATGTCGGTCGACACGATCGGGTCCTCGGTGTAGGTGAGGTAGCCCTTCAGCGGGCCGTCGGCCGCGGCTCTCATCGCCGCGTTGACCTCGTCGACGCTCACCTCCCGGCTGACCGTGGCGGTCAGGTCGGTGGCCGAACCGGTGGGCACCGGAACGCGGAGCGCGAAGCCGTCGAGCTTGCCCTTGAGGTCAGGCAGCACCAGGCCGATCGCCTTCGCCGCACCGGTGGTGGTGGGAACGATGTTGAGCGCGGCCGCGCGGGCACGGCGCAGGTCTCTGTGCGGTCCGTCCTGGAGGTTCTGGTCGGCTGTGTACGCATGGATGGTGGTCATCAGCCCGTGCTCGATCCCGAACGCGTCGTGGATTGCCTTGGCCAACGGCGCAAGGCAGTTCGTCGTGCAGGAGGCCATCGAGATGATCGTGTGTGCGGCGGGGTCGTAGGTGTCGTGGTTGACACCCATGACGACGGTGACGTCCTCGTTCTTGGCCGGCGCGGAGATGATGACCTTCCTGGCGCCGCCGTCGACGTGCGCCTTCGCCTTGGTGGCGTCGGTGAACAAGCCGGTCGACTCGATGACGACGTCCGCGCCGAGGTCGCCCCACGGCAGCTTGGCCGGGTCGCGCTCCTCGAGGGACTTGAAGCTCTTGCCGGCGACGGTGATCTCGTCGCCGGAGTAGCTGACCTCGGCGTCGAGGCGGCCCAGGATCGAGTCGTACTTGAGCAGGTGGGCCAGGCTCTCGTTGTCGGTGATGTCGTTGACGCCGACGAGCTCGATGTCGTCGGCGCCCTGGGCGAGCACCGCACGGTAGAAGTTCCTGCCGATGCGCCCGAAGCCATTGATGCCTACGCGGATGGTCATGAGACTGCGACTCCTTCACGTCTCGGCGCCGCCGGCGCCGGTCGATGTCTGACGTCGGCGGGATGCCGGTCACGGCACAAGCATGTCCGGGGTGAGGTTTGCGTCCGTTCCGGGGATGCCGTTCTCGGCGGCCTTGCGGTCGGCCATGGCCAGCAGGCGCCGGATCCGGCCGGCGACGGCGTCCTTCGTCATCGGCGGATCGGACAGCTGGCCGAGCTCCTCCAGGCTGGCCTGCTTGTGCTCGAGGCGAAGCAGTCCCGCGGCCCGCAGGTGATCGGGGACGTCGTCGGCCAAGATCTCGAGGGCGCGCTCCACCCTTGCTCCGGCGGCCACCGCAGCACGCGCCGACCGTCGCAGGTTGGCGTCGTCGAAGTTGGCCAGTCGGTTGGCCGTCGCGCGGACCTCGCGGCGCATCCGCCGCTCCTCCCACGCGAGCACGCTGTCGTGGGCGCCGAGGCGCGTCAGCAGCGCGCCGATCGCATCGCCGTCGCGCACCACCACCCGGTCGACGCCGCGGACATCGCGCGCCTTCGCCTGGATGCCGACGCGCCGCGCGGCACCGACCAGGGCGAGTGCGGCCTCAGGGCCCGGGCAGGTGACCTCGATCGCCGAGGAACGGCCCGGTTCTGTCAGCGACCCGTGCGCGAGGAAGGCACCGCGCCACGCTGCCTCCGCATCGCAGGTTGAGCCGGACACGACCTGCGGGGGCAGCCCACGCACCGGGCGCCCGCTGCCGTCGATCAGGCCGGTCTGCCGTGCGAGCACCTCGCCGGCGGTGACCACCCGGACCACGTACCGGCTCCCCCTGCGCAGCCCGCTGGGCGAGACGACGGCGATGTCGCTCTCGTGGCCGTAGACCTCGGCGATGTCGCGACGCAGGCGACGGGCGGCAGCCCCGGTGTCGAGCTCGGCCTCCACCACGATCTTGCCGCTGACGATGTGCAGGCCGCCGCCGAAGCGCAGCAGCGCGGAGACCTCTGCCTTTCGGCAACACGTCTTGGTGACCTCGAGGCGGGCCAGTTCGTCCTTCACCGACGCGGTCATCGCCATGGGCCGATCCTGCCACGAGCGAAGGTGTCCGCGTACGCATGGGCAAGGCGCTCGGGGTCGTGACGCGGCGTGCCGTCGTCCATCGCGATGTCGGTGACGGTGACATCGGCGCCGAGGTCGCGCGCGACCCGGCGCAGCAACCCCTCGTCGGGCAGCGACGCGCGGTCCGCGATCACGGCGTCGAGCCGCAGGTCCGGCGCGTATGCCGCGAGCACCTCCAGATGCATCTCCGGCGTGAAGCCCTCGGTCTCGGTTCCTTCGGCGGACAGGTTGAGGGTGACCATCCGGCGGGCCGGAGTGTCGACAAGGGCACGGCGCAGCTCGGGGACGAGCACGTGCGGGATGACGCTGCTGAACCACGACCCAGGCCCGAGCACCACCCAGTCCGCCTCGGCGATCGCCTCGAGCGCCTCCGGGCAGGCCGGCGGATCGGGAGGGACGAGCTCGACGGCGACGACCGTGCCGGTCGCGGTGGCGACGGCGTGCTGGCCGACGACGGTCTCGACCTCCCGTCCCGTGCCGTCCGTGCGGGCGGTCCCCGCAACGAGCGCGTGGATGTCCAGCGATGTCGAAGACATCGGCAGCACGCGGCCCTGGGCGCCGAGCAGGCGGGCGACCCAGTCGAGGCCCGCGACATGACCGCCGAGCAGCTCCCAGAGCGCCACGATCAGCAGGTTGCCTGTGGCGTGGTTGTGCAACTCCCCTGCGCTGGAGAAGCGGTGCTGAAGGACCCGGGCCCACGTCTGCCCCCACTCGTCGTCGCCGCACAGCGCCGCCAGCGCCATCCGCAGGTCGCCCGGGGGGAGGACGCCGAGCTCGTGCCGCAGCCGACCGCTCGACCCGCCGTCGTCAGCAACCGTCACGACCGCGGTGAGTCGGCCGCTGACCCGGCGCAGAGCGGACAACGACGCCGCCAGGCCGTGCCCGCCACCGAGGGCGACGACCTTGGGCCCGGCCAGGCGTGGCTCCGCCACCGGCGTGGTCACTCCCGGCCGAGGTCGCGGTGGACGACCAGCGTCTCGATCCCCTGATCGCGCAGGCGAGTAGCCAGGGCCTCGCTCATCGCGACGCTGCGGTGCTTGCCACCGGTGCATCCGACGCCCACGGTGACGAAGCGCTTGCCCTCCCGCAGGTAGCCGTCGGAGGTCATCCGGAGCAACTCCGCGTAGCGGTCGAGGAACTCCGTGGCCGCGGGCTGGCCGAGAACGTAGTCGCGGACCGCCTCGTCCCGTCCGGTCTGCGGCCGCAGTTCGGGGACCCAGTGGGGGTTCGGCAGGAAGCGCAGGTCGGCGATGACATCGGCGTCGACCGGGATGCCGTACTTGAACCCGAACGACACCACGACGGCACGCAGACCCGTGTCCTCCCCCTCGAAGGCCGTCCGGATCCGCCTGGCCAGCTCGTGCACGTTGAGCAGCGACGTGTCGACGACGAGGTCCGCACCTGCCCGAAGCTCGGCGAGCTGTTCACGTTCGCGCTTGATGCCTTCGAGGACGCGGCCCTCTCCCTGCAACGGATGAGGACGGCGCGCCGACTCGAACCGGCGGACCAGCGCCTCGTCGCCCGCCTCGAGGAACAGGACGTAGGGACGGAGGCCGCGCGCCGCGAGCTCGTCGAGCGCACCGCGCAACTCACCGAAGAACACCCCGCCGCGCACGTCGGCGACGACGGCGATCCGCCGGTGCGGAGTCCGCTCGGTCACCGTGTCGACGAGCTCCATCAGCAGCGACGGCGGCAGGTTGTCGACGACGAACCAGCCGAGGTCGTCCAGCGAGGCCGTGGCCGCGGTCTTTCCCGCCCCGGACATGCCGGTGACCAGCAGGAGTTCGGGTGCTTCGCCGGTCTCGGTCACGTCCGCTCCTCAGGTCGACGGAGAGTCCGCGTCGAGGATCTCACCCGTGGCCATGTTGACCGAGGGCGACGGACGACGCTGGGCAACCGCCTCGACCACGGTCTCGGCGGTTCGGCTTCCGAAGCCCGGCACCGCAGTGATCTCATCGGCTGTGGCCGCGCGCAGGCGCTTGAGCGACCCGAAGTGCGCGAGCAAGGCCTTGCGGCGGGCCGGCCCGAGGCCGGGAACGCCGTCGAGCAGGCTGTCGACCATGGACCGGGATCGCCGCTGCCGGTGGTAGGTGATCGCGAAGCGGTGCGCCTCGTCGCGGATCCGCTGCAGGAGGTAGAGCCCCTCGCTGGCCCGCGGCAAGATCACCGGGTCGTCGGAACCGTCGACGACCACCTCCTCCAGCCGCTTCGCCAACCCCACGACGGGGATGTCGGAGACGCCGGCCTCGTCCATGGCCAGCCTGGCGGCGCCGACCTGAGGCTTGCCGCCGTCGACCACGACGAGGCCGGGGGCGTAGGCGAACTTGCGCGGACGCCCGGTCTCGGGATCGAGCGGCTGCGCCGCCGTCCGGTCGGGCTCGCGCTCCTCGGTGAGCCTCCGGAACCGGCGGCCGAGCACCTCGCGGATCGCCGCGACGTCGTCGATGCCCTGCCGGCCGCGGATCGCGAAGCGCCGGTACTCGGACTTGCGCGGCAGCCCGTCCTCGAACACGACCATGGACGCGACCACCTCCGTGCCCTGCAGGTTGGACACGTCGTAGCACTCGATCCGCAGCGGCGCCTCGTCGAGCTCGAGAGCGCGCTGGATCTCCTCGAGCGCGCGGCTGCGCGTCGTCAGGTCGCTGGCCCGCCGGGTCTTGTGCAGCGCGAGGGCCTGCCCGGCGTTGCGGGCGACGGTGCCGAGAAGAGCGCGCTTGTCGCCGCGCTGGGGGATCTTGAGGTCGACCCTCCCCCCGCGCAGCTCGGTGAGCAGGTCGCGCAGGGCCCGGGTCTCGTCCGGGTCGTCGGGAAGGACCGGCACGACGATCTCCCGGGGTACGGCCTCGCCGCCGTTCTCGCCGTAGAGCTGAAGCAGGAACCGCTCGACCAGCTCGCCGGTCGGTGCGTCGTCGCTCTTGTCCGCGACCCACCCGCGCTGGCCCCGGACCCGGCCCCGCCGGACGTAGAAGATGTGGACGGCCACCTCCAGCGGGTCCTCGGCGAGTGCGACGACGTCGGCATCGGTCGCGTCGCCGAGAACCACGGCGTTCTGCTCCATGGCCCGCCGCAGCGCGGCGACGTCGTCCCGCAGCCGGGCCGCACGCTCGTAGTCGGTCGCCGCCGCGGCGGCGTGCATCTCCCGCTCGAGGCGCCGGATGTAGGTGGAGGTCTGCCCCTCGAGGAAGGCGACCAGGTCGTCCACGATGGCGCGATGCTCCTCGGCGCTGACCCGGCCCACGCATGGCGCGGAGCACTTGCCGATGTAGCCGAGCAGGCACGGGCGCCCGACCTGCCCGGCCCGCTTGAACACACCCTTCGAGCAGCTGCGCACCGGGAAGACCCGCAGGAGCTGGTCGAGGGTCTCGCGGATCGCCCAGGCGTGCGCATAGGGCCCGAAGTACCGCACGCCGCGCTTCTTCGCCCCCCGCATCACCAGGGCGCGCGGATACTCCTCGTCCAGCGTCACGGCGAGGTACGGATAGGACTTGTCGTCGCGGTAGCGGATGTTGAAGCGGGGGTCGAACTCCTTGATCCACGAGTATTCGAGCTGCAGCGCCTCGACCTCGGTCCGGACGACCGTCCACTCGACCTTGCCCGCAGTCGTCACCATGGCCAGCGTGCGGGGATGCAACGCGGAGAGATCCTGGAAGTACGACGCCAGCCGGGAGCGCAGGCTCTTGGCCTTGCCGACATAGATGACCCGGCCGGCCGGGTCGCTGAACCGGTATACACCGGGTTCGTCCGGCACCGACCCCGGCGCGGGGCGATACATGGACGGGTCAGGCACAGCCATCAAGCCTAGTTGTCAGTCCGGACGACTCCGCCGCCCGCAGCGCTGCTGCCGGCGACCCTGACGACTGACGCCTCAGGTGCGCAGCACCTGGTCTCCCTCGACCACGATCGTGACCTCGGGCAGCGGCGCCGGCGCCGGGCCCGCCTGCACCGAGCCGTCCTCGACGGAGTACCGGCTGCCATGACACGGGCACTGGATCAACCCGTCGGCCACCGTGGCGACCTGGCAGCCCTGATGGGTGCACGTGCTGCCGAACGCCCTGAACTCGCCGGCCGTGGGCTGGGTGACGACGATCTGCTCCCCGGTGATGATCACGCCGCCCCCGACGGGGACGTCCGCGGTGGCCGTCAGGGGCGTGCCGCCGCTGCCCTCGGCCGGCGGGGTCGTCGCCTCCGGGCTCGGCGCGGGGGTCTCCGACGCGTCGGGGCTCGGCGTGGTGTCGGTCGTCGGCGCGGCCGTGCCGGCGTCGTCGCCACCCCCTCCGCAGGCGGCCAGCACGCCCGCCACGCCGACGGCGCCGGCACCGAGCAGCACCACCCGGCGCTGGAGCTCGGGACCGGGTGCGTCGGTCGGAGTCGTGTCGTGCTGGGTCATCGCGTCTCCCGGTATCGGCGGCAGCAGGTCACCTTCGATGAACGCATCATCCCAGCCGACGGTTCACCCAGCTTCGGATTGGGGGCGGTCAGCCGACTACATCCGCTCGGCGTAGACCTTCATCGCGTCCCGGACGAACGCCGCAGTGCCCGCGCCGCTCTCGTCGTAGCTCGCCGTGAACCGCGGGTCGGCGACGTACATCTCGCCCAGCCCGATCAGGTAGTCCTTGGTCGGGGTGGTCGTGACCGACAGCCAGTCGACGTGGCGTTGCGTGATGGCCTGCACCTCGTCGCTGGCGGCGGCCTTGCCCTCCTGAAGGGCCCGCCCGTAGTCGGCGGCGATGTCGACCTGCCGCTGCTGGAACGCCCCCTTCTCGGCGGCGCTGAGCGAGCGCCACCAGCGGTCGCCCCTCTCGTAGGCTTCGCGCCCCCAGCGTTCGGTGACCTCCCGCTCGTACTGTGTGTGGTCGAAGCCGTCGAAGACTTCCTCTGCCATGAGTTCCTCACCTCCCTCCGTCTTCCGCAGCGTTGTCCGTACCGACTCGATCTGCCGCCCAATGCGCCGGCGTTCCTGTTCGAGCAGCGCCAGGTGGGTACGCAGCGCCGTAGCGGTGTCCCGTTGCCCGTCGAGCACTTCGGCGATGGCCGGCAGGCCGAGGCCGAGATCTCGCAGCAGCAGGATCCGCTGCAGGCGCACGAGTGAGTCCTGGTCGTAGTAGCGGTAGCCGCTACTGCCGACCCGGCTGGGTTCGAGCAGCCCGACCTCGCCGTAATGGCGCAGCGTCCGACTGGTCGTCCCGGCTGCGCGGGCAAGGTCCTGGATCGACCACTCGACCGCGACAATCCCTCCCGATCTCGTCATGTCAACGAGGGTAGAAGTTGACGTTACGTCAATGTCAAGGATACAGGCACGGCCTGTCGAGGCACGCCGGTGCAACGCTCGGTCAGACCCGCACCGGAGCGTCCAGCACCCTGCGGAGGAACCGGCCGGTGTGGCTCTCATCGACGGCGGTGAGCTGTTCGGGGGTGCCGGTGCCGACGATGGCGCCGCCACCGGTGCCACCCTCCGGGCCCATGTCGATCAGCCAGTCGGCGGTCTTGATCACGTCGAGGTTGTGCTCGATGACGATGACCGTGTTGCCCTTGTCGACCAGGCCCTGCAGCACGCCGATGAGCTTGCGGATGTCGTCGAAATGCAGCCCGGTGGTGGGTTCGTCGAGCACGTACACGGTGCGACCGGTGGAACGCCGCTGCAACTCGGAGGCGAGCTTGACCCGCTGCGCCTCGCCGCCGGACAGCGTGGGCGCGGGCTGGCCCAGACGCACGTAGCCGAGTCCGACGTCGACGAGGGTTCGCAGGTGGCGGGCGATGCGCTCGACCGGCGCGAAGAACTCCAGCGCCTCCTCGATCGGCATCTCGAGCACCTCGGAGATCGTGCGGCCCTTGTAGTGGACCTCGAGCGTCTCGCGGTTGTAGCGGGCGCCGTGGCACACCTCGCACGGGACGTAGACGTCGGGCAGGAAGTTCATCTCGATCTTGATGGTGCCGTCGCCACTGCAGTTCTCGCAGCGCCCGCCCTTGACGTTGAAGGAGAACCGGCCGGGCTGATAGCCGCGGATCTTGGCCTCCTGGGTCTCGGCGAACAGCTTGCGGACGTGGTCGAAGACGCCGGTGTAGGTGGCCGGGTTGCTCCGTGGGGTACGGCCGATCGGCGACTGGTCGACATGAACCACCTTGTCGACCTTGTCCATGCCCTCGATCCGCCGGTGCCGGCCCGGGATGGTCCTGGCGGAGTAGAGATGCCGGGCCAGCGCCGTGTAGAGGATGTCGTTGACCAGCGTGGACTTGCCCGAGCCGCTGACACCCGTGACCCCCACGAAGCAGCCGAGCGGGAAGCTCACGGTGACGTCGCGGAGGTTGTGCTCGCGCGCTTCGACGACGGTGAGCTCGTGGCCGCGCGTCGCCGGCCGGCGGATGGTCGGGAGCGGGATGCTGCGCCGGCCGGACAGGTAAGCGCCGGTGATCGAGCTCTCGTCCCGAAGCAGGTCGTCGACGGTGCCGGAGACCACGATCTGGCCGCCGTGTTCGCCGGCACCCGGGCCGATGTCGACGACCCAGTCGGCAACCCGGATGGTGTCCTCGTCGTGCTCGACCACGATGAGGGTGTTGCCGAGGTCGCGGAGGCGGACCAGCGTCTCGATCAGCCGGTGGTTGTCGCGCTGGTGGAGGCCGATCGACGGTTCGTCGAGGACGTAGAGCACGCCAACCAGCCCAGACCCGATCTGCGTGGCCAGCCTGATCCGCTGTGCCTCGCCGCCGGCGAGGGTGCCCGACGAGCGGTCGAGGGTGAGGTAGTGCAGGCCCACGTCGACGAGGAAGCGCAGCCGTTCGTTGATCTCCTTGAGCACCCGTTCGGCGATCTGGCGCTCGCGGTCGGACAGCGACAACTCACGAAGGAAGGCCAGGCAGTCGCCTATCGGCAGGGCAGCCACCTCGGCGATGCTCTTGCCGCCGAAGGTGACCGCGAGGCTGACCGGCTTGAGGCGTGCACCGCCGCAGGCCGGACACGGGACCTCGCGCATGAAGCCCTCGAACCGCTCGCGACTGGTGTCGGACTCGGCCTCGGCGTGGCGCCGCTGGACCCACGGGATGACACCCTCGTAGGTGGTGTAGTACGAGCGCTCGCGCCCGTAGCGGTTGCGGTAGCGGACGTGGACCTGGCCGTCGTAGCCCTGGACGAGGGCGGTGCGGGCCTTGGCCGGCAGGCGCTCGAACGGGACGTCGGTGCGGAAGCCGACCGTCTCGGCCAGCGCCTGCACGATGCGGATGAAGTACTCGGAGCTCTGCCCTCCCGACCACGGCGCGAGCGCGCCGTCGTCGAGAGTCCGGCTCGGGTCGGGGACCACGAGCTCGGGATCGACCTCCATGGTGGTGCCGATCCCGGTGCAGACCGGACATGCACCGAACGGCGAGTTGAACGAGAATGACCGCGGCTCGAGCTCCTCGAACGACAGGTCGTCGTACGGACAGTAGAGGTGCTCAGAGAAGACCCGCTCGCGGTGCGGGTCGTCCTCCGGGAGGTCGACGAACTCGAGGGTGACCAGACCGCCGGACAGGCGGAGCGCCGTCTCGACAGAGTCGGTGAGCCGGCGCTTCGCCGAGTCCTTGACCGTGAGGCGGTCGACGACCACCTCGATCGTGTGTTTTTCGTGCTTCTTCAGCGTGGGCGGCTCGGTGAGCTGGTGGACGACGCCGTCGACCCGGGCCCGCGAGTAACCCTGGGTCTGAAGCGTGCGGAACAGATCGCCGTACTCGCCCTTGCGGGCGCGCACGACCGGAGCGAGCACCTGAAACCGCGAGCCCTCGTCGAGCTCGAGCACCCGGTCGACGATGGACTGCGGCGTCTGCCGGCCGATCGGGCGCCCGCACACCGGGCAGTGCGGCCGCCCCGCCCGCGCGTAGAGCAGGCGGAGGTAGTCGTAGACCTCGGTGATGGTGCCGACGGTGGACCGAGGGTTGCGCGAGGTGGACTTCTGGTCGATCGAGACCGCCGGCGACAGCCCTTCGATGAAGTCGACGTCGGGCTTGTCCATCTGGCCGAGGAACTGTCGCGCATAGGCGGACAACGACTCGACGTACCGGCGCTGGCCTTCGGCGAAGATCGTGTCGAAGGCCAGGCTGGACTTGCCCGAGCCCGACAGCCCCGTGAACACGATGATCGCGTCACGGGGCAGGTCGAGCGACACGTCCTTGAGGTTGTGCTCGCGGGCCCCGCGGATGACGAGTTGGTCCACCACGGCGCCCAGGTTATGTGCCGCTGGCGACAAACTCCCATCGGAGCGCCTGACCGGGCCGGCGAGAGCGGTCAGTCGTGGTTCGGCGCGTCGTCGTGGCCGCCCCGGCCATGGCCGCTGTCGTCGTTGTCACCGTCGTCGTTGTCACCGTCGTCGTGACCTAGATCGTCGTCACGGCCGTCTCCGAACTCGAGCTTGACGACGTCGCCCGTCGTCGAGTCGACCTCGACCTCGTGGTCGCCGACGAACTCGATATCCCAGATCTGGCGGCCGTCCTCGAGCTTGAGGTCGATCTCCTCGACGGCCGGGACGTCGCCGCCGGCGGCGAGCTCGGCACGAGCGATCTGCACCGCCTCGGCGGCCGTAACCGCCGGCTGGCCGGACTCAGGGGTACTGCTCGGCGACGTGGTCACCGACGCGCCGGACTCCGGCGTTCCCTCCGCCGAGGACGTCGCACTCGGCGACGCGCTCGTCGTTCCCGGGTCGGAGGACGGCCCGGTGGCGGCGACCGCCACCAGTGCCGATCCGGCGATCACGATGGCGCCGCCGACTCCCGCGGCGGTCAACCAGGTAGGTCTGGACACTGCCTTCTCCTTCGCTCGAGGGCACCCGGTGCGGGTACCTCGATACGAAGGCTCGCGGGCCGTGCCCTAGCGGCGCGCTACCGCGACCCTAAGGGACGCCTAAGCCGCCCAGATCGAGCGTCACCTCGGCGCCACCCAGCACCGACCGACCCATGGCGAGTGACCCCCCGGAGGACTCGGCCACCCGCCGGGCGATGTCGAGGCCGAGCCCGGTCGAGGCCGCCCGGGTGGCCCCGCGGTCCACCACGTCGGCGTGGGCGAAGCCGCTGCCCGCGTCGGCCACGACAACCCGCGCGCCGCCACCGGACCGCCCTTCCAGACCGACGGCGAGGGAGGTGCCGTCAGGCGTGTGCGCAAAGACGTTTCCGAGCAAAGCGTCGACGGCGGCAGCCAGGTCCGCGGCGGCGACCCGCACCGGCAACGGACCCGGCACGAGGACGGCCTCGACCCGCCGGTCGGTGTCCTCGGCCAGAACGGACCAGAAGGCCACCCCGTCGGCCACGACCGCCGCGGCGTCGCACTGTGCATTGTCGCCGGCCGCGACACTGTCGGAGCGGGAACGGGCGTCGTTTATGACCTGCGTGACGGCACGCTCGAGGGCGTCGACGCTCTCGACGATCCGGCCGGACCGGTCGCCGTCCGGCAATGCCTCGGCCTCGAGCCGAAGAGCTGTCAGCGGTGTCCGCAACCGGTGAGACAGGTCCGCCACCGACTCCCGCTCCTCGCGCAGCATGCCGTCGATGCGCTGGGCGAGGTGGTTGAGGCCGGTGGCCACCTCCCGGATCTCCTCCGGGCCGCGAGGAACCGCCCGGGCATCGAGATCGCCCGCGGCCAGCCGGTGCGACACTTCCGACGCCTCGACGACGGGCCGGACCAGGTTCCGGGCCAGCCGGTCGGCCACCAGGACGCCGAGGGCCACCAAGCCTGCCCCCAGAGCCGCAAGCCCCAGCCACGTCCGCACGACCCCGGCGGTGAGCTCTGACGTGGGTACGAACGTGTGGACCACTCCGGTGCCATCAGCCAAGCCCACCGCGACCAGCACGACCCGCCCGCCGTCCGCCTCCGCGACCAGGCTCTCGCCACGGGTCGCCGCCAGCACGACCGCGTCCGACCGTTCCGCAGGGGCGCCCAGCGAGGTGCCGTCGGGGTAGAAGACGGTGAACGGCTGGCCGGTGGCGGCCTGGGCTGTCGCCAACGCAAGCTCGACGGTGTCGCGGCCGGAGGTTGCGACGACGGGTGTCAGGGCATTGGCCCGCCCGGCGGCTGCCGACACGGCCTGGTCGGCCGTGGTGGAGCGGACCAGCACGGCCAGCGGCACCAGGAACGCCACCAGGACCAGCGAGGTCGTCGCCGCGACCAGCAGCGCCAGCGACCTCCTCACCGGGTCACCGGTCGGTCCGCGTCCGGCCGGCTCATCCCAGTGGCGGGATCAGTTTGACGCCGACCCCGCGTACCGTGTGGATGAACCTCGGCTCCTGCGCTGTCTCCCCCAGCTTGCGACGCAACCAGGACAGGTGGACGTCGACGGTCTTGTCGGCGCCCCCGTACGGCGCCTGCCACACCTGGGTCGACAGTTCCCGTTTGCTCACGACCTGACCGGGACGCGCCGCGAGATGGTGCAGCAGATCGAACTCGCGCGGGGTCAGCTCCAGGGTGGACCCGTCGAGCACCGCCTCCCGCGAGCGCGGATCGATGCGTAACCCACCCACGACCACGGTCGGGTCGGAGGCTGCGTCCGGGCCCGCTCTGCGCAGGACGGCACCGATCCGTGCGTGCAATTGGGCGCCACTGAACGGTTTGACCAGGTAATCGTCCGCACCGGCCTCGAGCGCGGCCACGATCTCAGGGTCGCCATCGCGTGCGGTCGCCACGATGACGGGGACGTCGTCGACGGCGCGCAGCATCGCCAGGACCTCCCGCCCGTCCAGGTCGGGCAGGCCGAGGTCGAGGACGACCAGGTCGGGGTGCTCGGCCATCGCGAGCTGGAGTCCCTGCCCGCCCGTCGCGGCCGACGAGACGGCGTGCCCGTGCTCGCCGAGCGCACGGATCAAAGCCGAGCGGATCGTCGGATCGTCCTCGATGAGGAGCACGTGGACCACGCAGGAACGCTATCCGAGCGCGGGGCGCGCGCACGGGTTGTGAGAAGGGACGTTACGGCGGTCTTAGCCTGACGTTATGGTCCGGTGCGAAAGGCTCTCTGCATGAGCGACGGTGCCCGGCGGTTCCCTCGCCGCCTGGTCGCGGTGTCCGGGTGGCTTGCGGCCGCGGTCACGGCCGCCGGTGTCACGCTCGCGGCGGTCTCCGTGCTCGGCTCCGGGATCTTCGGCGACTCGACCCGGACGATGAGCCAGGACGAGGTTGTCCGCGCGCTGGCGTCGGCAACCGAGTCGGCCGGCACGTCCTCGCCGTCCCCGAACCCGGATACGTCCGAGCCGTCCGCCGGGTCGGATCCAGCCGTCGTGAGCAGTGCCGGGGGCAGCGTGATCGCCCGGTGCACCGGCCAGGACGTCGAGGTGCTGTCCTGGACGCCGGGACAGGGCTTCCGCGCGGAGAAGGTCGAGCGGGGTCCGGCAGCCGAGGCGCGGGTCGAGTTCGAGTCCGACGACAGGGACGTCAAGGTCGAACTGCGTTGCGTGGGGGGAAGCCCCTCGGCCGAGATCGACGACGATGGCGACGAGGACTGACCGGCCCCGCGACTCATTCGGCGCTTGACGGTGCCTCTACCGTCGACATCGTGCAGGACTTACCGCCGTCCCAACCCGCCGATCCGTCCGACTCGGTGGCCGACGACGCCGCCACCGGCGAGGTCGCTGCTCCGGACACGGCCGGCGTCGGCCCGGTCACCGCGGCCACCGACCGGTTGGTCGGCAGCGTCGAGCGGCTCGACCCGGCAGCGCTGCGCGAGCCGAGCCTGTGCACGGGCTGGACCCGGGCCCATGTGGTGAGCCACGTCGCCCGCAACGCCGATGGGCTGACCAACCTGCTCACCTGGGCGGGTACCGGGGTCGAGACCCCGATGTACAGCAGCGCTGACGCGCGCGAGGCCGACATCGCCGCAGGCGCCGCACGCGACGCCGGTGTCATCCTCGACGACCTGCATGCGTCGGCGCGGCGGTTTTCGGCCGCCGTCGCGTCCCTCCCGGACGAGGCCTGGGAGCGGCAGGTCAGGATGGGAGCTGCTGCAGCAGGAGCCACCATTCCGGCACGCAGGATCCTCTGGCAACGCCTCAAAGAGCTCGAGCTCCACCATGTCGACCTGGTCACGGGTTACACACCGGCCGACTGGGCGCCCTGGTTCGTCGACCGGGCGCTAGCGGAGACGCTGCGCATGTTCGGACGTCGCGACGACGTGCCCGGCCTGAACCTCGTCGTCGACGGCACCGCCGAACGGCTCGGCCCGGGGGGCGAGACGACCGTCTCCGGGTCGGCGCCGGCGATGCTGGGCTGGCTGACCGGGCGTTCGGTCGGTGACGACCTCGCGGTCGAACCTGCTGGGCCGCTGCCGGCCCTGCCTGCCTGGGCCTGATGAGCCGCTACAGCGGCAAGGTGGTGCCGGGCGGTCCGCCGGCCGTCCGCGAGCTCGCCCACCTGATCGTCACCAAGGCCTCGGTGGGCCCGATGGACAACAACGTCTACGTGTTGCGCTGCCGCCGCACGGGCGCGGAGCTCGTCGTCGACGCGGCGGCGGAGCCGGACCGGATCCTCGCGCTGTGTGGCGAGGGCCCTCTCGTCCGCGTGGTGACCACTCACCGCCACCCCGACCATTGGCGGGCGCTCGCCGAGGTGGTCGGGCGCACGGGTTCGGCGACCGTCGCGCATGCCGACGACGCGCCCGCGATCCCGGTGCCGACGACCGAGCCGGTGGTCGACGGCGATCGGGTGGGAGTCGGCTCCATCATGCTCGTGGTCGTTCATCTGGTCGGCCACACGCCGGGCAGCATCGCCCTGCTCTACGACGACCCGACCGGCGCTCCTCACCTGTGGACCGGCGACAGTCTCTTCCCCGGTGGCGTGGGCAGCACTCACGGCTCGGCCGAGGCCTTCGAGCGCCTCCTCGGAGACGTCACGGCCAAGCTGTTCGACCGGCTCCCGGACGAGACCTGGGTGTACCCCGGACACGGCAACGACACCACGCTCGGCGCGGAGCGCCCACACCTGGCGGAGTGGCGAGCCCGCGGCTGGTGACCCGGCGGGTCGATCAAGGTGCCGGCGCTGTGGTCGACTGTCCGGCGCGCCGTCGGACCCGGCGCGTCTGCAGCAGGCTCGCCACCGTGGTGACGAGCAGCGTGGCGACGATCACCGTCAGCGAGAGCCAGATCGGCACTTCGGGAACGCCGTCGAGCGGCTGGCCGCCGTTGACGAACGGCAGGTTGTTCTCGTGCAGGGCGGTCAGGATCAGCTTGACCCCGATGAATCCGAGGATGACGGCGAGACCGGCCGAGAGGTAGATCAGCCGGTCCAGCAGCCCGCCGATCAGGAAGTACAGCTGGCGCAGGCCCATCAACGCAAAAATGTTCGCGGTGAAGACGATGAACGCCTCCTGGGTGAGCCCGAAGATCGCTGGTATCGAGTCGACGGCGAACAAGATGTCGGCGGAGGCGATCGAGATGAACACGATCACCATCGGTGTGAAGACCTTCTTGCCGTCGACGCGGGTCCGCAGCTTGACCCCGTCGTACTCCTTGCTCAGCGGCAGCACGCGCCGGGCCCGCCGGATGACCGCGTTCTCGTACGCGTCGTCGTTGGCATCGTCGCCCTGGAGCGCCTGCTGATCGGCCAGTCTCACCGCCGTGTAGATGAGGAACAGCCCGAAAAGGTAGAACACCCAGGCGAACTCGTTGATGGCGACGGCGCCGATCATGATGAAGATGCCACGCAGCACGATCGCCAGCAGGATGCCGAACATCAGCACCGACTGCTGGTACGGCCGTGGCACCCGGAACTGCGCCATGATGATCACGAAGATGAACAGGTTGTCGACCGAGAGGCTGTACTCGGTCAGCCACCCGGCGTAGAACTCGCCCGACGCCTGTCCCCCGGCTACCACCAGCATGACGACGCCGAACGCCAGCGCGAGGATCACGTAGAACGAGACCCACAGGCTCGCCTCCCTGATCGAGGGTTCGTGCGGCCTGCGGGTGACGATGACGAGGTCGGCCACGAGGAGCGCGCTCAGCACGACGAAGGTGCCGACCTCGAACCAGATGGGCAGGTCCACCACGGGCGGGATTCCTCTCTCCGGTCGATTTGCCGCGCCGCGGGCGCCACACCGGCCGAAGGTCTCTCCCACCCGCTGCCGGGCCGGCGGTACCGGGTGGTCCCCAACAGGGACCTAACCGTGATGACGACACCGCCGCGACGGGATACTCCCCTCCACGCGTAGACGATTCTCTCACGGCCGCCCGGCCCGGCACTTTTCGGCGCTAGCGAGCCTGCTCGGGACGTAGACGCTTGGGAAGCCTTGCCACCACGGTCGCGTAGGAGTCGTCGATCGCCTGTAGGAGCTCGTCGTCGGGGATCGCACCGCCATGGACCAGGGTGTTCCAGCCGGAGCGGCCGATGTACGCCATGACGCTGGCGTCGTCGGGGTAGCGGAGCAGCCACTCGTCGGCCTCTTCGCGGCTGCTCCCACACTTGACACCCACCGAACCGCCCGATCCCAGGAAGGCGAAGATCTTGTCACCGACCTTCGTGACGACGTCGCCCTCCCACGGTTCGTCCTGCCACGCGCCCGGTTTGGCGAGGCAGTGCGCGAGCATCTCGTCGGGTGTCATCGCGCCACACCGGCCTCGTGCATCCCCCGCAGCTCCTTCTTCAGCTCGGAGACCTCGTCGCGCAGGCGTGCGGCCAGCTCGAACTGGAGCTCGGCCGCGGCGGTGTGCATCTGGTCGGTGAGCTGCTGGATGAGCTGGCCGAGGTCGGCCGCAGGCATGCCGGCGAGCTCGGCCGCGTGCCGGCCCGCGTCGGATGTGCTGCGCATGCCCGGCATGGGGGCCTTGCCCCGGCTCTGCGCCCTCCCGGAGCCTCCGATGAGTGCGTCGGTGTCGGCGTCCTCGCGCGCCAGCAGCTCGGTGATGTCGCTGATCCGCTTGCGCAGCGGTGTCGGGTCGATGCCGTGCTCGGCGTTGTAGGCGACCTGCTTCTGACGACGCCGGTTGGTCTCGTCGATCGCGTCGCGCATCGACGCCGTGACGGTGTCGGCGTACATGTGGACCTGACCCGAGACGTTGCGGGCGGCCCGCCCGATCGTCTGGATCAGCGACCTGCCCGAGCGCAGGAACCCCTCCTTGTCGGCATCGAGGATGCTGACCAGCGAGACCTCCGGCAGGTCGAGCCCCTCGCGCAACAGGTTGATGCCGACCAGGACGTCGAAGTCGCCGGTCCGCAGCCCGCGCAACAGCTCGACGCGGCGTAGGGTGTCGACCTCACTGTGCAGGTAGCGCACCTGAATGCCGTGTTCGAGCAGGTAGTCGGTGAGGTCTTCGGCCATCTTCTTCGTCAGCGTGGTGACGAGAACCCGCTCGTTGCGGTCGGTGCGGACCTTGATCTCGTCCATCAGGTCGTCGATCTGTCCCCTGGTCGCCTTGACCACGACCTCCGGGTCGACCAGCCCGGTGGGTCGGATGATCTGCTCGACCGCGCCGCGCCCCTTGTCGATCTCGTACGGCCCGGGCGTCGCCGACAGGTAGACCGTCTGCCCCACCCGTTCGAGGAACTCCTCCCAGCGCAGCGGGCGGTTGTCGATGGCGCTGGGCAGCCGGAAGCCGTGGTCGACCAGGGTGCGCTTGCGGCTCATGTCGCCCTCGTACATGCCGCCGATCTGGGGGACGGTGACGTGGGACTCGTCGATGACCAGCAGGAAGTCCTCGGGGAAGTAGTCGAGCAGGCAGTTGGGTGCGCTGCCGGGCGCGCGGCCGTCGATGTGCCGGGAGTAGTTCTCGATGCCCGAGCAGAAGCCGACCTGACGCATCATCTCGACGTCGTACGTGGTGCGCATGCGCAGCCGCTGCGCCTCGAGCAGCTTGCCCTGCCGCTCGAGGGTGTCGAGGCGTTCGGCGAGCTCGACCTCGATGCCTTCGATCGCCCGTTCCATCCGCTGCGGCCCAGCGACGTAGTGCGAGGCCGGGAAGACGTGTACGACCTGTTCCTCCCTGATCACCTCGCCGGTGAGCGGGTGCAGCGTCATGATCCGCTCGATCTCGTCGCCGAAGAACTCGATCCGCAGCGCCAGCTCCTCGTACATCGGGATGATCTCGAGGGTGTCGCCGCGGACCCGGAAGGTGCCGCGGGTGAAGTTCTGGTCGTTGCGGGCGTACTGGATCTCGACAAGCCGCCGCAGCAGCGCCTCGCGGTCGCGCTCCTCACCCACCCGCAGCCACACCATCCGGTCGAGGTACTCCTGCGCCGAGCCCAGACCGTAGATGCACGACACCGTGGCGACGACGACGACGTCGCGCCTGGTCAGCAGGCTGGCGGTGGCGGCGTGGCGCAGCCGCTCGACCTCCTCGTTGATCGAGGAGTCCTTCTCGATGTAGGTGTCGGTCTGCGGGATGTACGCCTCGGGCTGGTAGTAGTCGTAGTAGGAGACGAAGTACTCGACGGCGTTGTTCGGCAACAACTCGCGGAACTCGGTGGCCAACTGGGCGGCCAACGTCTTGTTCGGTGCCATGACGAGCGTCGGTCGCTGGACCCGCTCGATCAGCCATGCCGTCGTGGCGCTCTTGCCGGTGCCGGTGGCACCCAGCAGGACGACGTCCGTCTCGCCCGCACGCACCCGGCGCTCGAGTCCGTCGATGGCCCCCGGTTGGTCGCCCGACGGCTGCCAGTCGCTGACGACCTGGAACGGCGTCATGTCGCGTCGGATCTCGGTCACGGGGCGCACACGACCACCGTACGTCGACGGTCGGACAGGCTGCCGACCACGCGCTCCCCCGTCAGGGTCAGGTGGGTCCGGACGTCCATCCGGTCCGGTCGGACCATGCGTCCGCCGCCGCGAGCGTGGACCTGATCCACGGTGTCTTCGCCTCCGCGTAGTCGTCGATGCTGTCGTGCGCCGCGGCCGCGAGGTCGCGCTTGAGCCGGGCGTAGTCGCCGGCCGCCGCCGGTGTGTCCCGCAGGTAGTCGCGCAACAGCAGCGCGTCACGCCAGGTAGGCGAGTCCGCGGGACGGACATGGCAGTTCACGGCCAGGCCGGGGTCCGCGTTCTGGACCAACGCCTTGTCCCGGGTCGAGCCGTCGCGGGCGTTGTCCCACCAGGGTCCCGCCCGGCGCACCAGGCCGGCGGCAGCGAGGTTGTCCGCTACCGCGGCGGCCACGGCGAGGTCGTCCACCACCACCTGCAGGTCGATCACGTCCTTCGCCGGCAGACCCGGTACCGAGGTGGACCCGATGTGGTCGGCTCGATGTGCCCGGTCGCCCGCCACCGCGCGCACTCTCGCCAGCAGTCGCGCCGCCACGGCCGGCCAGACCGGGTCGGGCGGGACGACGACCGCGTGCCGCGCCCGCTCGGCCGGCCGGCCGGCCCGCAGGTTCGCCTCGAACGGAACCAGTCGCTGCTCCCAGACGGTGTCGACCATCGCCAGAACTTGCTCGACGGGACCCATGTTGTCCAGCCAAACGTCGGCGGCCGCACGACGGGCCTCGTCGCCGGCCTGGGCGCGCACCCGCGCCCAGACGTCGTCGGCATCCATTCCGCGTTCGGCGACCAGCCGGCGGACGCGCTCCTCGGCCGGTGCGTGCACCACGAGGACGATGGGGAACCCGGCCCCGAGGTCGTTCTCGACGAGCAGCGGGATGTCCTCCACGACAACCGCGTCAGCCGGTGCCCGCGCGACGAGGTCCGCCCGCCGCTCGGCCACCAGGGGGTGCACGATGCCGTTCAGCGCCCGCCGGCGGGACTCGTCTGCGAAGACCACCCGAGCCAGTGCCGTGCGGTCGAGTGTCCGGTCGGCGGCGACGACGCCCGGCCCGAACTCGGCCACGACGGCAGCGAACCCGGGCGTGCCCGGCTCGACCACCTCGCGGGCGATCCGGTCGGCGTCGACCAGCACAGCGCCGCGCGTCACGAGCCGCCGGGCCACGGTCGACTTGCCCGACCCGATGCCCCCGGTCAGCCCGACGCGCAGCATGGGCCGCAGCCTAGGAGACGGCGGCCCATGCTGCGCTGCGATCAGGCTGCGGCCTGCTCGTCGGCCATGTCGGTCGCGGACGCAGTTCCCGCCGTGACGGGAATGCGCTGAGCGGTTGAGCCGGCGTGAACCCCGGCGACCCGAACCGTCAGGATGCCGGCGTCATAGCTCGCCGACACGTCGTCTCCGGAGACGTGCTGCGGGAGCGTGAACGAACGGCGGAAACTGCCGTAGCGCACCTCGCGCAGCGAACGGCCACCGCGCTCCTCCGCCCGCTCGTCACGGCGCTCGCCGCTGACGACCAGCCGGCCACCGTCGACCTCGACGGAGATGTCGCGCTCGGCGTCCAGGCCGGGCAGTTCGAGGCTGACCAGGGCGTCGTCGCCGTCGCGGACGACCTCGGCCGTCGGTACGAAGCCGGCCCGGCGCCAGGTGTCGGACCCGAGAGCCGTGCGGAACAGCGCGTCGACCTCGGCGAACGGGTCGCGTCGGCCACGCAGGACGAGAGTGTTCATTGGATTGACCTCCGATGAGTCTGTTGCAGCCGTCCGTGGCTGCGATCCGTATAACTTGAGTCGAGGACGCTCAATTCCCGGTCGGCCCGGAGCATCCGGCGGTTCGTCCTCGGCGAACGCGGCGGTCCGTGTCAGGTGACGGCGGGCGTCGGCGTGGGCGTCGCGTCAGGGTTACCCATCGCTGCCCCGGCGAGCCCGAGCAAAACCACCCGCTCCGCATCGGCCGGCACGACCTGGCGGGCCAGCGTCACGACCAGCGTGCTGTCACCGATTGCGGCGACGTAGGTGATGCCCTCGGCATCGGCGATCAGGAAGCCGTCCTGGCCACTCGCGGCCTGGGCCTCGATCTGCTGACCGGCCGACCGCGCCGAGCCGACCGTGTCCTCCACCCGGGCGGCCGCGGCCGCGGCGTCGACGTACCCGCTCACCGCGATCTCGACCTGCGGTGGCGGCGCCTCGCCGCCGCCTGCCGAGGCGGGCCGGACCCCGTACTGGCAGGTGAGCCGGGCGGTCCGGCCCGAATCGGCCGGGAAGTCGTCGGCGTACACGCGGTTCATAGCGCCGCCCAGCGGTACGGCGACGATCCTGACGACCTCCGTGAACGGGATGATGTCGTCGCAGTTCTCCGAGACCGATACGCCGGTCGCGCTGGGCGAAGGCGACGCGCCGGCTCCGGTCTGGTCGCCGCCGGTCGTCGTGTCTACCGAGGGCACCGGCACCGAGGTTCCGTCGCCCCCGTCGCCGGTGCACCCGGCGGCCACGACGGCGAGCAGGGCAGCGAGGACCAAGCGTCGGACCACGCGCCCACGGTACGTTCCGCTTCGACTTGTGGCGGGTTTGGCACGCCTCACCGGCGAGGGAGACGTCGATAACCCGCCACAAGATGGCGGTCTGGGCTCAGTTGCCGGTGAGCTTCTCCCGCAGAGCCTGCAACGCCTCGTCGGAGGCCAGCGTGCCGCCGTCCTCCGGCTCCTCCTTCTCCTCGGTCGAGGAGTACGACGACGGAGACTCGGCGCTCGCCTCGGCATCGGCGGCCACGGCGCTCTCGATCTGGGTCTTGTGGGCCTCCCAGCGCGCGTGGGCCTCGGCATACTGCCGCTCCCACTCTTCACGCTGCGTCTCGAAGCCGGGCAGCCAGTCGTTGGTCTCCGGGTCGAAGCCGTCGGGGTACTTGTAGTTGCCGGCGTCGTCGTAGTCGGCGGCCATGCCGTACAGCGTCGGGTCGAAGTGGTCGGTTACGGCCGCTGCGGTGTCGCCCTCGTTGGCCTGCTTGAGCGACAGCGAGATGCGGCGCCGCTCGAGGTCGATGTCGATGACCTTGACCATGACGTCCTTACCCACCTGGACGACCTGCTCGGGGATCTCGACGTGGCGCTCGGCCAGTTCGGAGATGTGGACCAGGCCCTCGATGCCGTCGTCGACGCGGACGAACGCACCGAACGGCACCAGCTTCGTGACCTTGCCCGGGACGATCTGGCTGATCTGGTGGGTCCGGGCGAACTGTTGCCATGGGTCTTCCTGCGTCGCCTTGAGCGACAGCGAGACCCGCTCGCGGTCCATGTCGACGTCGAGCACCTCGACGGTGACCTCCTGGCCGACCTCGACCACCTCGGACGGGTGGTCGATGTGCTTCCAGGACAGTTCGGAGACGTGCACCAGGCCGTCGACGCCGCCGAGGTCGACGAACGCGCCGAAGTTGACGATCGAGGAGACGACGCCGCTGCGTATCTGGCCCTTCTGCAGGGTCTGCAGGAAGGTGGAGCGGACCTCGGACTGGGTCTGCTCGAGCCATGCCCGACGGGACAGGACCACGTTGTTGCGGTTCTTGTCCAGCTCGATGATCTTTGCCTCGATCTCCTTGCCCACGTACGGCTGGAGGTCGCGGACGCGGCGCATCTCGACCAGCGACGCCGGCAGGAAGCCGCGTAGGCCGATGTCGAGGATGAGGCCGCCCTTGACCACCTCGATGACGGTGCCGCTGACGACGCCGTCCGCCTCCTTGATCTCCTCGATGTTGCCCCAGGCGCGCTCGTACTGGGCGCGCTTCTTGGACAGGATCAGCCGGCCTTCCTTGTCCTCCTTCTGCAGGACGAGGGCTTCGACGTTGTCGCCGACGGATACGACCTCGGCGGGATCGACATCGTGCTTGATCGACAGCTCGCGCGACGGGATGACGCCCTCGGTCTTGTAGCCGATGTCGAGCAGGACCTCGTCCCGGTCGACCTTGACGATGACACCGGACACGATGTCGCCGTCGTTGAAGTACTTGATCGTCTCGTCGATCGCGGCGAGGAAGGCCTCCTCCGACCCGATGTCGTTGACGGCGACCTGGGGGGTCGCGGGGGTCGTAGGCGCCTCGATGCTGCTCGTCATGTGGTGGGGGGCTCCGGTCGGACAGATGCGTGTGATGTGGCGCGCCACGGGCCCTCTGATCGCCGTGCCGTGGGACCCGGACACCGTGATGGCATCAAGTACCAGTGAACCGACATGAGACGAGCGCGAGCCTGCTCGGTCCGAGATCGCGCAAGCCCACAGCGCACCGCAGAGATTACCCGCCGCAACGGATCACGGTCAATCGGCGCGATCTGCCGCCGGTGTCACGGAATGGTGGTCACCGGTGTCACGGAACGGTATCACCGCGGCCGCCTCGCGTCAGCAGGAGCAGCGCGGTGCCTACGGCGCACGCGGCTCGGCGTCGAAGTCGAGGATGGGCGGCTTCTCGTCGACAGCGGTGTCGTCGGCATCGTCCACCTCGTCGTGCTTGGACTTCTCCGCGGCCCGGCGGGGCGCGTACGGCGTGCGTAGCAGCACGATGCCGGCGATCACTGCGATCAAGCCGAGGACGCCAAGCACCAGCGGCAGCACGTTGCCGACAAGGTTGAGCTGGCTGGCCAGCGGACGGTACTCGTCGACGTTGGCCTGGACCTGCTCGTCGGTGTATCCGAGGGCGCCGCTGGTGATCGTCGCGATCTCCTCGCCGCCGTAGACCAGGACGGTGTCCTGCTCCTCCTGGCCCCTCATGATGACGCCGGTCTCCGGCTCGATCCATAAGGTGCGGGTGTTCGCGTACGTCCGGTCGGCCTCGATGCTCGGTGCCTCCGAACCGGCCAGGCTGCCCGGCACCTCGAGCTGGCTGACGACGGTCGGCTCGATGGTCTGGACGAAGCGGTAGACCGGCAGGCCGTCGATCTCGTCCTCCCCGTCGAACACGGCCGGCGTCGCCTCGCGCAGGGCGATGTCCCAGAACTCGTAGTCTCGCTGCTCGGTGCCGAACGGGAACTTGAGGATCTGACCCTCGTGGTCGATCGGGTCGCCGTCGATGGATTGGCCGTAGCCCTCGACGCCCGCTCCGGTGTTCCGGTCGAAGGCCACGATCGAGCGCGTTGCCGTCAGCGTGTCGCCGTCAGCGTTCGTCGTGTTGACCACGGTTTCCCATACGGCGACATCGTCGTCACTGGTGCCCTCGGGAAGATCCTCGACGATCGACACCGTGCCCCGGGTCGAGGTGACGTCGGTGACGACTTCGGGATCCTCGCCCGCCAACAGATTCGGGATGGAGAAGACCGTGACATCCGTTCCGGACGACACCGTCGTCGTCGCCTGGTCCTGGGGAGCCACGGCCAGGCGCGGGTAGGCATACCACCGCAGCAGCGGTGCCAGCACGAGGAAGAGCGCCCCGACGACGAGGAGGACGAGGCCGACATTACGGCGCATGGCAACCTTCCTGGCACCCGACTGACTCGAAGTGACGGCGCCGCAACTTAGCGCATCGCGGCTACCCGCGAGTAGTGGTCGAAACTACTCCGTGACAATTCGCCGGTCAGTTGCTGCCGTAGGCCAGATCCTCGGCGTTCACAGGCTCGTCGCCGCGCTCCTGAGCGACCTCCTGCGGGGTCGGTCCACCCGCCACGTTGACGATCGTGACGGCTGCGGCGACCGCGAGGGCTGCGCCGAGCACAGCGCCGACAACTCCGGCGAGAACGGTGTTCATCTGACCCGCCTACTCCTCTTGCCCGTGCACCCTCAGGTTTGCCCGGACTGTACCAGGCTGTCCTGGCCGTTCCGAGTGCGCTTGGCCACGGCCAGCCATGCGGCGGACCCGGCCGCAACCGCCAAGGCCACCAGGTGCGCTACCAGCACCGGCGCCCGCGGAGGGACGGCACGCCAGAGTGCCGGGTCGCCGCGCACTCGGTAGAGCTCGAGATCACCACCGCGGACGACGGGATCGAGATCGTCCAGAACCCCGGCTGGAACGGTTCCCGGCGTGCCGTGCTCGACGGCGACCCAGCCGACCCCGAGTCGAAGCAGGCGCGCCGCCGGCTCGGGCGCGTCGAGCGCTTCCGCCACTGACGCCGCCCGGGGATCCTCGCCAGCCAGCCGTCGGCTGCCCACGGTCAGCGTGTCGGGGGTGACGGTTTCGACGCCGACGTACCGTGGCAGCGGGTCGAGCACTGTGCGTCCGTCGTTCCAGTCGTACGACCGGTATGGCTGGTACGGGAGCACGACGAGCGCGCCGGCGGCAGGCTCGCGCTGGAGCGCTTCGCGGACGTCATTCCAGCTCGGCGGGTACTGGACGGGTGACAACCGCCCCCCGACCCCCCAGGCAAGGTCGGGCAGTGCCGCCAGCGGAAGCACGGCCGCTACGCCAGCCACGATCGTGGCGGAGACGAGGCCACCGCTCCAGCGCGACACCGACGCTGCCAGCCGGGCCGCCCCCAGCGCCGCGGCGGGCGCGAGTGCAAGCGAGTACCACGCGAGGAACTTCGTTCCGTCGCGCAGCAGGCCGGCACCAGGGACGCGTTCGACTGCCCACGCAAGCCCGCCTCCGAACGCACCGGCCAGGCTCAGGACGATGCCCAGGCCGGCAAGGATGGTGAGCGCGAGCGTCGCCGGCCGACCCATGGTCTTACGCAGGCGCGGTACCCCGCCCAGCGCGAGGCTCACCCATGCGAGACTGATGATCGCCGCCGTCCAGAGGGATCGACTCTCCGGAACTACCTCGGAGTTCCAGATGCCACCCAGTGTGAGCACGCTGCCGACCAGGCCGAGCGGCGAGTCGGGATGGGCCGCGAAAGCCTCCACCGCGCGCGGATCCGAAGTCAGCGACGTGGGAGTCAACACGCCGGGCACGAACCACGGCAACTGAAGTACGACACAGCCGGCGGCGGCTACAGCCGTGGGCAACCGGTGACGGGTACCGGGCAACGCAACCACAATCAGGAGGACGCCGGAGGCCAGGACCCCACCGGTGGGTGTGATCGACGCCAGCGCGACCAACAGGAGCGCCGTCGGCAGCGCCGCTCGCTCGCCGCGGCGTACGGCCAGCGCGGCACGGAGCAGCCACGGCAGCACCGCGTACCCGACCAGCAAGCCCCAATGCCCGATGGCCAGCCGCTCAGCGACATAGGCATTCCACACATATGCGGAAGCGGCAACGGCGCGCACGGTGCCCGGCGCTCGTGGCAGCAGCATCGTCGCACCGACCGCGCCGCCCGCGAGTATCCCGGCGAGTGCGACTCGGTAGACCAACTCACCAGGAATGACCTGCGTCAGCACGGCAACGACGGCGTCCAGCGGAACTGCCCTGGGTAATGCGCTGCCCAATCCCAGCGCATCCGGAACGAGCTCCTGCTGTGGCACTGTGACCATGTCGTACGAGAGCAGGAAGCCCGGCTGAGCGAGGGGGGCGAGTACGAGGGCCGCGAGTCCGCCGCACCAGAGCATAAGGGGCCACGGGTAGGGCTGCCCGACCGGCGAGATCGAGGACGTATCAGCCACACTGTCCTCCCAACCCGTAGACGATCGACGCCGAGGCGACAGTGAAGCAGAACCGGCGCACGCAGCTGGCAGCTCGGGTCGCGACGGCGGGGGGCGTCGCGGCCGCCACGAGCATCGCCAATGCCATCGGGTATGCGCTGACTGTGGTTGCCGCTCGGCTCCTGGAGCCCGCGGAGTTCGGAGCCTTCGGCGCAGTGCTCGCCCTGATCATCGTTGGCAGCGTGGCTGCGCTCGCGATTCAGGCGACCGTGGCGCGGGGCAGGGCCCGCCGTGAGCCCGTGGCGTCCGCCGTGCGGTCAGGACTCGTCCTCGCGCTGGTCGCGGGGCTGGGTCTCGGGTTGCTCTCCCCCACCCTGGCCGCCTTCCTCCAGCTTCCGTCGGTCATGCCGGTGCTTGCCGCCGCGGTCGGCATAGCCGCGATGACAGCAACCGCACCGGCCGTGGGTCTCGTCCAGGGCGCGGAGCGCTTCACCGCGCTCGGCGTCCTGGTCGCAGGTCAAGCCGCGCTCCGCGTTGCCGGCGGCCTGGTCGGCATGGCAGTCCGGCCGACGGCGTCGGGTGCGTTGGTCGGTGTCGCGGCTGGGCTGGTCGTCGGCGCCATCGGCGCCTGGTTCATCGCCCGCCCGCCGCTGCGTCCGGGGACGTGGGCAACGTTCGGGGTGAGCCTGCGAGCCACGCTCGCAGCGAGCGCTCTGCTGCTGGGTCTCGTCATGGTGACCAACGTCGACGTAGTTCTCGCCCGGCACGTACTGTCCGCCCAGGACAGCGGCCTCTACGTCGCGGGCTCGGTGTTCACGAAGATTGCCTTCTGGTTACCACAGTTCGTGCCGCTGGTGGCCTTCCCCGCGCTCACCGACCCGAAGCGGCGCCGCGGGGCGTTCCGCCTGGGTCTTCTCGCCGTCGTTGGCTGCGGCACCGCCCTGGTGGCGGGGACGGCCGTGCTGGCCGGACCGGCCGTGACCATAGTGGCAGGGTCGCGATACGCCGATCTCGGCCCCTGGGTCCCCGTGTTCACCGCACTCGGGGCATTGCTCGCAGTCGCACAGTTGCTCGTCTATGCCCACCTCGCCAGCGGTGACCTGCCGACTACGGCGGTGGTGTGGGCAGTGCTGCTGGCCTACGTCGGCGTTGTCGAACTCACTGCCACCAGCCTGGGCGGCGTGCTCGTCCCAGCGTTGTCCGCGGCCGGGCTGCTCGTGCTGTGGGGTCTGACCCGCGAGCGGGTCATGTCGCGACGCCGGGACCGATCGCGAGACGGTCCCGCCATACCATGACTGGTCCGTCCACAGGAAAGGCTCCGCCGTGCCCAACGCCGTCGTGACCGGTGGAGCCGGGTTCCTCGGTTCCCACCTCTGCGAGCGCCTGCTTTCGGAGGAGTACCGCGTGCTCTGTCTCGACGATTTCACGACAGGCACTCCGCACAACGTTGCGCACCTACTGGAGAACCCGGCGTTCCGGCTGGTGCGCGCCGACGTCACGGAGTACGTCCACGTCGGAGGGCGCGTTGACGCCGTCCTGCATTTCGCCTCGCCCGCTTCGCCGGCGGACTACCTCCAGATGCCTATCCACACGCTCAAGGTCGGCTCCGTCGGCACCCTCCACGCCCTGGGCCTGGCGCGATCGAAGGCCGCCCGATTCGTGCTGGCGTCGACGTCGGAGGTGTACGGCGATCCGCACGTGCATCCACAACCCGAGTCCTACTGGGGGCACGTCAACCCGGTGGGTCCGCGCGGTGTCTACGACGAGGCGAAGCGGTTCGCGGAGGCCATGACGATGGCGTACCGCCGCACTCACGGTGTCGACACCGGCATCGTGCGAATCTTCAACACCTTCGGCGAGCGGATGCGCCCCGATGACGGTCGCGCCATCCCGACTTTCATTCGACAGGCCCTCGCCGGCGAGCCCATCACCGTGGCGGGCGAAGGCTTTCAGACGCGTTCCGTGTGCTACGTCGACGACCTGGTCGAAGGGGTTGTCCGCCTTCTGCGCCACGAACATCCCGGGCCGATGAATGTGGCGCAGAAGGCGGACAACCCCTTCGACCAGG
>DATHII010000118.1:0-4214 GCA_035316885.1 Jiangellaceae bacterium | reverse complement strand
CCGCCGGGGATGCCGGGACGGCGCTGTGTGTACAGGCCCCACCAGCGGAACCGGCCGCGCAGGTCCGCGGGATCGATGCTGGCGAAGCCGCGGCGGCTGTAGATGTTCTCGATCCGGGCCCGCACGTTCAGGCCGTCGTCGTCCTTCTTCGTCCGCTCGTTGGGGTTGAGCGGCTCGAGATGCCCCAGCGCCCACTGGCCCTCGCCGCGCCGCCGCGGCGCGGGTGTGAGGGTGGTTGCCATGGGTGCGACGTCCTCGCAGGGTGAGGGCACGCGGACGACGGCGTTGGTCCGGGGAGGGAGGGGCGACCCGGCCGGCGCGACCACGCGCCGGGCTGACGGGGTCAGTAGGCGCGATCAGGCCGGACAACAGACCATGCTGCGCATGCGCCCGAAGTCGACGTGGCGGCGGGCCACGAGGAGCGTCGGGGTTGCAGCGGTCATGGCGGGCATCGTGTCAGGCCGCGCCTCGTTGAGGTGAGGCATCGTCCACCATGCGGACATGCGTCTCATCATCCGACGTCCGCCGTGCACTGGCGTACGATCCGGCGGATGCGCAGACTCCTTCTCCTCGTCGCCGTGTCCGTCGTCGTCATAACCGGGTGCTCCGAGATCGGTGACCGGATCGACGAGGCCACCAACGACGCCGCCGCCTCGGCGCTGACCGACGCCGTGCGCGACCAGCTCCAGCGCGCCGGGATCGAGCTCGAGGGTGACCCCGACTGCTCGACCGACCTCGACCGCGACGGCACGGCACTGACCGGCACGGCGGAATGCTCCGGCACGACCGTCGACGGCCAGTCGGCCACCGCCACCTTCGACGGGACCTTCTCGACATCCGGGTGCGAGGGTGCACTGAGGATCGAGGTCGACGGCGAGCAACTCGTCGACCTGGCCGAGATCCCCGGCTGCTCGGTCGACGCCGCCGGCGGCTGACATCGAGCCATCAACGGGAATTAGGGCTCACGGGGAGGCGTAGCCGGTCGCGGGCTCGACGGGCCGGTCCGCAGGCTGGTGCTGGCAGTCGCACCACGAGCGGCCTCTGGTGAGGGCCGGGCACTCGTCGTGGCGCTGCTCCCGGCACGCCGTGCAGATCACGGCGGCTCCGGGGTGGCGCGGTCGATGACCGCGGCGACATCCAGGCCCGGCGGCAGGGCGCCGAACGTCCCCTCCGTCCGGTCCAGCCGGGTCGCGCAGAACAGGTCGGCCACCGAGGCCGGTGCGAACCGGGCGAGCAGTGACCCCTGCAGAAGCAGCGCCATCCGGATCGCCAGCCGCCGGGCCAGGTGGGTCGAACCGGCGGGATCACGCGCCACGTCGCGCAACACGGCGTCGGTGTTGTCCAGGCAGGCGTCCAGCCGCCGGTCGGCGCCCTTGGCGGCTTCGACCTCGGTGTGCCACGCCGCCACGGCGTCGGGCTCGCGGGCGAGAACGCGCATGAGGTCGAGCGCCTGGATGTTGCCCGCGCCCTCCCAGATCGAGTTGAGCGGCGCCTCCCGGTAGAGGCGCGGCATCCCGCTCTCCTCGACGTAGCCGTTGCCGCCGAGGCACTCGAGCGCCTCCGCGACCAGGGCGGGCGTCCGCTTGCAGACCCAGTACTTCGCGACCGGCAGCCCGATGCGACGCAGTGCCCGCTCCTGCGGGTCGTCCCCGCCGTCCACCGAGGCGGCCAAGCGGATGGCCAGCGCCGTAGCCGCCTCCGACTCGACCGCGATATCGGCCAGCACGGCCTGCATGAGGGGCGCGTCGGCCAGCAGCCCGCCGAAGGCCGACCGGTGCGCCGCGTGCCATGTCGCCTCCGCGACCGCGCGCCGCATCAGGGCGGCCGATCCGAGCACGCAGTCCAGCCGCGTGGCTGCGACCATCTCGATGATCGTCGCGACCCCTCGCCCCTCATCGCCCAGGCGTACGCCGAGAGTGTCGTCGAACTCGACCTCGGCAGACGCGTTCGCGCGGTTGCCCAGCTTGTCCTTCAGCCGCTGGAGGAGGAACGGGTTGCGGGTGCCGTCGTCGAGCATGCGGGGGACGACGAAGCAGGTCAGCCCACGCGGTGTCTGCGCGAGCACGAGGAACACGTCGTTCATCGGCGCCGAGCAGAACCACTTGTGACCTGTCAGCACATACCAGCCGCCGTCGCCCGTGTGCTCGGCGATGGTCGTGTTGGCCCGCACGTCGGAGCCGCCCTGCTTCTCCGTCATCGCCATGCCGGCGAGGCAACCCTCCTTCTCCGCCGGTGGGCGGATACCGGGGTCGTACTCCGTCGAGGTCAGCCGCGGCTCCCACAGGGCCGCCGTCCCCGCGTCCGTCCGCAGCGCCGGCACGGCCGCGTACGTCATCGAGACCGGGCAGAGGTGGGCCGCCTCGACCTGGCTCCAGACGAGGAACCCGGCAGCGCGGGTGACGTGTGCCGCTGCTTCGGTCGCCGACCAGGGCGCGGCGTGCAATCCGAACGCCACCGCCGTCGTCATCAGACCGTGCCACGACGGGTGGAAGGTCACCTCGTCGACGCGGTTGCCGTAGCGGTCGTGAGTGCGGAGCACGGGCGCGTTCGTGTCGGCTTCGAAGGCGAGACCCTGAGCCTCAACCGATCCGGCGAGCATGCCCAGGTCATGCAGGCGGGGGATCGCGTCCCGCGTGCCGTGCCGTCGGACGGCTTCGACCAAGGCGTGGTCGTCGCCGAAGACGTCGCGGCCCACCAGGGGTGGCGGCTGGTTGCTCACCGCGTGCGTCACGGCCTCACGGTACGCGCGCGGGAAACCCGTTCGCGAGGCAAGGCAGCGACGGCTACCCTGGTGCGACCGGCGCTGACCGCAGCGTCCGATGGATTGAGAGGGAGGTGGGCCGTGATGAACCGGTTGGTCTCGTCCGAAAGTCAGCCCGCCTCCGGGTCCCTCGACCACTGATTTCACTGCCGCCCTCCGGCGGCCGGGACCCGGGTCATCCCGAGAGGTTCCCACTCGTGTCCCATCTTCACCCCCCGTCCCTCGCCGAGCTCGGCTGGGACGCCTCCTTCGCGTCGGCGTTCGCGCCGTTCGCCGACGACTACGTCCCTGCCCGGGTGACCCGGGTGGACCGTGGTGGCGCCGACATGCTCGGCGCGGACGGTCCGCTGCGTGCGTCGCTGGGTCGCGACGTGCTTGCTGCACTCGCCACCCACCGCACTGCGGCGCCGACCGTCGGCGACTGGGTGGCCCTGCGCCACTGGCCCGACGACCGGACGACGATCGAGGCGGTCCTGACGCGCCGGACCTGCGTGGTCCGCGATAGCGCCGACACCACCTCGAACGCCCAGGCACTGGCGGCGAACGTCGACCTGGTGGTGGTCGTCGAGCACCTCGACCCCGAGCCCGACATCGGCCGGATCGAACGGCTGTTGGTGTTGGCCTGGGGGAGCGGGGCCCGGCCGCTGGTCCTGCTGACCAAAGTCGACCTGGTGCCCGACCCCGACGGCATGCTTGCCGAGGTCGCCGCCGCCGCGCCCGGTGTCGAGGTTGTGGCGGTCAGCGCCACCACGGGCGAGGGGATCGACGTCGTCCGGTCGCACCTGGCGCCCGGACGGACGCTCGTGCTTCTCGGGCCGTCCGGGGCGGGGAAGTCGACGCTGATCAACGTGCTCGCGGGCGAGCAGGTGATGGCGACGGGCCGCACCCGCGCCGTGGACGGAAAGGGTCGGCACATCACCGCCCACCGCGAACTGGTCGTGCTACCCGGCACCGGGGTGGTCCTGGACACCCCGGGCCTGCGGGCGGTCGGCCTCGTCGCGGACGAGGAGGCTTTGGCGAGCGCCTTCCCCGAGATCCAGGAGCTGGCCGGGTTCTGCCGCTTCCGCGACTGTGCCCATGAGACCGAGCCTGGTTGCGCGGTGCTCGCCGCTGTGGACGAGGGTGAGCTCGACGAGCGCCGGCTCAAGAGTTGGCGCAAGCTCGGCCGGGAGGCCGCCTTCCAGGCCCGGCGGGCCGACGCCCGGTTGCGGGCACAGGAGGTCGCCGTCTGGAAGCAGCGGCACATGGAACTGCGCCGTCATTACAAGAACAACCGCGGGAAGAACAGCCCAGGCGTGCGCTGATCCGGCGGGCTCAGGCGTCCCTTCCGATGCGGAAATGATGCACAGTCATCGTGACGACAGCGGCCATGTAGAGCACACTGAGGCTCATGACAACACGCTCCGCCGTACGACAGTCGGTCTTTCCGGCTAGTCCGTTCAACGTCGCCCCT
>DATHII010000117.1:0-3935 GCA_035316885.1 Jiangellaceae bacterium | reverse complement strand
CCGTGCACCACGGCGGGCGCGCCGTCGACCCCGCCCTCGCCGCGGACGCCTGGGCCGAGGCTGACCCGCTCACCGACCGGGAACGCCAAGTCCTACGCCTGGCCGGTGACGGGCTGTCCAACGCCGACATCGCCGCGCGCCTGCACCTGTCCGACGGCACCGTGCGCAACTACCTGTCCGAGGCCATCCGCAAGCTCGGCACCACCAACCGCACCGCCGCCGCCCGGCTCGCCCACGACCGGGGCTGGCTCTGATCTGACTGAGTAATTCCGTCAGATCGCTGGAGTCAAATCGGTCGAGACCGTCTGCACCGGGCCATGACACCGCAGACTCGCGGAATGACGCGGACCTCGCTGGGATCGCGACAGCGGACGCCAGTCCGGCACTCCATCACTGGACCGGCGGCTCCATCCTGGTGCGCTGGGCCGGCGAGAAGGCCCTCCTGCAGATCGACGACTACCTCGCCGAGAAGGCAGACGCCGTCTGCGTCATCGGGTGGGCCGAAGGCTCCCACGACAGCTGGATCGCTGGCCACGGCGCCCGCGACCTCCGCAACCCCGACACCCCGCTCGCCGAGCCGACCCTCCACCCGGTCGTCGCCATCGCGATGAAGCACGCCGGCGACTATCCAGAGCGGTATGCCTTGGCGGCGGTATGACGTACCCGAGGAGGCGACTGTCAGGCTGCTCTACCTCATCCAGTCGACTCAGCGACTTGGCGTTGCACTGTCTTACTCCGGCGCGAAGGCCGACTCCCGCATGATCCGCGTCAGCTCGATGCCCCGCCGTCAGTGAGTGCGTCTACATCGGTCCCGGGATGCCGACCAAACCTGGAGTGGAGGTCCTCCCCCGGGTTGATGGGGCGCGTGGCGGGTACGAGCCGGCAACGGCAACCGTCAAGGGAGCGAATCATGCAGATCGACAAGGATCAGATCATCTCTTTGTTGCGCCAGCGCGGCGATGACGCCAAGGCCGACCAGGCGCAGCAGGAACTGCCCGGTCAGGTCGACACCGAGAAGGACTCCGGCTTGCTGTCGAAGCTCGGTATCGACCCCACGGACCTGCTTGGCGGACTCGGCGGCGGACTGGGCAACAAGCTCGGCCTCTGACACCGGCGGCGCGTGACGTTCCCGCTGTCCCACATGAGGGCGTGCAAGCGCCCGTGTCAGCGGAGGGTGAGCGTGCGGGTCTCGGTCGTGCCGTCACGGTAGGTGACCTCGAGTCAGGTGCGGCAGCTTGCGGGCGGGAGGGTGACCAGCTCATCCTCGACGTTGGAGTGTGCTGGCAACTGGGCGCGCGGGCCCGGAGCTCGCTCACTCATGCCCGGGGCGATGATCGCCCAAAAGCCGGCCTCCCGAGGGTCCTGAGGGGCCGGGTCCAGGGCGGGCGCCAACCACCCCCGGACTATCTCACGCAGAGACGCGTCGTCGGGTAGGGCGCGCAATCGCTGTCGCTGCCGGTCGGTGACTGACCGCATCCGCACACAGGTGCTTCTCGCCGCCCTGGCAACGTCTCCTGGGGGACGGTAGCGGCGGAGTGACGCCACCTACAGAAGTGTCGCCGCGATCTGGTCATGCCCTCAGCCGCTGCGGCCCCCTGAGCATGCGATGGACTGCGCCGGCGACCGGGGACGGGTTCGCTCGTCGTGACCCGGACAGACGCTCCGCTCGGCATGCGCGGTGACGCGAGGCGTCGCACCTTCGTCGCCGGCAGCTGGGGTTCCGGCCGACGCCTCCGGTGAGGCAGGATCAAACGACATGGCCGTACGGAGGGAGCCTCTGATGGTGCGAGGACGGCATCTGACCCGAAGCGCAGTGATGCTGGCGGTGGTCTGCGCCGTGATTGCTCTGCCGTTCACGCAGGGTGGGTCGGCAACCGCGACACCGGAACGAGCCCGCCCGGTGCACATGGAGTTCCGCGGCGAGTCGACGCTGCCGGCGGGCCTTGCCTTCGAGGGGACGGTCGTGGGCGGCCTGTCGAGCATCGCCTACGACGCCGGTCGCGACGTGTACTACGCGATCTCTGACGACCAGGGCTCATTGGGGCCGGTGCGCTTCTACACGCTCGCCATCGACGTCACGGACGGGAACCTCGACCCGGGTGACGTAGCGGTGCTCGACGTCACCGCCCTGGAGCCACCCGCCGGCCAGACTTACGCACCTGGAACCGTGGATCCGGAAGGGCTGACCCTGACTGCCGACGACACGCTGGTGGTCACTTCCGAAGGCGTGTCAAGCGCTGGGGTGGACCCCTGGATCCGGGAGTACCACCTGGACGGCAGCTATGTGCGCGACCTCACCGTGCCGGAGCCGTTCCTGGTGGGTCCCGACACGGGTGTGCGCCAGAACCTCGGCTTCGAGGCTGCCGTCGTGGGACACGGGCCCTTCCTGTTCACCGGCAACGAGGCCGCCCTCGCGCAGGACGGACCGGCTGCAACGCCGACGAACGGCTCAATCGCCCGGCTCCTGCGCTTCCGTCTCGGGTCGGGGCAAGTCGACCGCACGTTTGTCTACCCGGTCGACTCCGTCGCGGCCGAGCCCGTGCCGCCCAATGCCTTCAGCGTCAACGGCCTGGTGGAACTGCTACCGCTGAACAACCAGTTTCTGCTCGCGATGGAACGCTCGTTCTCGGTCGGCGTGGGCAATTCCGTGGCACTGCATCTGGTGGGCCTGCCGGGGGCCGACGACGTCTCCGGGCTCGACAGTCTGATTGGTGCCGACGTCGAGTCCGTGACCAAGACCGAGGTCCTCGACCTGAACACGCTCGAACTGGCGTTGGACAACTTGGAAGGCATGACGTTCGGTCCAAGGCTTGCCGACGGACGCAGGTCACTGCTGATCGTGAGCGACAACAACTTCACGCCCGGCCAGGTGTCGCAGTTCCTGCTCTTCGCCGTGCGGTGACCCGACCTCCCGGCCAGGAGCCGAAGCGGGCGCAGCGCGTGCCCTAGGCGTAGCCGGAGCCACCACCAGCGCGCGTCCGCCAGGGCGGCTGCCATGACGACGATTGCCCGGACACAGGTCCATCCCTTGCTGGGCGGCCACCGAGCCGAGAGCCGTGTTTCCGCGCGCAGATCATGTCCGCGCCATAAGTCAGAGGGGACTCCTATAGCGGCGGAAAGACGCTCCGGTCGGATCGCGGCTACCGGATTCATCCGTGGCGACCTGGGCATGCCCGAAGCGCGACGAAGTCCCGGGGCAAGCAGCACGCCAGCAGCGGTTCGGCCAACCGGTTCGCAGCGCCGGGTTAGTGCCCCCGAGTTCCCTCTAGGCCCTGATAGCCCGCTTCGTCGCGGTCATCCGCCAAGCCTCCTCGAGGAGCTCCCAGACCTCGTCAGGGTCGGCGTGCTCGAGGCGGACTGTGACCCACGCGGTGGAGTTCGTGGCCCAGCCGGCCTCGTACACTGCGGGCGCGGTCGCCAGCAGTGCCGCACGCTCGTCGTGGCGGGCCTTGATCATCGCCCGGTTCTCCGAGTGGTTGACCCAGGCGAAGCCTCTTCCATTGAACGTGATGTTGGTCCAGTTGACGTCCTCCTTGAGAACTACCTGAGGCAGCCTGGCCGACATCTCGACTACCTGTGAGGAAGAGAGCGCTCCTGCCTTGGTCACGCCGGTGATCCTGCCACTAGGGCCCGACCGTCTGTCGGGTCCGCCGGGTCGTCGTGGCCCTGACGTTCGTGGTTGGGGTCGCTCGGATAGTCGATGAGAGCGCGGACTGCGGCTAAGAGCGGACGGTTCGTGCCGCGTGATCCGCCCAGGGTGATGTCGTGTTGGACGGCGGCTCCAACCAGGATGGTTGGCATGTTGATCAGACATCGCGGCATTACACCTTCGGTCGATGCCACCGCGTTCGTCGCGCCGACCGCAACCCTGGTCGGCGACGTCCGGGTGGGCCCACGGGTCCGCATCATGTATGGCGCGGTGCTGAACGCCGAGG
>DATHII010000116.1:0-16281 GCA_035316885.1 Jiangellaceae bacterium | reverse complement strand
CAGCGTCGAGACGATAGTCGGGTCGACCACACACTCACCCTCGACCACGCGTCGAAGGGCGTCGACGACAACCGCGACGTCGGACACCCTCTCCTTGAGCAGGTAGCCCACGCACTCCGGTGCGTCGGTGATCAGCCGCATGGCGCAGTCGGACTCGAGGTACTGCGAGAGCACCAGCACGCCGATCCCGGGATGGGCGGTCCTGATCTGACGCGCTGCGGCGATGCCCTCGTCCGTGTGGGTGGGCGGCATCCTGATATCGACGATCGCCACATCCAGACTGGCCAGCTCCACCTCGCGCAACAGGCCGGCAGCGTCCTCCGCTGTGGCGACCACGTCGCAACCGGCGTCGACGAGGAGGCGGGCCAGGCCTTCGCGCAGCAGCATCGAGTCGTCGGCGATCACAACCTTCATGACCAGCCTCCACGGGTATGCGCGCCTCGAGGACGGTCCCACCGGTGGTGCCGTCGTCGATCCTCAGACTCCCGCCGAGGGCCTCCACTCGATCCGCGAGTCCTCGCAGTCCCAGCCCTCGCGCGTCCGCACCGCCGATCCCATCGTCCACGACTCGCGCGACAACGTCTCCCGCATCGACACGCAGGCTGACCCACGCCTGGTCTGCCGCGCCGTGTTTGGCGATGTTGGTGAGTCCCTCCGCACACACGAAGTAGACAGCGGACTCGATCGCCGGTGCCAGGCGACCAACCGCGATGTCCACGTGGACGGGCACGGTTCCGCGCGCAGCCAGTACGGGAATGGCTGCTGCGAGGCCACCCGAACCGAGTAGCGGCGGCCTGATCCCTGGACGAACTCGCGAAGTTCGTCCTGGGCGCCGTGCACCTCCGCCTGCACCCCGCCGAGTGCGACCCGAACCGACTCGTCGGCCCGCTCATGAAGCGCGTCGAGCAGCTTGGCGACCGAGTTCAGACGCAGCTCCGCCCCGGCCGCAAGCTCGGACGCCAGGGCAGGCCGCTGCGCGTCGGCTGCTTCGACGATCCGACGACGCCTCGCCGCGAGTTCACCCACGCGAGCGCGCACCTGGGCACGCATCCGCACGTTGGTGACCGCGAGCCGCAGCGCAGACGTCGCTCCGTCCACGAGCGCCTGGTCGTCGAGGACCGCTGGATCATGGACGAGCACGGCGACGGGTTCACCGCCGTCCTCGACGATGGTGACTGCTCGCCCGTCGCGCCCTCGCAGAGTCTCGACATCTCCGCGTCGAGTCCGCTCCGAGCGAGCGGCTTTCCGCCGTTGTCGAGTCGACCGCCTACCTCCTGGTTGCTCGGGCGTCGGAGAGCGGTCGCACCACGGTCGGAGCGTTCAGCGAGGACGGTCAGCTCCTCGTGGACGCTACGGTCGAGGGCGCTGTCACCGATCTCGGCGACATCCCGGACCGTGTGAGAACGCTCGCGGGCACGCTTGATCTCACTCGCACCAGTGGCGGCGCGACACGTGTCCGGCTCCGGCTCCCGGTGGACCCGTCATGACGCGATCAGCCAGCCGATCAGGACTCCGGCCAGGGCGATCAGCGCGCCCACCACCACGGCCCCCAGCACCACCCCCAGCGGCACGGCCTGCCGCTGGCGCTGCGGCGCCGTGTACACCACCGGCGCCGCAGCCGCGGACGCTCCGGCCGGCCCGGCGGCCGTAGGCGCGGTCGGAGCGAGGTCGGCGCGGCCCGTGAGCACGTCGTCGACGGCGGAGAAGAACTCGCCGGCCGTCTTCTTCGCGACGCCGGCGAGCATCCGTTGCCCCACTCCCCCGATGACGCCGCCGACGACGGCGTCGGCGTCGTAGTCCAGCCGAGTTGCTCCGTCCTCGGCGTCGGCCAGCGTTACCCGCACATCGGCGCTGACCGTCCCCGGTGCTCCCGCGCCGGCGGCGTGCAGCACGAACGAGTCGGGCTCGGCCTGGTCGGACAGCCGAACGTCGCCGGAGTACATGCCCTTGATCGACGCGACACCGGCTGTCACGGTGGCGCGGTAGGAGTCCGGGCCCACCTGCTCGAGCTGATGGCAACCCGGGATCGTCCGGACCAGCACGGCGGGGTCGTTGAGCGCGGCCCACACCCGGTCGCGCGGTGCGTGCAGGACGGCGGAACCGGTGACCTTCATCGGCCAGCACCCTTCGTCAACTCGCGCCCTCCGGGTGGGTGGCGCGAAGGTGGAACAGGTCGCTCGGCGAGATCGGCATCCGGGTGATCGGGAAGCCCTCCGCGTCCGAGATCGCCGACGCGAAGACCGCCATTCCCGGGATCACTCCAGCCTCCCCCGCGCCCTTGACGCCCAACGGGTTCAGCGGTGAGGGCGTCTCGAGGTGGTCGGTCTCGATCGTGGGCACCTCGGTCGAGTAGGGCATGAGGAAGTCCATGAACGACGCGTTGAGCAACTGTCCGGCGGAGTCGTAGACCATCCGCTCGTACAGGGCCCCACCCACGCCTTGTGCGACTCCGCCGTGGACCTGTCCCTCGACGATCCGCGGGTTGACCAGCGTGCCGCAGTCGTGCACGACGCAGTAGCGGAGGATGCGGATCTCGGCCGTGTCGGGGTCGGTTTCGACGATCGCCGCGTGCATGCCGTTGGCGAACGTCGCCCGCGGTGGCGAGTAGTAGCCGGTCGCCTCGAGACCCGGCTCCTCCCCTTCGGCGACCGGCGGTTTGTCCGGGTCGGCGGGCGTGGCGAACTGGGTGGCGCGGGCGGACTCGGCGTCGAACGCGTACCGCAGTGGGTTCGACAGCACCGCAACCGTCGAGAGCTGGATCGACGAGGTCGGGACGCCTCGGACCCGAACCACCCCGTCGACGATCTCGAGGTCGCGCGCGTCGGCCTCGAGGGCCTCACCCGCGATCCGCAGCGCCTTCTCACGCACCGTCCGCGCTGCAGCCGCGATCGCATTGCCGCTCATCACCAGCGCCCGCGACGCGAACGTCCCGACGGCGTAGCGGAACCGGCGGGTGTCGCCGGTGGTCACAGTGACGCGGTCGAGCGGCACGCCCAGCACGTCGGCCGCGATCTGGGCGAACGCCGTCTGGTGGCCCTGCCCTTGAGTGGTGAGCCCGGTCGCCACGACGACGCTGCCGTCGTTCTCGACCTTGACCCAGCCACCCTCGTAGGGCCCGACACCGGTGCCCTCGACGTAGCACGCAAGCCCGATGCCGACGCGGCGGCCCTGCTCGCGTGCCTCGGCCCGGTAGCTCTCGAACGCATCCCAGCCGACGAGCTTCTTGAGCTTCTCCATCGACGCCGGGTAGTCGCCGGAGTCGTAGATCAGCGGCCGGCCGTCCTGGAAGAGCAGCCCGTGGTCGTAGGGCATCTCCTCGGGCCGGATGAAGTTGCGCTCGCGTACCTCGGCACGGTCGAGGCCGAGCTCGGCGGCGATCGCGTCCATCGTCCGCTCCATCGCGAAGCAGCCTTGCGGACGCCCGGCGCCCCGGTACGGCGTGACCAGGACGGTGTTGGTGTAGAGGCTGGAGAACTCGACCCGGTAGGCGCCCGGCTTGTACGGCCCCAGCAGCTGGGTGGCAGTGACGATCGGGACGATGATCCCGTACGGCGTGTACGAGCCGTTGTCGTGCCAGAAGGTGACGTCGAGACCGAGCAGGCGCCCGTCGTCGTCGAAGCCGACCCGGACGTGGTGGAGCTGACCGCGCTCGTGCGCGCTGGAGACGAAGTGCTCGCGGCGGTCCTCGACCCACTTGACCTCCCGGCCCAGCGTGATCGCCGCCCACGACACGAGGACCTCCTCGGGCCAGGGGTGGACGATCTTGACGCCGAACCCTCCACCCACGTCGGGCGCGACCACCTCGACCCGGTCGGGCGGCAGGTCCAACTTGGCGGCGAGGGCGGCGCGCACGCTGGTCGACGCCTGCGTGGAGGTGTACACCCGCAGGCTCGCGTCGTCAGCGTCCCAGCGTGCGTACACGCCCTTGCCCTCCAGAGGTGTCGACGCGCTCCGCTCGACGTCGAGGTCGAGCTCGAGCACGTGCGGGGCGGCGTCGATGGCGGCCCGCGCGTCGCCGACCTCCTGGACCATGTGGGCGGCGAGGTTGCCGGGCACGTCGTCGTGAACGAGGTGCGCGGCCTCCCGGGCCGCCTCGATGCCGACGACAGCGGTAAGCACCTCGTAGGTCACCCGGATCCGGTCGCAGACGTCCTCGGCGGCGTACCGGTCGCTGGCCACGACCATGACCACGGCCTCGCCGACGTGGTTGACCTCGTCCTTGGCCAGCGCATACGGGGTGCGCCCGTGGGTGAGCGCCGGGTGTGGGATCAGCAGCGGGAGGGGCTCGGCCAACGGGCCGGCGAGGTCGTCGTAGGTGTAGATGGCGACCAGCCCCTGGACCTCCAATGCGCCGGTAACGTCGATGTCGACGACCCGGGCGTGCGCATGCGGGCTCCGGACGAACGCGACGCCGAGCGCATACCGGCCGAGATCGTCGAGGAAGCGCCCCTTCCCGGACAGCAGGCGAGGGTCCTCGCGCCGGGCGATGGGTTCGCCCATCATGGCCGTGGTCACGCGCGCACCTCGCGGCGGAGCTCGGCGGCGCGCAGCACCGAGGCGACGATGTTCTGGTAGCCCGTGCAGCGGCACAGGTTGCCCGCGATCGCCTCCCGCGCCTCGTCCTGGGTGGGGTCGGGGTTCTCGTCGAGATAGGCCGTGACGGTGGTGACGAAGCCCGGTGTGCAGAAGCCGCACTGCAGACCGTGGCAGTCCCAGAAAGCCTGCTGGACGGGGCCCAACGACCCGTCCGGCTCGCAGCAGCCTTCGACAGTCGTGATGGTGGCACCGGCCACGCTCACCGCGAACAACAGGCACGACCGGACCGGCCGCCCGTCGATCAGCACGGTGCAGGCTCCGCACACGCCGTGCTCGCAACCGACGTGGGTGCCGGTGAGCCCGAGGTCGTGACGCAGGAAGTCGGAGAGCAGGCGCCGGGCGGGAACACGCGCCGACCGCGGCACCCCGTTGACGCTCAGCGCGACGTCGTGCAGGTCGGTCATGCGCCACCGCCCGCCGCGGACGCAGCGCTCGCATGACCGGCGGCGGTCCGCAGTGCCCGCTCCGTCAGGGTGCCGGCGAGCTGCCGCCGGTACTCGGCCGTTGCGTGGATGTCGGCTTCGGGGTCGACGGCTGCACGGACCAGCCGACCCGCAGCCGCGACGTCCGCGGTGTCGTGGGGTTGGCCGACCAGCGCCTCGGTGACGTCGACGACCTCCGGAGTCGGGCCCACCGAGATCAGGCCGACCCTGGCCGCAGCGACACGCAGGTCGTCGTCGAGCGTGACCAGGGCGCCGACCCCGCACACGGCGTAATCGCCGTGCCGCCGGGACACCTCCGCCCAGGCCGACCCGGTGCGGGGGCCCGTCGGCGCCGGGAAGAACGCCTCGACCGCGACCTCACCGGGCACCACTGCCGACTCCAGCGGGCCATGGAAGAAGTCCGCGGCGCCGACCGTCCGCTCGCTTCCCCGCCTGCTCAGGGTCACGGTTCCGCCCAGCAGGGCCAGAACCGCCGTCATCTCGCCGGAGGGGTCGGCGTGCGCGAGGCTGCCCACCGTCGTCCCGCGGTTGCGAATGGTCGGGTGGGCGACGTGGACGAGCGCCTGCCGCAGCAGCGGCACGGCGTCGAAGGCTCTGTCGTCGCGCTCCACGGCGGCGTGGCGGGCTGTCGCGCCCACGCGGACACCGCCGCCGCGGACCTCGATCCGGTCGAGGCCGCCGACGTGGTTGATGTCGACCAGGTGGGCTGGCGCGGCGAGGCGCATCGACAACAACGGCACCAGGCTCTGGCCGCCCGCGAGGACCTTGCCGTCGGCCCCGACCTCGGCCAGCACGTCGAGGGTCTCCTCGAGCGTCGTCGGCCGGTGGTAGACGAACGGCGACGGCTTCACGAGTCGCATCCTCCCTCGCGGGGCCGGGCGTGACGCACCAGGGGCGGGTGGACACGCCGCGGGGGCCGTGCGGCCCCTCGGCGCACGTCCCCCGCGTGTGGCACCCCCGTTAGCGCTCGTCCCCCTTCTCGTCGAGGCCTTCGTCGATCCGCTCGTCGGCCCGGCTGCGATCGTCGACGAAGCTGGGGGCCTTCCCCTGGACGATGAGCAGGAACGCGATGGTCGCGATGCCGCTCATCATGATCGCCAGCTGGGGGTTCAGGCCCATGATGATCGGGAAGACGAACGTCGCCCCGAACATGGCGACCACGTGCTGGGCGCCGAGCCCGACGGTGCGGCCCCACGACAGCCGCTCGTCGGGGCGGACGACCTCACCGGGTGGCGGGGGTCTTCCCGCCGTAGACCACCTTCCAGTCGAGCGCCATGCAGGGCCCCTTCTCAGGAGAGCAACGCGGACACTGATCTGTGCTGGCGGCAACTTAGGGGCACGCTCCGCCTGCGGCATCGTGAAGATCTGACGAAGACTCGCCTCTGCGCTGGCTAGACCCGCCGGGGTCGGACGGTGCTCAGAGGCCGCGCATCTGGAGCACCTTGAGAGCCAGGGCGAGGTCGAGGCGCAGATCGGGATCGCTGGGGAACGGACCGAGCAGTCGCTCGAGCTTGCCGATGCGGTAACGCAGTGTGTTGTAGTGCACGAACAGCCGGCGGGCAGCCTCGGCGACGTTGAGGTTGGTGTCGAGCAGCACCTGCAGCGTGTGCCGGAGGTCGGCGGCCTCCGGGTCGCCCTCGGCGGCCAGCTCGCCGAGGGTCTCGCTGACGAATCCCCGCAGCTCGGCCGGGTCGCGCACGAGGCTCAGCAGCCGGAACGAGCCCAGCGCGTCGAAATGGGCGACCGCGCCCGCACCGTGCAACTGACGCCCGACGTGCACCGCACGTCGGGCCTGTTCGTAGGCCTGAGGGATCAGCCCGGGGTCGTCGACGACGCGGCTCACCCCCGTCGCGAAGGACCGTCGGCCCCCTCCCCCGTCACCGGAGACCTCGCGTACCACCTCGCGAACCACCCGGTCCGGGTCACCGCCGACCGGCACTGCGAGCAGCGCCACCACCTCCTGGGTGAAGCCCACGACCGGCGCGGCGGGGTCGCGGACCCGGACCGCGCCCTCCCAGGCCGCGGCGAACCGCTCCTGGACAGGCCGCAGCTCGGGGCCCGGCCGCTGCGCCAGAACCGTCGACGGGTCCAGCTCGGCCACCACGACGACCAGCGCCCGGTCGACCTCCCATCCCAGTGACTGGCAGTGCGCCACGACCTGCTCGCGTCCCCCAGCGCGGTCGGAGAGCACGTCGCGCAGGAAATCGCCGCGGTACTTGCCCTCGACGGCGCGGACCGCCAGCTGCTTGGTCACGGCCAGCGCAGCAACCGTGGCTGCGCGCTCGAGCAGATGCAGGTCGCCCTCGCCCAGCGGCCGGTCCCGCGAGAAGCTGGCGATTCGTCCGTGGTCGAACTTGCCCGCCACGACCGGAACGACGGCGTGCCAGCCGCTGGAATCGTGTCGGTGCACGCCGCGCGGTTCGCGTTCGGTGAGGAAGCGCCCCGAGGGCTCGAAGCAGGACGTCGTCCGCAGCGCTGCCAGTTCTGCGCTGTCGCCGCCCTCGGCCAGCACCCGTCCGTCGGCCGTCGTCACCAGCACGGGAGCACCCAGAATCACGGCCATCTCGGATACCAGCTCGGGCAGCCCGCCACCGTCGAGCACGACGGCCACCAGAGCCCGGTGGACCTCGTCGCTGCGCTCGAGCAGCGCGGCCTGGCGGTTGAGCACCTCGGTGAGCACCTGGTTGAGGATGTCGTCGAAGCCGACGCCGTCGGGAAGCTGGACGAGGGGCAGCCCCCGCTCGTCCGCCACGGCCAGCGCCTCCGGGGGCAGCGTCTCGAGATACCGGTTGAGCTTGATGCCCACCGCCGCCAGCCCGCGGTCGTCGAGCGCGGCGAGCAGCGCTGGGACGCCGTCGGGCGTGGAACGGACCGGGTAGCCGGTCGTGAGCAGCAGCTCGTGGGCCTTCACCCAGGGCAGGACGTCGGGCACCTCCATCACGTTGAGCCGCTGCACGACGCGCTCGAGACCCGACGCGCCGGCGAGCAGCCGGGCACCGGTCAGCGCGGACATGCCGAGCACTTCGCGGACCGTGACCCCGGAGGCCAGGTGGGCCGGATGGCGCTCTGCTGGCAAGTCCTGGTAACTCTGGGCGACCGGATCGGCAACATTCCCCATGCGGGGACGGTACCGGTCCGGTTAGCGTCCGAGAAACATCAACGGGAGGATCGGTTGCCGGTCCGCACACTAACGCCGACCCGCGCCGCCACGACCACCAGGCTCGCCGCGGCCTCGACCGTGTTGGCCCCCCTTCTCGAAGGCCCGGCCCGGGCGGCCCGGGTCGTCGGCACGCTGGGCGCCGCCGTCCACGTCGTGGCCGACGACGAACGGGTGCCGCTCGTGTGCATCTGCACACCCGAGGCTGTGCGCCTGCCGCCGTCGCTCGTGCTGCCGGGACCGTTGCCGACCCACCTCGGACGCGCCCTCGTGGGAAATGGCGGGGTCGAGCTCGGCGACACCTGGATCGGCGTAGGCCGCTGGTGGCGGCCGCTGCGGCCACGACTCGACCTGCAGCCCGAGGTCGTCGCACGCACGCACGGTGTCCGCCGGCTGCTCGACCCGCTCGAGCTCGCCGTCGCGGCGACGGTACCGCTGTTTGCGGCCTGGCTGTGCGGCCAGCGCCTGCCCGGTGCGGTCGCGAGCCTGGTGGGGCGGGGATCCGGGCTCACTCCGGCGGGCGACGATCTGCTCTGCGGTGTCCTGGTCACCCTCCGGGCACTCCGCGACCCCCGCGCCGACCGGCTGGCCCGGGCCGTCGGCCAGGTTGCGGCCACCCAGACGACGCACGTGTCGGCCGCCCTTCTCGTGCATGCCAGTCGCGGCGAGTGCGTGCCCGAGCTCGCCGGGCTGATAGCGGCGCTCGACGGCCGCGGCGACGTGGGCGCCGCAGTGCGCCGCCTGGTCATGGTCGGGCACAGTTCGGGCACCGCGCTCGGGCACGGCGTGCTCCTGGCCGTCGCCACCGCCGCCCGGGCACCGGAGTGAGCCGGCACCTGCAGGTGCGCCCCGGCGCATACCGCGACTCGGTAAGCCTCATGCAGGTCAGCCAGCGCGTCGGCGCACAGCCGGGCGTCCTCGCGGCACTCGTCGCAATGGCCACCGAGCTCAACCTCGATCTCCTCGTCGGCATGGGGTTCACGGCGCCCGGCGGCGGCGCGTCCGCCAACGACATGCTGGTCGCCGTGGAGGCGGTCGACGACGACGCCCTCCGCGCCGCTCTCGGGCAGGTCGACGCCATCCTCGCCGAGCGGCCCGAGGCGACTGGCGACGTGACGGGTGCGCCGGCACCCCGCACGATCCGCGCCGCTGCGGCCGGTGCAACGCTGGCGCTGATCTCGACGCCGGGCAGGCACGCGGCCGCCGACGCCTTCGAGGCTCTCGACGCCGGGCTCGACGTCGTCGTCTTCAGCGACAACGTGCCGCTCGCCCACGAGATCGCGCTGAAGCAGGTGGCCGCGCGAACGGGTCGACTGGTCATGGGACCCGACTGCGGCACAGCGGTGGTCGCGGGTGTCGGGCTGGGCTTCGCCAACGTCGTCCGGCCTGGCCCGGTCGGCGTGGTCGCGGCGTCAGGTACCGGGGCACAACAGCTCATGTGCCTCCTCGACGCCGCCGGAGTCGGCGTCAGCCACTGCCTTGGTGTGGGTGGCCGCGACCTGTCCGAGCAGGTGGGGGGCGCCTCCACCCTGGCGGCTCTCGACCTGCTGGCCACCGACGCCGCGACCGAGCGGGTCGTCGTCGTCTCCAAGCCGCCCGCCGCGCAGACGGCTGCGAGCGTGCGTGCGCGCGCGGCGGCGCTCGGGGTGCCGGTCGACTTTGCCCTCCTCGGACCCGAACAGCCGACCCTCACCGACGCCGCCGAACGTGTGGTCCGAGCTCTCGACCTGCCGTGGCTGGAGCCGCGGGCGTGGCCGGCTCTCGGACGTCGCGAGCCCAGGGTCGGCGCACTCCGGGGTCTGTTCGCCGGTGGCACCCTCTGCGACGAGGCCATGCTGATAGCCAGCGCGAGGCTCGGATCGGTCCGGTCGAACATCCCTCTGCAGCCTGGCTGGCGGCTTCCCGACGACCTCCGCTCCGATGGCCATCTCATGATCGACTTCGGCGACGACCGCCTCACCCAGGGCCGTCCTCACCCCATGATCGACAACAGCCTGCGGGCACAGCGCCTCGTGGAGGAGGGCTCCGACCCTGCCTGCGGGGTCGTGCTCTTCGACGTGGTGCTGGGTCACGGTGCCCACCCCGACCCGGCGGCGGAACTCGGCCCCGCGGTCCGGAAGGCCCGGGAGGCGGCGGCCGCGGACGGCCGCGACCTCGCCGTGGTCGTGGCGCTGGTCGGAACGGCGGCCGATCCGCAGGGCCTGGTTCGACAGGCGGAGGCCCTTCAGTCGGAGGGCGCGTCGGTGCACCTGTCCAACGCCGCCGCCGCCCGGGTCGCGGTCGACCTGGTGGAGGGCTGACCGGTGGACCTGTCGGTCGAGCCGCGGGTCGTCACGGCCGGCGTCGACCTGTTCGCCGACGCCCTCGCCGCGCAGTCCGCCACCGTCACGCCGGTGGACTGGAGGCCTCCGCTGCCCGGCACAGACGACGCCCTTGCCCGGGTGATGGCGGACCCCCGGCGCGGCGAGGCCAATCGCCGGGCGCTCGCCGCCATGCTGACCGCCACCGCCGAGCTGGTCGACGTCCGCCCGGCTCGCGAGGCGCTCGACCTCGAGCCCGGACAGTTCCTGCACGCCGGCCCGCCGATCGAGTGGGAGCGGGCGTCCGGGCCGCTGCGCGGTGCCCTGATCGGGGCCATGCTCTTCGAAGGCCTCGCTGCGAGCCCGGACGAGGCGGCGGCGTCACTCGAGGCCGGCCGGGTGGAGTTCGAGCCCTGCCACCATCGGGGAGCGGTCGGACCAATGGCCGGAGTCGTCTCGCCGTCGATGTGGGTCTTCGAGCTGCGCGACGGGGTCAACAACGGCACTGCATGGTGCTCGCTAAACGAGGGCCTGGGGCGGGTGCTGCGCTACGGCGCATACACCCCCGATGTCGTCGAGCGACTGCAGTGGATGAGCGCGGTGCTCGGCCCGGCGCTTCGCGCTGCGGTCGCGCGGCACGGCCCCGTCGACATCAAGGCGATCATCGCCCAGATGGTCCAGATGGGCGACGAGGGGCACAACCGCAACCGGGCGGGCACGCTGATGCTGCTCCGCGACCTGCTTGCCGACCTGGTCGAGGCGGCCGAGCCGGTCCATCTGGCCGACGTCGTCCGCTTCGTGTCCGGCAACGACCACTTCTTCCTCAACCTCGTCATGCCTGCCGGGAAGCTCCAGACGGCGGCCGCCGCAGGGATCGCCGGCAGCAGCGTCGTCACGACGATGGCCCGCAACGGCACCGACTTCGGCATCCAGGTCTCGGGTGTGGGCCGGCGTTGGTTCACCGGTCCCGCCCAGATGCCCGACGGACTGTTCCTCGGGACCTACGGCCCCGACGACGCCAATCCCGACATCGGCGACTCGGCCATCGCCGAGACCATGGGGCTCGGCGGCTTCGTCATGGCCTCGGCGCCGGCGATCGTCCGCTTCGTCGGGGGGACGGTTCCCGACGCGCTCCGTACGACCCGGCTGATGTACGAGATCACGGTCGGCGAGAACCCGGCCTTCGCGCTGCCGATTCTCGACTTCCGCGGCGCCCCGACCGGGATCGACGTGGCCGCCGTGGTCAAGACCGGTGTGCTCCCCCAGATCAACACCGGAATGGCCGGGAAGGTGGCCGGCACCGGACAGGTCGGCGCTGGGCTGGTCACGCCGCCGGTCGAGTGCTTCGTGCAGGCTCTAGATGCGCTCGCCGAGGCCGCGCCGCCGCTGCCCGACACCGGCTGAACGCCTCAGCCACAGCAGTCCGAGCACGGGCAGGACGAGCGGTACGAAGCCGTAGCCACGGCCGTAGACCGACCACACCGTCGCGTCCGGGAAGGCGTCGGGCCAGATCAGGCTCGCGGTGCCGATGACCAGCACACCGACCAGTTCGACCGTGCACGCGACCACGGCCACGCGCCGAGCCGTCGGACCCGATCGCGCCAGCGCGACTGTCGCAACGATGTAGACGGCGGCGGCGAACGCCGAGAGCAGGTACGCGACCGGTGCGTCGTCGAAATGGTTGGCGATCTGCACGCCTGCCCGCGCGCTGGACGAGATCGCGAAGACGGCGTAGACGGCCACGAGCAGTCGCCCGGGACCGCTGTTGGTCGGCCGCTGGTCAGCCACCGACCGTGCTCCACAGGTCGTTGAGCCGGATGACGACGACGAGCAGCGCGAAGCACGCCACGGCCAGAGCGGCCGGACCCCATCGTGACCGCTCGGCCAGGGCCCAGAGGGTGCCGATCGGCACCAGGACGAGGGCCACCACGAGGTACCCGATGAAGGTGCCGAACTCGTCCGGGCGGTCCCCGCCGATGAGCATGACGACCGCGATCAGGACCTGCACCAGCACGAGGATCTCCAGACCGGTCGAGGCAATGACGATGTACTCGCGAGGATTACGATTGATCACCGCCGCCCCGAGCGCCATCGCGGCATAGGTCCCGGAGAACACGACCAGCGCCAGGACCAGCGGCTCGACCACGCCGCGATGCTAGCGACGCCGTCCTCACAGGTCTGTCGGGAGGTCCACGTCGGTCGGCACGCCGGTGCCGGTGCAGTCCACCTCGACGACCTCGTCGGCGCGGCGCGCGAGGTAGGCCCGCGCACCGTTGTCACCCTGGGCCGACGCGGCGACGCCCGGCCAGTGGTCGCGGCCGAGCAGCACCGGGTGACCGCGCTCCCCGGCGTAGGTCGCCACCGCCAGGTGAGCGCCAGCGCGCCGGGCGGCCAAGAGGCGCCGGACGGACTCCGGCCCGAGCCACGGCGTGTCGACGAGTAGCACGAGGGCCGCGTCCGCCGCCACGGGCAGGGCCGTGAGCCCGGCGCGCAGCGACGAGCCCATGCCACTGGGCCAGTCGGGGTTGTCGATGACCTCGGCACCGGCGACGTCGAGCGGGACGGCTCCTGCGACGACGACGACGGGATCGCAGCCACCCTCGCGCGCCAGCCGGACCGCACGGTCGACCAGCCGCTCACCGTCGACCACGGCCACCGCCTTCGGACCGCCGAAGCGCCGGCCCTCGCCGGCAGCGAGGACGACTCCGGCGACCGTCACCCGGGATGCTCGCGGTGAATCGACCCCAGGGTCTCCGACAGCGGCCGGCCACTACCGCCCCACCGCGCGGACACGATCTCGGCCGCGACCGACACGGCGGTCTCCTCGGGCGTCCGGGCACCGATGTCGAGCCCGATCGGCGCCGCGAGCCGGGCCAGCTCCTTGTCGGACAGGCCGCGGTCGCGCAGACGGGCCAACCGGTCGTCGTGGGTCCGTCGCGACCCCATTGCGCCGACGAAGGCGGCCGGGGTGCGTAAGGCCACCTCGAGCAGGGGCACGTCGAACTTGGGGTCGTGGGTCAGCACGCAGATGACCGTGCGTTCGTCGACAACGGTCTCGGAAAGGTACTCGTGCGGCCACCTGACAACGACCTCGTCCGCGTCCGGGAACCGGGCGCGGGTGGCGAAGACGGCGCGCGCGTCGCACACGGTCACGTGGTAGCCGAGGAACGCGCCGACCCGGGCCACCGCGGCGGCGAAGTCGATCGCGCCGAACACCAGCATCCGCGGCGGCGGGGCGAAGGACTGGACGAACACGCTGAGCTCGTCGCCGCGCCGCTCGCCGGCCGGGCCATAGCGCCGGATCCCCGTCATGCCCTGGTCGAGCATGCCGCGAACGTCGTCGGTGACGGCGTCGTCGAGCCGGTCGACTCCCAGCGATCCTTGCCTGGTCTCGGGTCGGATCACCAGGTGTGCGCCGAGGTCGCCCGGTCCGCCCACGACGGTCGCCATCGCCACGGGCCGCCGCGCCTCGATGTCGTCGGCCAGTGCGGCAAGGCCGGGGAACGTCTGCGGGTCGATCGACTCGACGAACACCTCGATGGTGCCGCCGCAGGTCAGACCGACGGCGAAGGCGTCGTCGTCGCTGACCCCGTAGTGCTCGAGGCTCGGGTCGCCGCCGGCCAGCACCCGTTCGGCGACCTCGTAGACGGCACCCTCCACGCAGCCGCCCGACACACTGCCGACGGCCTCGCCGCCCGGACCGACCAGCATCGCCGCACCGGCGGGCCGGGGGGCCGAGCTCCATGTCCGGACCACCGTGCCGACGGCGACCCGGTCGCCGGCCGTCCACCACTGCAGGAGACGGTCCAGGACGTCACGCATGGGCATCCTCCCGGCACAACAGATCGGCGAGCTCCTCGAGCGTTTCGAGCGTGTGCCCGGCGACGAGCACGTCGACCGATGGCAGGACGGCCCGGAGGCCGGCCGTCTCGGGGGCGAAGCCGTCCTTGCCCGCGTGCGGGCTCACCCACACCACCTGGTGGGCGAACCGCCGCAGCCGCCGCATCTGCTCGGCGAGCTGGGCAACATCACCCCGCTCCCATCCGTCGCTCGCCACCACCACGACGGCGCCGCGAGCCGTGCCTCGCTGGCCCCAGCGGTCCAGGAAGGCCTTGAGCTGCTCACCCAGCCGGGTGCCGCCGCTCCAGTCGGGTACGGCTGCACTCGCAGCGATGAGCGAGGCGTCGGCGTCGAGACCGTTCAGTTCGCGGCTGACCCTGGTCAGCCGCGTGCCCATCGTGAAGACCTCGGTCGACCGGCGCCGCCGGCATGCGGCGTGCGCGAAGCGCAGGAGCCCGTCGGCATAGGCCGCCATCGACCCGCTGACGTCGATGAGCACGACCAGTCGGCGGGGTGCGCGCGTGCGGGAGCGGTGGTGCAGGCGGGCGGGCTCGCCGCCGCGGCGCAGCATGTCGCGGACGGTGCGCCTGACGTCGAGTTCGCCATGGTGTGCCGGTCGCCGTCGGCGGGTCCTGCGGGCCGGACCGGACGGGCGCAGGGCGGCCAGCAGCCGGCTGACCTCGGCCCGCTCGGAAGCCGACAGCTCCGCGAGGTCGCGGTGACGCAGCACCTCGGCCCGGCTCGCCGTGGCCGCGACGGCGGACAGGTCGTCCGCGGCATCCGGCTCGCCGGCCGGGACGTCGTCGGCCGGCACGGCGACGGCAAGCGTCGTGACCGTTCTGGCACGGCGCGTGTGCCGCACGGGCGTGTCGCCGAAGTAGGCGCCAAAGGCCGAGTCGTACACGGCCAGCTCCTCTGGTCCTGCGCACAGCGTCAACCGGCCGGACCAGTAGACGTCGGCCGTACGGTCGGGGTCGAGGTGGACCAGCGCCTCGACCCAGGCGTGGACCCGCGCGTGGCCCGCGGGAACGCCGGCCGCTCGCAGCGTCCGGGCGAATCCCACGAGAGCCGGCAGTGCGCTGCTCACGTGAACCCGCCATCGCCCACGGCCGCCAGTACGCGCTCCTGGTCCTCGCGGTACTTCACGGCGGCACCCAGTGTGCGGGCAGCGACGTCACGGTCGAGCCCGGTGGCTCCCAGCGTCGCCAGCGCGGCCGCCCAGTCGATGGACTCGGCGAGCCCAGGCGGCTTGACCAGGTCCATCCGGCGCAGCCGCTGGGTCGCCCGGGCGACGTCGGACACCAGTCGCTGGTCCGCGCCGGGGATCCGGCGGCGGATCACCGCCACCTCGCGCTCGAAGTCCGGGTGGTCGAGCCAGTGGTAGAGGCAGCGACGCTTGAGCGCGTCATGGACCTCGCGGGTTCGGTTGCTCGTCACGACGACGACCGGCGGACGCTCGGCTCGGATGGTCCCGATCTCGGGGATCGACACCGTGAAGTCGCCCAGCACCTCGAGGAGGAAGGCTTCGAACTCGTCGTCGGCGCGGTCGACCTCGTCGATCAGCAGTACGGCGGGACGCTCCGCCGTGCTCGCCTCGACCGCCTGCAGCAATGGCCGGGCCACCAGGAAACGGCGGTCGTAGAGCTCGTGCTCGAGCTGCTCGGCATCGTCGACGCCCACCGCCTCAGCCGCCCGTAGGTGCAGCAACTGCCGCGGGAAGTCCCAGTCGTAGAGCGCCTGGGCGGCGTCGAGCCCCTCGTAGCACTGCAGGCGGATCAGTGGCGCGCCGAGAGCGTCGGCCAGGGCCTGCGCGAGCGCCGTCTTGCCGACACCGGCCTCACCCTCGACGAACAGCGGGCGTCCCATCCGCAGGGCCAGGAACGCCGCCGTGGCCAAGCCGTCGTCGGTCAGGTAGTCGACGCGGTCGAGCCTGGTCGCGAGCTCG
>DATHII010000115.1:0-3906 GCA_035316885.1 Jiangellaceae bacterium | reverse complement strand
CCCGGTTGGGAATCGATCGTGATCTTCCCACCGTGGCGCTCCACGACGATGCGCCGTGCGATGTCCAGGCCGAGTCCGGTGCCTTTGCCCACGTCCTTGGTCGTATAGAAGGCCTCGAACGCCCGAGCCGCCACCTGTGGCGGCATGCCGTGGCCGGTGTCGCCGATCTCGACGACGAGGCAGTCCTTGTCGAGCCGTGTCGCCACCCGGAGTGTGCCGGTGCCGTCCATCGCGTCGACGGCATTGTCGATCAGGTTGGTCCACACCTGATTGAGCTCGGCTGCGTAGGCCTCGACCATCGGGACGTCGGCGCCGTACTCACGGACGACCGTGATGCCGTCGCCGAGCTTGTGCGCAAGCATCACCAGCGTGCTCTCGAGACCATCCCTCACATCGACGCGCTGCATCGACGCCCGGTCCATCTGCGAGTAGGACCTGACGGCGGCAACAAGGTCGGAGATGCGTCGGGTCGACTCCTTCACCTCCGAGAGCAGGGTGGCGGCGGAGAACGTGCTCGCCACCCACTCGAGGCCCGGCTGAAGGGCCGATCCCGGCAGCACGGTCGCGGCCCGCGCGAACCACGCGGGATCGACTCCGGCGGCGGCGAGCGTCGGGGCGATGGTCCACTCGCGCGCAATGCCGTGGCGGGTGAGCCACGACGAGAGGGCCTGCTCGCGGTCGGCACGGGACACCGGGTCTTCGTTGGCTGCCACAGGTTCGATCTCGCCACGCAGCGCCCCGAGCGCGGCGAATTGAGCGGCCGAGATGTCGTCGCGGGCGAGCCGTTCGACCGAGGAGAGCAGCGCCTGACATGCGGCCTCGAGGGCGTCGACGGCCCGGGTAGCGGCCGACGCGGGGTTGTTGATCTCGTGCGCGAGTCCGGCGGCGAGCGTGCCGAGGGTGACCAGGGACTCGCGCTGCCGTGCCGTCGACTCGATGGAGCGCGCGGTCCGGTAGAGGCCCGCGATGAGGTGTGCGCCGAACGGGAACCAGGTCTGGGCACGCTCCCGCAGTACTTCGGACGGCACCCGGAGCATCCGCCCGCTGGTCACTCCTCGGCCGGTGGCGAGATAGACGCCCTCCTCGTCCCAGGCGCGGAACCCGCCGGCCCAGCGGCCCGGAATCTCCATCCTGGCGACCACGGCGTCCTCGCGGCCGACGTGGCGGACGAGGTCGAGCGCACCGTCGACGAGAACCCACCAGAAGTCCGCGTGCTCGCCCTCGCGGAACAGGTCGACCCCCGGTTCGATGCGAACCTCGGTACCACCCTCGACCAGCTCGGCGAGCTGCTCGTCGGTCAGGCCCTCGAAGATCGTCAGCGTGCGGAGTTCGTCGATGCGCATCAGATCGTGGCCAGGTAACGATGTACCAGGTAGACCGACATCGCGCCCTCACCGACGGCGGACGCAACTCGCTTCATGGAGTCGAGCCGAACGTCGCCGGCGGCGAACACGCCGGGCACGCTTGTCTCGAGAGCGAAGGGCGCACGTGGCAGCGGCCACCGATGCGCGTCGTGCGAGGCCGCGAGCTCCTGACCCGTGACGACGAATCCCTTGTCGTCGCGGACCACGTCCGGGCCGAGCCAATCGGTGCGGGGCGAGGCGCCGATGAATACGAACAGCCAGCTCGATGCGACATCCTCGGTGCGACCGGTGTTCCTGTCGGCGAGGGTGAGCGCCTCGAGGTGACCGTCGCCTCGGCCCGCCACCACCTCGGTTCTGTACCGCACCTCGATGTTCGGCGCGGATGTGATCCTCTCCAGGAGGTACAGCGACATCGTGTCCAGGAGCGTCGCACCCCGTACCACCAGCACCACATGCCGGGCGAATCGCGACAGGGTGAGTGCGACCTGGCCCGCCGAGTTGGCGGCGCCTACGACATAGACATCATCGCCCTGACACTGGCTTGCTTCGCTGATGTTCGCGCCGTAGTAGACCCCGCGGCCGGTCAGCTCCTCGAGCCCCTCCGCCTCCAGCCGTCGGTACGACACGCCAGTCGCCACGATGAGCGCGCGCGCCTCGATCTCCCCGGAGCCATCGATGAGCACGGCGCGCACGGGCCCCCGTGCTTCGAATCCGACGACGTCACGCGCGAGGACCATCTCCGCGCCGAAGCGAGAAGCCTGAGCCAGGGCGCGCTGCGCCAGGTCCGAGCCGCTCAGTCCCTTGGGGAACCCCAGGTAGTTCTCGATCGACGCGCTGTGTCCGGCCTGACCCCCTGGTGCGTCGCGCTCGACGATGACGGTGCTCAGGCCCTCGGACGCTCCGTAGACGGCGGCGGCCAGGCCGGCAGGTCCACCGCCGACGATGCACACGTCGTACAGCGGCTGCTGCGCGCTGGTATGCAGGCCGAGTGCGCTCGCAAGGTCAAGCGTGGACGGCGAGTGGAGCGTGTCGCCGTCCGGGATGAGCACGAGCGGGAGGTCGGCTGATTCCGCGTGGGCAAGGTCGCGCAACCGCTCGGCCTCGGCGTCTCGCTCGATGTCGTACCAGCGGTAGGGCACGTGGTTGCGCGCCAGGAACATCTTGACCGCATGGCTGCGGTCGGACCATCGATGGCCGACCACTCGAACCTCAGACGTGCGTTCCCGATTGGCCTGCCTCCAGTCTCCGAGGAGATCGTCAGTGACGGGGTACAGCCGCTCGTCAGGAGGGTCCCAGGGCTTGAGCAGGTAGTAGTCGAGGCCGATGTCGTTGATCGCCTTGATGGCGACGTCGGTGTCCGCGTATGCAGTGAGCAGCAGGAGCTTCGCGTCCGGTGCGTGGGCCCGCGCCTGCTCGAGCATCTCGATACCCGTCATCTGCGGCATCCGTTGGTCAGCGGCGATCAACGCCACCGGTGAATCTCGAAGGGCAAGCTTGGTCAGGACGGCAAGCGCCTCGGGGCCAGACATCGCCCGGACGATGCGGTAGTCGGCGCCGTAGCGGCTGGCCAGGTCGCGGGTGATCGCAGCAGAGACCAGCGGGTCGTCGTCGACCGTCAGGATGGTCGGTTTGCTCATGCGACCCCTGGTCCCGTGACAACGTAAGAAGACATGAGGCTGGAGCCCTTGACCGGCTGCAGTCGCAATCTCACGGGCCCGTGGCCTTGACGTGTCTCCACCGCATCAGTATGCGGTCCAAGATGCACCGATCCCGCCTGCTTCGCCAGAGCCGCTAACCGGAGCCGCTAACCCCTCAACGCGGCGAGCCGGGCGATGGGATCAAGCGTTTGCGCCTGGGCGCACTGGCCGTGTGCGGCGTGTACGCCCCTCTGGGAGCCGCGCCCAGTGCCTGAGGCGCTACGGCCCGCCGCCTTTGGTTCCCACCACTTCGGTCGGCTTGGTTCGACGATTCCCGCGTAGCTCAATTGGCAGCGCCTCCGGCTGCTAACGAAATGTTGCTGGTTTGCGGTCCCACTGCGGGAGCACCAAGTTCGGTGGCCCGTCTGTCCGGCTCAGGCGCTGCTTAGCGTGCGAAGTGCACGGTCGGCGTGGATTTGCGGCTCTTCGACCTCGACATGGATCACTGTAGGTGTGGCCCGGGCGCGCGTTGGTGCGCTCGGGCTGACGCGTTGTTCGACGTGCCGGGGATGCACGTGCTGGAGGTCGAGCGGGCCGATGACGTGCTGGTGCTGACGGTCGAGACCGACGCCACACTGGCCGGGTGCCCGTCGTGCGGGGTGGTCGCTGTCGGGCACGGCCGGCGGCCGTCGTCAAGACGATCGTCGTCCGCCGTGGCGGGTGGCGACATATGGCGGCACCAATGCGTATGCCCGGCGACCTCCGCCTACGGAGCGACAAGCTGCAGCGAGGGGAAGTAGGTGCGGTAGCGACGATCGTCCCGTGTCAGCAGCCGGTACCCGGCCACGGCCGCATGGGCGCCGATATAGAAGTCGGGCAAGGGAGACCGGCGCTGGCCACCGCGG
>DATHII010000114.1:0-6448 GCA_035316885.1 Jiangellaceae bacterium | reverse complement strand
GACAGCCGGGCCAGGGCGTGGTACTCGACGAAGCTGAGCCCCGCGTCCTGCTGCAGCTGGCACTCCAACGCCCAGCGCAGCTTGACCGTCGCCGCGGCGAAGGCCCGCCACGAGTTCTGCTGCTCGTCGTCCAGCCAGCGGGGCGCCGCTGGCTGGGTGCGGGTGCCGGTCACCGGCAGAGGCTAGCACGTCACTTGACAGTTCAAGTCATGCAGGCATACGTTCGCCGAGTACGGACTTGAACCTTCAAGTCATGATCTGAGGAGGCCGGCGCCGGTCCCGCCGACGTCGGCGAGGTACCCGGGTTCTGGTCCAGGGGAGAGGAGCAACGAACCATGGCCACCCAGATCGACACGGCACAGCGCGAGGTCGTCCTGATCGAGGAGGCCCACATCCGCCGCATGATGGGCCTGGACGGCCTCGAACCCTTGCCGTCGGCGCGGATCCCGTATCCGATGGTGGACCCGTACCTCCTCGTCCACGAGGCCGTCGTACCCATCACCCCGGAGCGCCCGAGCCTGGATACCAGGCATCCGCACCGTGGGTTCGACAATCTCTGGTACGCGATCTCGGGCTCCTCGAGGACGCCCGCGCGTATGCGGCGTACGGGCAGAACAGCGCCGTCGGGAAGATCGTCGAGATCCACCTGGAGCCGCCCGGCCGCACCCACGTCGTCCTCATCCGGCAGTCGGTCGGTTTCTGAGCGGATCTGGCCCGGCCAGATCTGGTGCCAAAACCCACACCAGGAGAGCTCCCCATGACCCGCAACGCGACGCCGGAGAAGCGTCGGCCGACCCTAGAGCCGCTTGACGAGCAGGTCGATCACGTCCGCGGCTCGGCAGCCGGTCGTCTCATCGTCGAGTACGGCGACTACGAGTGTCCTTACTCGCGGCAGGCGTTCCGGGAGATCGAACGCGTCGAGAAGCAGCTCGCCGAGGGTGTCCGCTTCGCCTTCCGGCACTATCCGCTGACCCGGATCCACCCGCACGCCCTCGCGGCAGCCGCCGCGGCCGAGGCCGCAGCGCTCCAGGACCAGTTCTGGACCATGCACGAGCTGCTCTTTCACCGCCAGAAAGCGCTCGAAGACGACCACCTGCGGCGGCATGCCGCCGAGCTCGAGCTCGACGTCGCACGCTTCGACCGGGACCGGACCGGCGCTGGCGTCCTCGCGCGTATCGGACGGGACGTCGAGAGCGGACTGGCGTCTGGTGAGGTGCGGGGAACGCCGACCCTGTTCATCGACGGGGTAGTGCACCGGGGCGCCTACGACGCGGCCGCCTTGCTGGAGGCGTTGGCCAGATGAGCGCGATCTGCTCGCACACCGACAGCATCAAGCTGACCGAGCTGCCGGAAGTAATCGCCGGGTGCGCTGACTGCCTCGCGATCGGGGGAACATGGGTGCACCTGCGCATGTGTCAGTCCTGCGGCCGCATCGGCTGCTGCGACAGCTCGCCGAATCGGCACGCCTCGGCACACGCCCGCAGCTCGCGCCACCCGATCGCGCGTTCCGCCGAACCCGGTGAGGACTGGAGCTGGTGCTACGTCGACGAGGTCGCATTCGTGGTGACGAAGCGATGACACTGCCCGAATTGCATCTGGCCGACTGGCGCGCAACGAAAGACACCCTGCATCTCTACAGCCAAATCGTCGGCAAGATCCGGCTGGCGACCACGGCACCGCGCAACCACTGGTGGAATGTCCCGCTGTACGTCGACGTCCGCGGTCTGGCGACACGGCGCCTGCAGCACCGCGGCACGACGTTCGACATCACCATCGACTTCGTCGATCACGCCCTGATCGTCCGGACCGCCGACGGCCGCACCCGGTCGTTCGAGCTCGGCAACGGGCTGCCCGTCGCGGACTTCGACGCCCGCATCCACGCGTTGCTCGGTGAACTTGACATCGACGTCGACATCAAGGAGGAGCCGTTCGGTGTCCCGATGACAACGCCGTTTTCTCAGGACCTCGAGCATTCGTCGTGGGATCGCGAGGCCATCGAGCGATTCGGCCGGATCCTGGACTGGTCGGACTCGGTGTTCGAGGAGTTCAGCGGGTGGTTCAACGGCAAGACCAGCCCGGTGCACCTCTTCTGGCACAGCTTCGACCTGGCGGTGACCCGGTTCTCCGGCCGTCCGACGCCGCTGGCCGACGCCGACCGGGTCACCAGGGAGGCTTACACACACGAGGTCATCTCGTTCGGATTCTGGCCCGGCGACGAGCGGGTCGGCGACGCCGCCTACTACTCCTACACCGCCCCAGAGCCCGCCGGGCTGCGCGACCAGCCGCTGTCCGCGGGCGCGTGGGTCCAGTGGGCCTCCGGCTCGCTGGCGATCCTCCCCTACGAGGACGTCCGCACCGCGCGCGCCCCCAGGACGACGCTGCTCGCGTTCTGCCAGAGCGCCTACGAGGCCGGCGCACGCCTCGCCGGCTGGGACACCACCAGCCTCGAATCGACATGGTGCCCCACCCCGAATCAGCTCCGACAACTCCACGCCAGCGCCGCCGGCGACCTCGGTCGTACGAAAGAGCGCTCTGACATGCCGGGCGCAACGCCGGCTTACCCGTAGCCGAGTCCGGATGCCGGCAATCCAAGATCAGCGCGGGCACCCCGTACCGATATCCCCTACCGACGCCCAATGGTGACCCGAGGCCCGAGACCGTCGCCGCCTCCGCGCGGCGCCGGCCGCAGCCTGCAGATCCACCCGTAGGAGGAAGTCCTCATGGCTACCGTCACGTACGACCACGCGACCCGCTTCTACCCCGACTCCGACAACCCTGCCGTGGACCGCCTCAGCCTCGACATCGGCGACGGCGAGTTCATGGTGCTCGTTGGGCCGTCCGGGTCAGGCAAGTCCACCGCGCTGCGGATGCTCGCCGGCCTGGAGGACATCGACGACGGCACGGTCCGCATCGGCGACAAGGACGTCACCGACCTGGAGCCGCGCAAACGGGACATCGCCATGGTGTTCCAGTCCTACGCGCTCTACCCGCACGACCCTGTACGCGGGACGGCCTACGGTGCCGGGCATGGGCGCCGGAGCGTGCGGAGAGTTGCGCTGGCGTCGCGGAACATGGTCGAGCGGTTGCCAGACGTGCAGAGGGCAGAGTTCGTCCGAGCCCGCTACCGGGCGTTGGACGGCATTCCTCGCCGACCGTGCCTCGCCGGGAAGCCCCGGTCCTGGCGCCGACGGCGTCGTGCGTCTGCCTGGCGACGCCCGCCCCATCGCCGTCCGCCGCGCACCGACCCGCGCGGTGCGCCATACGTCCAAGCTGTGCGTCAGTTGGACTGCCGTCGCGAAGGGAGAATTGCGCCATGAGCTTCGAGAAGACCTCGAGGGGGAGCCGCGGCGCCCGCGGCGCGTCCCGGTCGAACCCGCTCACCCGGTTCGTCGGGCGGATGATGATCAAGCAGCATCGACGTCGCGGGGACAAATTCATGGGGATGGACCTGCTGTACCTGACGACCATCGGTGCCAAGACCGGGGAGAAGCGGCAGACGGCACTCGCCCGCTTCCCCGACGGGCCCGAGAGCTGGCTGGTCGTCGCATCCCTTGGCGGGTCTGCGCGCAACCCCGGCTGGTACCACAACATGGCGGCGCATCCCGATCAGGTCTGGATCGAGGTGGCCGGTCAACAACGTCGGGCGACCAGTGAACAGCTCGACGGCGACCGTCGTCAAGAAGCCTGGCAGCGGATCATCGCAAGCCAGCCGCGTTATGCCGGCTACCAACGAAAGACCGACCGCGTCCTACCAATCATCCGCCTGTCCGCCCATGACGCCGAGCCGCCACCCACCATGTCCCATTGATGCGCGCGGTGGGCGGGACGCGCGCGCTGCCACGAGTCGTCGCGGGCATGGTCGACCGATTCACCAGCATGCTCGACTGCGTCGACGTCGGCTTCCTGCCCGACGGCATCCTCGACCAGCTACCGGCACCGTCCCAGATCGGCGCCACCCGTGTCGGCGGAGTCGATGTCAACAAACCCGCACCCCCACCGCACTGGCCGCCATCCTCGCCCTGGCCGTGGCGCCCGACGGGTTCACCGTCGCCGACCTCGCTGCCAAGGTGCGCTCCCTGACCGGCCAGACCGAACTCGACTACACCGTCCGGCAGGCCGCCTACGACCTGCGCAAACTGCGCGGCAAACAGCTCGTCGTCAAATCCGGGCGGACCCGCCGCTACCAGGTACCCGGCGAGGCCGCCCGCACCATCGCCGCGCTGCTCACCCTGCGCGACCACATCATCGCCCCGATCCTCGCCGGCGTGCGCAGCCCACGGATGGGCCGCAAACCCGCAGCCTGGGCCGCCGTCGACCGCGACTACGAACAGATCCGCATCGGCATGCACACCCTCTTCGCCGACCTCGGCATCAGCGCCGCCGCCGCATAGACAACAAATTGTCGATCACAAGGCGCAAGCGCCTAGACGCTGCCGTCTACCACCGTCCACCTGGGATCGTCCCCGGTGGTGGCGCCGGGAGTCCGACTCGCGATCGCGGACACGTCGGGTACCCCGGGTTCCGGTGGTCATGCTACGAACTGGCGGCGAACTGGACGGCCGTCCTGGTAATCACGTCACCCATTCGCCTTCAAGCGGTAGACCGGCTGCCTCCCAATCTGTCAGCCCACCGGAGTATCGACGGACATGCCGGTAGCCGCGGTCCACGAGTGCGTGGTAGAGCGCGATGCTGGCGTGGCAGTCAACGCTGGTGCAGTACACCACGATGTCATCCTCAGGGCTCAGCGAGGAGAAGAGCTCATCTGCGGTGTTGAAGTGCTCAGACCCCGCGATGTGTTTAGCTCGGAACGCCCATTCGTTCAGGGCCATCACCAGCCGGAACGCGTCGCCACCCCGGACCATCTCCAGGAGTTCGTCACGGTGGATGGTTCGCACTCCCCTTGACGCGTCTGACACGCCCACGACGATGTGCCCTCCTTCGCAGTTCCGCAAGCCTACGTGTCGCCGGTTAGGGTGGCCTGAACCGGTCCGGCCCAGGCCTTGCGAGCTCTCGACGACCGTGACGACCCAGGAAACCGGCATGACCACCGATGCCAGCATCGTCGACCACATCGAACGGCTCGTCGAGGAGGAGCGACGGCTGCATGACAGGGCCGAAGCGGCGCCCGAAGGTCGCTCCCGGCTGGAGGCCATCGGCGTCGAGCAGAATGCAGGAGGACATCGATGAGGCCGCGCCTGATCCTCGCGCGCATCACCTCGGAAGCCGGTGACGAACACTGGCGGACGCAGATGACCGTGGGGCGTCACGAGATCCTCGGCGACGAGCCGGAGACGCTGGGAGGGGGCGATCTGGGGCCTCCCCCCTTCGCCTACCTCCTTGCTGGCCTCGTGTCCTGCACGTCGGTGACGGTGCGGATGTACGCCGAGAAGCACGCGATCCCTCTTCAACGCATCGAGGTCGACGCCAAAGCCCTGCGGAACGAGGAGGAGGGGATCAACTCGATCGAGCGGCAGGTGCGGCTGATCGGTGATTTCGACGACTCGGACCGTGCGAAGCTCGAGAGTGTCGCGGAGAGGACGCCTGTGACGCTGGCGATCAAGGAGGGGCTGGCGATGACCTCCACCTACAAATGACGCGAAGATGGCCGCGGTGGATGACCGCACACCTCGCGGGGTCAGCGGCGGACGCGTGTGATGGTGGCGACCTCGTCGTGGGTGAGCGCCCAGGCCGGCCGGTCGAGCGGTGGCCTTGTCTCGCCGGTGCGTTCGGCGAGGCAGCCCGAGATCAAGGATCGGTCGGGGAACTCCGAGCGTTGCACGAGTACGGCACCGGCGGTGACGCGGCAATGGCGGCCGAGGGTGGACCAGTCCGAGACGATCGCACCGGGTTCGATCACGCAGCCGTCCCCAATCACACAGCCGTGGATCATCGCGGCGGGACCGATGACGCAGTCGTCGCCGATGAGCAGCTGGTTGTCGGGGAGCAGGTGCAGGACGGTGTTCTCGAGTATCTGGACCCGGTCGCCGATGCGAACCGGCCCGTGGCTGTCACCGATGATCTTCACGCCGGCGCCGATGATGCAGTCGCGGCCGATGCGGACGTCGCCGGTGATCTCGGCGGAGTCGAACAGCACCGTGCCCTGGCCGATCTCGGGTGTGTGGTCCTTGTAGGCGTAGAGGGTTCCCACGGCGTCGCGCTCCTCGGTGTGGTAGGCCAGGGTGGGCTCGTCGGGGATCGACAGGTCGCCGCCGCGCAGCCCGCGGAGTCGGTCGACGTCGGCGTCGGTGGCGTCGCGCAGTTTGCGGGCGGGTCGGCCGACCCAGACGCTGGCGTCCGGCAAGCGGGCGCCAGCGGATACGAGCGTGCCCTCCCCAAGGAAGACGCGGTCGCCGAGCACGCAGCCGGGCAGCATCGTCGAGCCGTTGCCGATCTCGCAGAGGTCACCGATGGTCGCGCCGACGATCGTGCAACGGTGCCCAAACACGGT
>DATHII010000113.1:0-22734 GCA_035316885.1 Jiangellaceae bacterium | reverse complement strand
CGGCGGCCTGTCGGCCCAGGTGGTCCGCGCCGTCCAGCCCGTCCTGGCTGGGGCCTCGATCCTGTTCGTCTCACCCGCCGACGTCGCGCGCGAGCACACGCGGGGGGCCGACCCGGCGTCGCCGCTGCGGCCGTACGCGTCCTACTTCCGGACGACTCTGGTCGGCGGAGACGCGGTCGGTGCAGCTGCGGACTATGCGGTCGTCGGTCTCGGGGCGAGCCGCGTCGCGGTCGTCGACGGCGGGGCCGGGAAGGAGGCCGATCGCTTCCGCGCGGATGCCGGCCGGTCGGGCGCCGAGGTCGTGGCGTTCGGTGCCGCCGGCCGGGAGGGCACGGGTATCGATGCCGTGATCGCGGCCGCGGTGTCCGAAAAGGCCCAGGTCGTCTATGTGGCCGGTGACGCTGCGGTGGCCGCCTCGTCGCCAAGAAGCTTGCCGGCACCGGCCTGCCGGCCCACCTGGTCGGCGGCGTGAACCTACGTTCCGAGGACTTCATGGTGGCGGCCGGGACGGCTGCCGACGGTGCGGTGGCGGTCGTCGGACCGAGCCTCGGGAGGACCCCTGGCCGGGCCGTCGACGACCTGGCGGCCAGGCTGGCGCAGCAGGGGATCGACGCACCCGGGCCGTTCGCCGCGACGGCCTACGACGCCGGCACGGCGCTGGCGCAGGCTCTGGTCGGGTGCCTGCCGCTCGGGGATTCAGCAGCGCAGGCCCGCGCGGGATGTGTCGGGAAGATGGATCACGTGTCATTCGCTGGCGTCACCGGCGAGGTGACCTTCGACCGGTACGGGGACCGCAGCGGTGCGCTGCCGGCGGTGTACGAGGTCCGCGACGGTGCCTGGACTGAGGTGGGAGCGGCCTGATCGGTGCGAAAATATGCTCCCGGCCAGGTCACAGTGTCGTCACAACATGTTTCCACCTCCGCCCGCAAGGTGCGCGGCGAGGATGGTGCGGATTAGGTTGCTCATCTGACCCAGGGTCCGATCGTCGATTCCGGCGGCGGCTCAACGAAGGAGATCACATGATCCGCACCACCCCCCTGTGGCGGTCGATCGCCGTCGTGGGCGTGGCGTCGCTCGCGCTTGCCGCCTGTGGCGGCGACGACGAAGGCGACGGCACCGCGGCAGGCGAGTCGCCCACCGCCGAGTTGACCGGCGACGGCGAGCTCGTCCTCGGCACCCTGCTTCCGCAGACCGGCAGCCTCGCGTTCCTCGGGCCACCTGAGTTCGCCGGCGTCGACCTCGGTGTGCAGGAGGTCAACGAGGCCGGTGGCGTCCTCGGCCAGGACGTCGTGGTCAACCACACCGACTCCGGTGACACCTCCACCGACATCGCGTCGCAGTCGGTCGACAGCCTGATCAGCCAGGACGTCGACGCCATCATCGGTGCGGCGTCGTCCGGCGTCACCGCCACGGTCATCGACGCGGTCGTGCAGAGCGGCACGGTGATGTTCTCGCCGGCCAACACCTCGCCCGACTTCACTGACTACCCGGACGACGGCTTCTACTTCCGCACCGCCCCGTCCGACGTGCTGCAGGGCCGGGTCATGGGCGACCTGGTGATCTCCGACGGGTACGCCAACGTCGGCATCATGGCGCTGCAGGACCCGTACGGCGAGGGCCTGGCCGAGAACGTCACGATCTCGGTGGAAGAAGGCGGCGGGACCATCGCCGGCGGCGAGGCGATCATCTACGACCCGAACGCGGCGAACTACGCAACCGAGGTCACGCAGATGGCCGCCCTCGCTCCCGACGCGATCGTGCTGATCGGGTTCGCCGAGACGCTGACCATCATCCCCGAGCTGGTCAACCAGGGCATCGGGCCGCAGGACGTGCCGCTCTACTTCGTCGACGGCAACCTGTCCAACTACGGCGACCAGCTGCCTGCCGGCACGCTCGACGGCAACAAGGGAACGCTGCCGGGCGCCGAGACCACCGAGGACTTCCAGGCCCGGGCGCTCGAGGTCGACCCTGCACTCGAGGACTTCTCCTACGCCCCGGAGTCCTACGACGCGGTGATCCTGATCGCCCTGGCCGCCATCGCGGCCGGTGACGACGGAGGCGAGGCGATCGCGTCGCGCCTGGTCGACATCTCCACGGAAGGCACCAAGTGCACGACCTTCGAGGAGTGCGCGGGCCTGCTTGAGGACGGCGAGGACATCGACTACGACGGTGCCTCCGGCCCGGTCGAGTTCAGCGATGTCGGTGACCCGACGCAGGCGACCATCGGTATCTACCAGTACGGCCCGGACAACACGTACACCAACGTGGAGTTCCGCGAGGGCCAGCTCTGACCGAACGCTAGGTCACAGCATCCAGGAGGCCCGGTCCCGCAATGGTGCGGGACCGGGCCTCCTGCTGTGGTGCCACGGGGCTCGCGCGCATCCCCGTGCTTCGCCCTGCATCCGGTGCGTTGTGAGATGCGTAGCGCGGGGACGCCGTAGAGCGCGGCCCGCTGGCTCGGGTCAGGCGCGGGCGAGGGTGCCGAGGTAGAGCTCGATGACCTTGGGGTCGTTGATGAGTTCGCGTCCGGTGCCGGTGTAGGCGTTGCGGCCCTGGTCCAGGACGTAACCCCGGTCGCAGATCTGCAGGCAGCGGCGGGCGTTCTGCTCGACCATGACCACCGAGACGCCGGCCTTGTTGATCTCCCGGACGCGCAGGAACACTTCGTCCTGCAGGACCGGTGACAGCCCTGCCGAGGGCTCGTCGAGCAGGATCACCGACGGCTCGGCCATCAGAGCCCGGCCCATGGCGACCATCTGGCGCTCGCCACCAGACAGCGATCCGGTCCGCTGCCGACGCCGGTCGCTGAGGGCGGGGAACAGGCCGGTGACGAAGTCGAACCGCTCGGGGAAGCGCGACGGGGCCTGGTAGAGGCCCATCTCGAGGTTCTCCTGGACGGTGAGGCTAGGGAACACGTTGTTGGTCTGCGGCACGAAGCCGACGCCCTTGCTGACCAGCTCGTTGGCCTTGAAGTTGGTGATCTCCTCGCCGTGCAGGGTGACCGTGCCCTTGCGCACCCGGACCAGTCCTACCAACGCCTTGAGCAGCGTGGACTTGCCGGCGCCGTTGGGGCCGATGATCCCGACGATCTCGCCGTCGCGGCAGTAGAGGTCGCAGCCGCTCAGGATGTCGACCTCCGGGATGTACCCGGCGACGATCTCGTCGGCGCGCAGGATCGCGCCCTCGGCGTGCTCGACGTGCACGCTGCGGTCGTAGATCTCCTGATGGTTGCTCGCGCTCACCGGTCCTCCTTCTGGATGCCCGGGCCGGCTTGCTCGGCGGCGAGCTCCGCGGCGGCCTCCTGTTCGATCTCGGCGACGACGCTCTCGTCGAGGAGGGTCTGGTCGTGGTGGGCACCGAGGTAAGCGTCGATCACGCGGGAGTCGGACATGACGGAGTCGGCGGGGCCTTCTGCGATCACCTTGCCCTGGGCCATGACGAACACCCAGTCGGAGATGTCGCGCACCATGTCCATGTCGTGTTCCACGAACAGCACCGTCATGCCCTGCTCGCGCAGGTCCTTGACGTGGCCCAGCAGCGACTGGGTCAGTGCCGGGTTCACACCGGCCATCGGCTCGTCGAGCATCACCATCTCCGGCTCGACCATGAGCGCGCGGGCCATCTCGAGCAGCTTACGCTGTCCGCCCGAGAGGGATCCGGCGAAGTCGTCACGCTTGGCGTCGAGTGAGAACCGCGCGAGCAACTCCTCGGCGCGGGCGGTGATGTCGTCCTCCTGGTTGCGCCAGAAGCCGGGGAACATGGCCCGCCACACGTTCTCGCCACGCTGCCCGACCGCGCCGAGGCGCATGTTCTCGATGACCGTCAGCTTGGACAGCGCCTTGGTGAGCTGGAAGGTGCGGACCATGCCACCGCGGGCCACCTTGTACGCCGGTGTCCCCTCCAGCGACTTGCCGTTGAACGTCCAGCTGCCCTGGTCGGGGCGGTCGAAGCCGGTGAGCAGGTTGAAGAAGGTCGTCTTGCCGGCGCCGTTGGGGCCGATCAGCGCAGTGATCGAGCCGCGCTGCACCTCGACGTGTCCGACGTCGACGGCCGTCAGGCCGCCGAACCGACGCAGGACGTGGTCGGTGACCAGGATCGGGTCGGGCTTGCCGGACCCGGGCTCGTGCGGCACGTCGGCTAGGGCGCGAGCGGTTTCCTCGCGGCGCGGCGTGGTCGACTCGAGCTCGGCCAGCACGGGCACCTCGCCCGCCTCCGCCCGGGTCATGGGCACGTCGGGAAGCTCATCGGGCATCGAGTGCGATCTCCTTCCGATCACCGAAGATCCCCTGTGGTCGGTAGACCAGGAGCAGGAGCAGGGCGATGCCGACCAGCATGAACCGGACGGCCCCGACATCGTTGGAGTCCATGAGCCAGGTCGGGATCACGCCCGTCCTGACGGCGCCGGTGAGGATGCCGGCCGTCAGCTGGAGCAGACACCAGAAGATCATCGCCCCCACCACCGGCCCGAACACCCGTGCGGCCCCACCCAGGATGAGGATCGTGTAGGCGAAGAACGTGAGGTTCGGGGAGAACAGGTCCGGCTGGACGGCGGCCTGCGCCAAGGCGAACATGAACCCGCCGAGGGCGCCGAGCAGACCTCCGATGATCAGCGCCTGCATCTTGTACGAGTACACGTTCTTGCCGAGGCTGCGGACCGCGTCCTCGTCCTCACGGATAGCCTTGATCACCCGGCCCCACGGGCTACGCATCAAGGCCCAGACGATCAGGCAGGCGAGGGCGACCAGGATCCAGCCGACCGTCAGCACCCAGGCGTTGCGGTCGCTGAAGACGAACGGCCCGAACCCGACGTCCCCGCTGTACGGGTTGAGCGCGAAGAAGTCGTTGCTGAAGCCGCTGATACCGCTCGAGCCGCCGAACGTGTCCCGCAGGCTCACCGACCGGAAGATCAACCGGATGATCTCGGCGGCCGCGATCGTGACGATTGCCAGATAGTCGGCACGTAATCGCAGCGTCGGGATGCCGAGCAGAATGGCGAGCAGGATCACGCCGGCGAACCCGACCAGGATGCCGAGCCAGAACGGCAGGCCGAAGGTGGTGACGACGGTCGCCAGCCCGTAAGCGGCCACCGCCAGGAACGCCGCCTGGCCGAAGTTCAGCAGTCCGGCGTAGCCGAAGTGCACGTTCAGGCCGATGGCGGCGAGCGCGAAAACGATTGCCTCCGAGCCGACGAGGGCGCGTAGGGCGTCGCCTGTGATCAGTCCCCAGTCCACGTCTCTCCTCCCTGCCCGCTCAACCGATCCGCTCGCGTCGGCCCAGAATTCCCTGTGGCCGGACGAGCAGGATGACGATGAGGACGCCCAGCACGCCGGCGTACTTCAGCTCGGACGGAATCAGTAGGGTCGAGACCTCGACGAAGACCCCGACGATGAGGGCGCCGACCATGGCCCCCCACGCCGTCCCGAGCCCGCCGAGGACCACTGCCGCGAACACGAGCAACAGCACCCGGAAGCCGATGAGGTAGTCGACCTGTTGGATCAGCCCGAACAGCACGCCGGCGAGCCCTGCCAGCGCTGTACCGACGATCCAGACCGAGGTGATGACCCGGTCGACATCGATGCCCGAGGCCGAGGCGAGCGCCGGGTTGTCGGACACGGCGCGGGTCGCCTTGCCGATGCGGGTCCTGATCAGGGCCGTGGTGACCAGCGCCAGCGCGGCCAGCGAGATTCCCATGATCCACAGGTCGCGTGGGGCGTAACCGAAGGGCCCGAAGTCGATCGCACGCTGGACGACGAACTGGTCGTAGGAGCGCCGCTGGCCCGCGAAGAAGTACAGGTAGAGATATCGCAGGACCAGTCCCACGCCGATCGAGATGATCATCATGGCGATCAGGCCGCTTCCGCGTCGGCGCAGCGGCCGCCAGAACCCGACGTCCTGGGCCCAGCCGAACCCCCCGCTGATCGCGACCGCCAGGGCGCCAGCAGCGATGACGGGTAGCCCGGCGTCGTTGAGGAACCAGGCCACGATGGCGCCGAATGTGACCAGTTCGCCGTGCGCGAAGTTGGTCAGTCCCATGGTGCCGAATATCAACGAGAGGCCGAGCGCGGCCAGACCCAGGATCAGCCCGAACCGCAGGCCGCTGGCGACCAGCTGCCAGATCTGGCTGGGTTGAGCTGTGTCGGCGCTGCCCTCGGCGGGCACGGTGGTGGTGTCACCCTCGCCACCGGTGTCGCTGCCGGGCTCGCCGATGCGGAACAGCACGGCCTTGTCCTGCAGAGCGTTGACCGTGGTCGTGACCGTGTCGGTGACCACGCCGGGGAGGTCGGAGGGCAACGTATCGGCATCGAGCACGACCTCGTACTCGCCCGGCCCCGGAACCGGAATCTGCCAGGAGCCGTCGGCGGCGGTCTCGACCGTCCCGACCTCGCCGTCGTCGTCGGAGACGGTGATGGTCACGCCCTCGACCGGCGCACCCTCGTTCCTCAGGAATCCGCGGATCGACTCGGGGCTCTCCTCGTCTTGTGCCCACGCCGTCCCCGTCCCGATGACGACGACGGCAAGGGTGGCGAGGAGCCCCGCAAGAGCTACTGCCAGCCTGCGCACCTGGGGTGTACCTCCGGTCTGGAGTCGGGCCACGTCCAGTGCCGAGGCACGGGACGTCGCCGTTGACTGGTGGCGGGAGCATAGCCCCTGTGCTGCAGGGTGCCACGTTTTGGCGGGCCGCCGTGTCCGTTCCGAAACTTCACCCTCGTAACGCCGCGACCAGGGCGACCAGCGCCGGGGCGACGAACAGGGCCGGCAGGAGATCTCCTACGGGCAGCGGCTTCACCCGGAGCAGCCGCAGTGCCACTCCGACGAGCATGAGACCGCCGACCGCGGTGAGGGCCGCCACGTAGCCGGCGTCGAGGACCCCGCCGATGATCAGGCCAATCACGGTCAGCGTGCCCTGGACGGCGCCGACGACGAGAGCACTGGCCATGACGCCCCACCCGAACGACGCGGCGAAGGCCACGGCGGCGAACCCGTCGAGTGCCGCCTTGAGCGCCAGCTGCTGATACCCGAGGCCGAGCCCGTCCGACAGGGAGCCGAGGATGGTCAGCGGGCCCACACAGAAGACCAGCGACGCCGTGACGAATCCCTCGACGAACCGGCGCCGGTCGGCGCCGTCGGTGCGTGGCGCCCCTACCGGACCCTCGCGGCGGTGCGGTCGGGAGAGCCGCCGCTGCAGCGTGGCACCGAGACTCTCGAGGCGGGCCTCGATGCGCAGCAGCGACCCGGCGACTCCGCCGATGGCGAGTGCCCCGAGCACGACCAGCACCGTTCCCGAGGTACCGACCAGCCGGACCAGGTCGGCGTCGAGCACTGCTGCGGCCGACAGGGCAGCGATCAGCAGCGTGGTCAGGCCGAGCCCGTCGGTGACCACATCGCGCGTGCGTTGGGGCAGCCGGTGACCCAGGAGCAGTCCGATGCCGGCGCCGGCGACGACCGTGACGACGTTGAGGACGGTGCCGAATCCGCGGAACATGGCGCTTCCTCCGGTTCGCATGGCGAGGGTGGCGCACGGGGCATAGGCTTCGGGGCGCGGCCGGCGGTGCGCCGGATGCATCGGGGGAGCAAGCAGGCGAGCCTACCGGCGCCGGTAGCGGCGGCCGGCCCTCGAGGAGGAAGCGTGGCCAGAACCCGCGCGAGCGTCCGGGACGCGGTCGCTGCCGACGCGGACGCGCTGGCCCGCCTCTGGGCCGACCTGCTGATGGTCGCCGGAGTGCCCGGTCGGACGTCCATCCCGCCGAGCTCGTCCGCCGTCGCCTGCCGGCTGGAGGCGATCGAGGGCAACCTCGACCGGCGTCTGCTCGTTGCGGTGACCCCGGTCGACGAAGGCGAGATCGTGGTCGGGGCTGTCTACCTGGCCCGCGAGCCCCTCACGCCGCTGCACGACGACTTCGCCGTCCGAGCCAGCTACCTGCACGTCCTCGCCGACCACCGCCGCAGGGGCATCGGGCGGTCCCTGCTCGACGCGGCCGCGTCGTGGGCGGTCGAGATCCACGCCGAGCATCTCGTGGTCGACGTGAACCCCAACGTCCGCGAGACCAACCGGTTCCTTGCCCGGATCGGCCTACGACCGCTGGTCGGGCAGCGCTCCGTGCCTGTGGCGGCGCTACGCAGGCGCATTGCGGGCGGCCCGCTGGTCGCGCCCGAGGTGCTCGGCGAGCCGGGCCGGCGGCTGGCCGCGGTCCACGGCCGCAGGCAGCGGCCGTGGCGCGTGGTCGCCCGCGGCTGAGCCGGCTGCGCGGCGGTCGACACTGGCCGGCCGGGGCTGCCCGCACGGGCCGCGGCGCTGTCGTCGACCACGGCTAGGGTGGCCGCCGTGGTCGACACCGACGCTCGTTCGCGCCTGCTGCTGCTCGACGGACACTCGCTGGCCTACCGGGCCTTCTACGCGTTGAAGGACGCGAACATGGTCACCACCACAGGGCAGCACACCGAAGGTGTCTACGGCTTCACGTCGATGCTGATCAACGTGCTACGCGACGAGCAGCCGACCCACGTCGCGGTGGCGTTCGACGTTTCCCGCAAGACGTTCCGCACCGAGACGTTCGCCGCGTACAAGGCCAACCGGACGTCGTCACCAGCCGAGTTCTCCGGCCAGGTCGATCTGGTCAAGGAGGTCCTGGGCGCGCTGCGCATCCCGTGGGTCGAGAAGGACGGCTACGAGGCCGATGACGTCATCGCGACGCTCACCGCGCGGGCGCAGGCCGAGGGCTTCGATGTCTTCATCTGCACCGGCGACCGCGACGCCTACCAGCTGGTGGGCGACCACGTCACCGTCCTCTACCCGCGTCGCGGCGTGTCCGACCTCGTCCGCACGACGCCGGAGGTGCTGCAGGAGAAGTACGGCCTGACTCCGGAGCAGTACCCCGACTACGCGGCGCTGCGTGGCGACCCGTCGGACAACCTGCCGAACATTCCCGGCGTGGGTGAGAAGACCGCGGCCCGGTGGGTCGCGCATTACGGCTCACTCGACGAGCTCGTCGAGCATGCCGACGAGGTGACGGGCAAGGCGGGCGATCTGCTCCGTGCCCACCTGGCGCAAGTGCTGACGAACCGGCAGCTGACCGAGCTGGTCCGCGACGTGCCGGTGGAGGCCCGGATGGACGACCTCGCGCTGCGGCCGTGGGACCGCGACGAGGTGCACCGGCTGTTCGATACGCTGGAGTTCCGGGTGTTGCGCGACCGGCTGTACCAGACGCTGGAGGCGCCCACGCCGGAGGCCGACGAGGGCTTCGAGGTCGACGTGGTCCGCCTCGGCGAGGGCGAGCTAGCCTCCTGGCTGGCCGCCCACGCCCAGTCCGGCCGGGTCGGGGTGTCGGTGCGCGGCGTGTGGAGCCGCGCGACCGGCGAGGCCACCACGGTCGCGCTGGCTGCTGGTGACGACGCCGCGGCCTGGTTCGAGCCGGCCGAGCTGTCGCCGGGCGACGACGCCGCGATCGCGGCCTGGCTCGCCGACCCACAACGGCCCAAGGTGCTGCACGACGCGAAGGGCCCGCTGCACGCGCTGGCCGCCCGCGGCTGGGCAACCGAGGGTCTGGCCAGCGACACCGCCCTGTCCGCCTTCGTGGCGCTGCCCGGTCAGCGCTCCTACGACCTCGCCGACCTGGTCCTGCGCTTCCTGCACCGCGAACTGCGTGCCGAGGACGGCGGCGCCGGAGCGCTCCAGCTCTCCCTCGACGGCGGCGACGAGACCAAGGCCGGCGAGGACGAGGCGGTCCGGGCCAGGGCCGTGCTCGACCTGGCCGGGGTGCTCGACGACGAGCTCGAGAAGCGCGGCGGGCGCCGCCTGCTCGACGAGGTCGAGCTTCCGCTGGTCGGCGTGCTCGCGTCGATGGAGCGGGCGGGCGTCGCCGTCGATGTCGACCGGCTCGAGTCGCTGGAGTCCTCGTTCGGCGACGCGGTGAAGACGGCCGCCGACGACGCCTACTCGGCGATCGGCCACGAGGTCAACCTGGGCTCACCGAAGCAACTGCAGGTCGTGCTCTTCGACGACCTCGGGATGCCGAAGACCAAGCGCACGAAGACCGGCTACACGACCGACGCCGACGCGCTCGCCGAGCTCTACTCCAAGACGGAGCATCCGTTCCTCGAGGCGCTGCTCCGCCACCGAGACGCATCACGGCTGCGGGTCACGGTCGAAGGGCTGCTCAAGAGCGTCGACGACGACGGCCGGATCCGGACGACGTACAACCAGACGATCGCGTCGACCGGGCGACTGTCCTCCACGGACCCGAACCTGCAGAACATCCCGATCCGCACCGACGAAGGCCGCCAGATCCGCGAGGCGTTCATTGTCGGCCCGGGGTGCGAGTCATTGCTCAGCGCCGACTACAGCCAGATCGAGATGCGGATCATGACGCATCTGTCCGACGACGACGGCCTGGCCGAGGCGTTCGCTTCGGGCACGGACTTCCATGCGGTCACCGCGGCGCGGGTGTTCGGTGTGCCCGCGGACGAGGTCACAGGCAGCATGCGGGCCCGGATCAAGGTGATGAACTTCGGACTTGCCTACGGCCTGTCCGCGTACGGCCTGTCTCGTCAGCTCGGCGTCGACGCCAGCGAGGCACAGGCGCTGATGGACGAGTACTTCGAGCGGTTCGGGGGGGTGCGCGACTACCTCGCCGAGGTGGTCGACCGGGCGCGCTACGAGGGCTACACCGAGACGATTCTGGGCCGCCGTCGCTATCTGCCCGATCTCACCAGCGACAACCGCCAGCGCCGCGAGATGGCCGAGCGGATGGCGCTCAACGCACCGATCCAGGGTTCGGCGGCCGACATCATCAAGGTCGCCATGCTCGGCGTCGACGCGGCGCTGCGGGCCGAGGGTCTGAGCTCGCGGATGCTGCTCCAGGTCCACGACGAGCTCGTGCTGGAGGTGGCGTCGGGCGAGCGTGAAGCCGTCGAGAAGCTCGTCCGCCGCGAGATGGGCGCCGCCTACCCGCTGCGGGTGGCGCTGGACGTCTCGGTCGGTGTGGGCCGCACCTGGCAGGACGCCGGCCACTGACGCTAATCCGGACGTTCGGGCAGCACCCTGAGCAGTGGAGTCTGCGCCTGCTGCATCCGGTCGCCGTCAATGGCGAGGGCAGGATCGAGTAACACCTGAAGCAAGAGACCATAGAACAGCGCAAGCACCAACCCGCCCGCGTCCTGGCCGGCCTGGTCGCTCCCCAGTCCCAGGAGGGACGCGACGTTCGGACGTGTGCGGCCGAAACCGGCAGCGAGCGAGTCCCTGCTACGGGAGTCGTACTGCGCCTTTGCGCGTGCGCCGACGATGTTCCGGGCCAATCCGCACCCATAGGCGTCGCTGCCGCGATCGGAGTGATCTGCTACTTCCTGCTTGCCGTCGTTGCGCATGTCCGGGCAGACGACTCGAAGAACCTGCCTACACCTCTGCTGGTCGAGGGGATCGCCGCTGCGGCGCTCATCCTCCTGCTCACAACCCTGTAGCGAAGGTCGAGATCGGCAATCAGGCGAATGCATCGACGCCCGCTCGACGCCGCCCGAAACCGGATCAAGGTGGGCGAGGGGGTGGCAGGACGGCCGCGGACGTGGCACCGTCGTCGGAGGAGGACGGCGGACACCGAAAGGGGGCCGCGTCGTGGGGCCGAGACTCCGCACCGTTGCGGGTGCTCTGGCCGGCGCATGCGTCCTCGTCGTTCCGGCTGCCACCGTGCTCCCCGGGGGCGCGGGCGACTCCGACGACTGGCTCGTGACGACACTGCCGTCTCAGTACTCCGCACTGGTGCTCGACGGCAAGCGAGGCGAGCCACCGGTCGTCCCGGACTCGGACGATCCCGCCGTCATACCTCTGCCGCCGGACGCCGAGCCTGAGGTCGTACCGGCTTCCCGCCGCGTGCCCATTGGCGACCTTTCCATCCCGGCCACGGTGCTCGAGGCCTACCAGCGCGCGGCCGACCGCCTGGCCCGTGAAGATCCCTCCTGCGGACTGCGCTGGCAGATCCTGGCCGGCATCGGCAAGATCGAGTCCAGCCACGCGAGGGGCGGCCGGGTCACGGCAGCCGGCGACGCGGTGCCGCCGATCCTCGGCCCCGTCCTCAACGGGGTCGGGCCCGTTGCGGCCATTTCGGACAAGGACGGCGGCCGGTGGGACGGCGACGCCGTGTGGGACCGCGCCGTCGGACCGATGCAGTTCATCCCGGGCACCTGGGCGATGTTCGGCGCCGACGGGTCGGGCGACGGCGTGGCCGACCCCAACAACGTCTTCGACGCGACGGTCTCGGCGGGGCACTACCTGTGCGCCGGTGCCGCCGACCTGACCACGCCCGCGGGCCTGATGCAGGCGCTGCTTCGCTACAACCACTCGGCCGCCTATGTCGCCAACGTGCTCCGCTGGATCCATGCGTACGACTCGGGGATGGCCGTCCCCGCCGACGACGCAGAACCGGGTGACGACACGTCCGCATCGCCGTCGCCGAGCACGCCACCGACGGTGACACCGTCCTGGACACCGACACCCACGCCGACACCGACTCCCACGCCGACGTCTACTCCGACTCCGTCCCCGAGCCCGACTGGCACGCCGACCCCGTCGCCCTCGCCCACCCCCACCGGCTGTCCCACGCCGACCCCGACGCCGACCCCGACACCCAGTCCGACAGACACACCGACTCCCACGCCGACGCCCAGTCCGACAGGCACACCGACGCCCGACTCGACCCCGACACCGACACCGAGCCCATCGCCCACGTCGTGTCCGACATCGGCACCGTAGAAGACAATTGGCTCTGGACCGACTGCGGCATCGCCCGCCGTGGGTGCAGGTCGCCTGCGACGAGACAGCCGACTACACGGCCACACCACATCCTTGATAGCGGTATGTCCGCGGAGGGCAGAGTACGCGCAGGGTAGGGTGACGCGGTCGTCGGGACAGGAGCCTTCTGGATGGACATCGCGCGCTTCCGCCGGGAGCTGGAAGGCCAGTTTCCCGGCGGCGACCTCTACGCCGCGCCGCTGGATTCGCGCTTCGATCGCGTGGTCGACCAGGTCGAAGGCATGTCCAGCACGCACTCGCTCACACTGCTGAACGTCGCAGCCCGCTGCCTGGATGAGGACGAGTGGTACCTGGAGGTCGGAAGCTACCGAGGCCGGTCGCTCATTGGCGCGATGCTCGATCATGGCCACGGAAGGTTCGCTGCGATCGAGAGCTTCCGTGAGTTCGTCGACCAGCATCCCGACGTGAGCCACGAGGTCGTACGGAAGACTCTCGCATCCTGGGGGGTCGACACGAGGGTGCAGTTCGTTCGCGGCGACGCATTCCGGCTGCTGCCCCGCGGTGCGGTTCCCGGGCCGGTGGGGGTTTACTTCTATGACGGTGCCCACACCCGGCTGGCGCAATGGTTGGCCCTCGCCGTCGCCGAGCCGTGGCTCGCGACCGAGGCGGTCGTCGTGATCGATGACACGTCCTGGCCACAGGTCGACAAGTCGACGCGCCATTACGTCCGGAGCCACCCCGGTTACGAGCTGATCTACGACCTGGCGGCCGATCAGGACCGCAACTCGCGTTGGCGCGACGGGGCCAAGGTGTACGCCTGGCAGCGTCCGGCCGACTGGCGCCCGCCTTCGGGCTGGCCGCTGGCCTGGCGGCGATTCGCCCATCTGCAGGTGCACGAGCCGGCGCTCGCCTTCGCCTGGCGTACGGTCCCGCGCTTTCCTCGGCTTGCGGCCGTTCTCGGGCGGGTGTACTTCAACGGCAACCGCGTTTCCCCGTCGGGCGACCGTTCGACGCGATGATCACCGGCCTGGCTCGACGGGCCCGTGGGTTGCGTGAACCGGTGTTCCGCGGTGCGCGTGGCGAGTGGTTCGCGTTCGCTGTCTTCGTGACGCTGGCTGCTGCAGCCGTGTGGCTGTCCAGTCCAGAGTCGTTCGTCCCCGACATCAAGCCCGAGGTCTATCTCGCGCCGTGGCGGTCGGCGGTCGACTACCTGGCAGCCTGGCGAGAAGATCCATTCCTGGGGTCCGCCAGCTTCGACGTCGGGCTGGCACCGGTCGCCTTCGTCGTCGCCGGTCTGGACGCACTCGGTGCGTCACCCGAGGTAGCGGTGCGTCTGATTCGCGTGGCGCTGCTGATCGTCGGAGCTCTCGGAGCCAGGCAGTTCGTCCGGTACGTGAGCGACGACCGGGCGACGCGTGCCGGACGGGTGGTTGCGGCCATCGCGTACGTTGCGAACCCGTACGTCGTGGTCGCCGGGTCCACCTTGGCGATCTTGCTCCCGTGGGCGATGCTGCCATGGTTCGCGCTGGCGATTCTGGCCGGGCTGAGACACGAACGGGCATGGCGGTATCCGGTGATCGCTGGGCTCGCGTTCGCGGCGATGACCGGCATCAATGCCGGTGTTGTTGCACTGATGCAGCTCTTGGTGCTGCCCGCGTTGGTCGCGACCGCTCGGGCCGAGCAGGTGCCATGGCGGCACATCGGCAGCACGTTGGCCCGGACGGCCGTCGTGGTGGTCACGGTGTCCGCGTACTGGTTGGTGCCCGCGCTCGGCGCGGTGGGCACCGGCTCCGTGGTGCTGGCCCACTCCGAGTCACTGGAAGCGATCGCGGCGCCGTCGTCGGCAGCCGAGGTGCTCCGCGGGCTCGGCCTGTGGCCCATGTACGGCGGCGATGGTGGCGGTCCGTGGCAGCCGGGCTTCTCCGGATACATCACTGCCCCGTGGCTGGTGGTGCTCACTGGATTCCTGCCTGCTCTGGTGCTCGCTGCCCTGGCTCTGACTCGCCGCCGGACAGCGATCGTGGCGCTGCTGCTCATCGTCCCGGCTGCGTTGATCATGGTGGGACAGCATCCTCCGGAGCACCCGTCGCCGTTGGGCCGGACACTCGGCTGGCTGTTCGAGCATGTCCCGGTGGTCGCAGCGTTCCGTACTACGAACAAGGTGGGAGCGGTTCTCGTCCTCGGCGCCACGCTGGCGCTCGCGATGGGGGTCACCTACCTGACGCGTCGCTCGACGGCACGCTGGCACGTCGCGGCGGGGCTGGGTGCGTTCGTTTTGGTCACGACCGCAGCAGTACAGCCCGCGCTGGCGGGACGGCTGTTCACCGTCGAGTACGACGTTCCCGACTACTGGCGGGCTGCGGCCGCCGACCTCGACGATGCCGACGACGGCTCACGCGTGTGGTTCCTCCCCGGCCAGTCCCAGGCCGACTATGCATGGACCGAGCCCATCCCCGACGATCTCAACCGGGCGCTCCTGGACCGGCCGTCGGTGATTCGGTACACGCTTCCCACAGCATCCGCGCATGCGGCGAATCTGCTACTCGCCGCCGACACGACGCTGCAGGAGCGCACGGCGCCGCCGGAGGCGCTGCGGGCGTATGCAAGGTACCTGGGCGTGGAGCAGTTGCTCGTTCGCCGGGACCAGCGCTGGCTGCGCTGGCAAGGCGCGTCTCCCGCGGACGTCGACGCACAGGTCCGTGGAAGCGACGGTATCCGGCCGGGAGCGACCTACGGCGATCCGGGCGAGAACACCAGTGACACGCTGTCGCCACTCCAGGTCTTCGACATTGTGCAGGGCGGCAGCCTGGTGTCTGCCGCGTCGGCAGTGGAACCGGTCCTGATCGCGGGAGACGGGTTCGCGGTCGCGCCGGCTGCGCAGGCCGGCCTACTGGACGGCTTCGTCCCCTTCCGGTACCTCGCCGACCTCGACACGTCGGATCTGGAGGCTGCGCTCGACGACGGCGGGCGCCTGGTCATGACCGACACGAATCGCAGGCTCGGCTGGCAACAGAACCGGCTCACATCCGCGCATGGCCCGCTGTTGCCTGTGGACGAGACCCCGTCCACCTCGTTCGGGCTTGGCGGGCCGGATGACCAAACGGTGCTCCGCGTGGAGGGCCCGCAGGTCACGGCAAGCCAGAGTGGTTGGAGGACCGGACCGCTGCCGTGGTCGGCGCCCGAGATGGCGCTGGACGGCAACGGGGACACCGCCTGGCAGTTCGGCGACTCCGACCGGGGCATCGGTGCCACGCTTGACATCGAGTTGACCGAGATGCGAGCCGTGGACGGCGTCGGCGTGCGGATAGCGCGCCTGGGTCCACGCGAGATCGCCTGGGTCCGAATCACGGCGGGAGAGCGAAGCCAACTCGTGGAGGTCGGGTCTGACGGCGTTGCCGTCGCAGACCTCGGCGGTGTCGTCACGGACCGACTGGCCGTCGTCGTCGTCGACGTTCGCGGTGAAGGCGACAACCTGCTGGGCGTGTCGGAGGTCGAGGTCGAGGGTGTCCAGGCCCGCCGGGTCGCCCGGCTGCCGCTCACGCTGACCAATCTGGTCGAAGGCCTGGACGACGAGGGCCGCGCGGCACTGGCGGCGACACCGCTGGACGTTCTGCTGTCGCGACAGGTGGGCATCCGTGGCGCTACGCCTGACGAAGAGCGGACCCTCGACCGCGATGTGGTGCTGCCCGATGACCGGAACTTCGTCCTGGAGGGACACGGAAGGCTCGTCGGACCCGAGGGCGGCCAGGCCCTCGACCTCCTGCTCGGTGGCGATCCCCAGGTCGTGGCGAGCGCTTCGTCGACGGCGTTCGACCTGCTGACGGTGCGCGGGTCACAGGCCGTCGACGGCGACACCGATACAGCCTGGCTTCCCGGTGCACCGGTGATCGGCTCGTCCCTGCATCTCGCCGGTCCCGGTCAGGCCCTCGACGACATCGTCGTCGGTCAGCGGCAGACAGCGGACGGCAGTCACATCAGCGAGGCGGAGATCACCATCGACGGAGTATCGATGGGCCGGTACCCCCTGTCCGCACGGGACACGACCATCCCGCTCGACGTGCCCGTGGCCACGGAGGTGACGGTGACGATCACGCAAGTGTCGAACCCAGCCGCCGAGGAACTCGTCGGCATCAGTGAGCTCGAGGTGGGCGACTGGTCGGTGGCGCTTGATCCGCTTCATGAAGCCGTCGGCCGGTGCGTGCCGATCGGAACTTTCGACGACGTGCCGCTCGAAGCAGCCATCGCGGAGCCGATCGGCGACGACGGTACGTTCACGCTCGCCACCTGCGGCGACGGTCACCTGCAGGTGGACGCCGGTGAGCGCCAACTACGGACCGGCGGGCCGTGGCTGCTGGATCGCCTGTACCTGCTCGATGCACGCGACACGCATGTCCGCATCGACCCCCTTCCGGAGGTCCGCCTGACGACGTGGTCGCCACGCTCACGGACGGTCGAGGTTGCGGGAGCCGACGGACCATTCATGCTGGTCCTGGCCGAGGCGGCAGCACAGGCCTGGACGGCGAGCGTCGACGGCGTCGAGCTCGGGCCCGCATCGGTGGTGAACGGGTATGCGGCCGCGTGGCCGATAGATGTCTCCGGCGATGCGATCGTAGAACTGCGCTACGGGCCGCAGCTTCGTGCGGACGTTGCCCTCGGCGCAAGCCTGATCGCCCTGGCGGGGTGTCTGGTCGTGCTGGTCCGCGGCAGGAAGCCGGGCCGCTACGTTGCCCGCGCCGGTCCTCCCGCTGCGACCGGTGAAGCACGTCAAGAACGAGACCAGGTCCGAGCCCGGCTGCTCTGGTCGGCATTGCTCGGCGCTGGGGCGTGGTTCGTGGGCGGACCGTGGCTGCTCGGCATCGCGGTGGTGGTACTCGCCGTGGATGCGCTCGTGCCCTTGGGCAGACGCGCTCTCGTCCTCACCGGCGCGACTCTGGTGGCCTCCGCGCCGGTGGCCTACCTGCTGGTGAACCGCGGGGATCTCGCAACCGTGACGCCAGAACTCGTCACCGGTACCCCGGCTGCCCATCTGCTCGCCCTGTCGGGGCTGTTGCTGGTCGTCATGGCGCACATGCCTCACCGAGCAGTGCGGGCGCGAACGCCGGCCGAGCAGTCGGTACGACCGTGAGAGACTTCCGGCCCATGACCGGCCCCGGTCCGCTCGTCAGCGTCGTGGTTCCGACCCGCAACTCGGGCCGGACTCTCGAAGCGTGCCTCGAATCCGTGCACGCGCAACGGGCGGACGTCGTGCTGGAGCTGATCGTGGTCGACAACGACAGCATCGACGGCACGTGGGAGGTGGCGCAGCACGGCGCCGACATCGCCGTACGCGCTGGCCCTGAGCGTTCGGCCCAGCGCAACCTCGGAGTGGCGAGAGCACGTGGCGAGTGGGTCCTGTGGCTGGACTCGGACATGCTGCTTCCCGCCGGGTCGCTACACAAGGCACTCGAAACCGCCCGGCGTGAAGGTGTCGACGCCGTGGCGCTGCCGGAGTGCACGGTGGGTACCGGCTTCTGGACCGCATGCCGGAGCCTGGAGCGTTCGTGCTACCTGGACCAGGGCTCGGTTCACAATCCCCGACTGCTGCGGCGAAGCACACTGACGGAAGTCGGGGGCTTCGACGTCGCCATGACCGGCCTCGAGGACACGGACCTGCGGCACCGGCTGCGAGCCGCGGGCGTCTGCTGGGCGCTCGCCCCGGTACTGGTCGAGCATGACGAGGGTCGGCTGACCTTACGCTCCGCGCTGGCCAAACGTGTGTACTACGGACGAAGCATTCCGGCGTTCGCAGCCGTGAATCCGGGTCAGGTCGCGGAGCAGGGAAAGGCCACGATGCGGGCGTTCTGGCGCCATCGCCGCCAGCTCGTTCTCGACCCCCTGCATGCCGGTGGGATGCTCCTCCTTCGTACCGCAGAGGCGGGGGCGTACGTGCTTGGCGCGTGGCAGGGCCGACAGGCCGGCCGAGCGGCCCGGGCCGACGCGGAGGTCGGGTGACCCGGCGGCTGCTCTGGGTGTCGCTTCCCGATCAGCGGCCGCGGCGGGAGCTGTGGTGGCTCTCGCAGGTACCCGAAACACACGTGACCGCTCTGGCGGCGATGTGCCCCGACGGCGACGTGGAATGGCGTCCGAGCCTATACGTCCGCCCGATCCGGCGCTTCGTGGAGGCCGGCGCCCTCGCCTGGATCCGCGGATTGTCCGCACTGACGCCGAACTTCGACTGGGTCGCGTCGCTGGAACTGTGCTCGATCGTCACCGGACAGGCGGCTGCCTATGCGCGCCGGCATGGGCTCCGGCAGGCGGTGATCACCTGGGAGAACCTGACGCACCAGCCGCTGTACCACCTGCCGCCCTACCGGCAGGCATTCCGGCGCGCGCTCGACGCCGACCTGTTCGTCTGTTTGGTGGAGGCGTCACGCCAGCATCTTCTCGAACACGGCGTGGACGACGACCGTATCTCGGTCGTCGTCCCTGGCGTGGACACGTCGACCTTCTATCCGGCCGAGTCCTCATTGACCGAACCCGTCGCCGTCTTCACCTCGCCGCTTGCTGCGAACAAGGGCATCGACACGGTGCTCCATGCGTTCGCGTTCGCCCGCCTGTCGGTACCGGAGGCAAAGCTGCTGGTGATGGGGGCAGGTCCGATGGAAGCGATAGTCCGGCGTGCCGCCGCCGACCCACGCAGTGGCGTCGAGATGGTTCCACCAGGCGACTCCGACGCGGTTGCCGAGACGCTGCGGCGGGGGTCCGTGTTCGTCACTGCGCCGCGGGCGACGTGGAAGTGGAATGAGCAGTTCGGGCTGGCCTACTTGGAGGCGATGGCCACGGGACTGCCCATCGTGACGACCGTCTGCGGTACCAACGGAGAGGCCGTACGACCACCAAACGTTCGCACGGCCAACAACCCCGAGGCGCTCGGAGCAGCGTTGACCCGATTCCTGGTCGACGAGGCTCTCCGCCGGAAGGTCGGTGCCGAGAACCGGACCAGGGCTCTCAGAGAACACGACCTCCCCGCCAGCTGCGCGGCCATCGGAGCCGCGCTCGCTCGCCGCGAGCCGTGACGCGCAGCAGAAGGCTAAGGTGCTGGATCACCGTCCGTCGCGGTCGGCGGTTGTGCAGGCAGCGCGGCTGCGCCGGCAGGCGCCGGAAACCTGACGGATTCGACGAGAGCGCGAAACTGCTCACCGGTCGACGTCCACGTGAATTGACCGGCGTATCTGCGGGCGGCTGCACCCATCTCGTCTCGAAGTTGCGGATCGCTCAGCAGCGAAGCCACGTGATCCGTGAACTGGGCCGGATCGTCGGCGAGAAGTCCGGTCCGGCCGTGAACCACTGACTCGGCGGTCCCTCCGGCCGCCCGGAAGGCAACCGACGGCGTCCCGTGCGCCGCAGCCTCAACGACCGCGAGACCCCAGCCCTCTTTCAGCGACGGCATCAGGTTCACCGACGCATCGGCGAGCAGCCGGTGCTTGGTGGCCTCGGTGACGAACCCTCGGAACCGCACTGCACCCGTGACGCCCCGCCGTTGTGCGTGGGCGCGCAACTCGTCGTGCCAGTAGCCCGATCCGACGACGTCGAGTGTCAGAGTGGGGAAGCGCTCCCGTAGCGACGCGAGGGCGTCAATGGCGATCTCCACCCGCTTGTGAGGGACGAGCCGGCCGAGGATCACCATGGACGGCGGTTCGGGTCGGCCGGGGCCCTCAGCGACGTCGAACTCGCCGGGCGAGTCGTTGCCCGCGTAGATGACGTCCACATGCGCTGGATCGACGCCCAGGCCGGCGAGCTCGGACCGTGTCGCCTCGGAGACCGTGACGTAGCGGGATCGTCCGTAGACCGCGGGTGCCACCCGGGACTCGAGCCACCACCCGAGCCGTGCCCGCCATGGACCGAAGACCACGGGCCATTGCTCCTTGTGCACGTGATGGATCAGGAGCACTACCGGCGCACTGGTCAGCAATGGTGTCCAGAATGGCACGCCGTTCTGGATGTCGACGATCACGTCGTAGCGATCGGGTCGGCCCAGCACATGCATGGCAGCACGCAGATAGACCGAGTAACGCCCACCACGCCGGACGAACCGCACGGTGCCTAGTCGCTCGGCTCGCGCGGCGCCCGGATAGCTGGCGCACAGCACCGTGACGTCCCACCCACCCTCGCTCATGGCCTGGGCCATCCGCTCGACGTACATCTCCGAGCCGCCCCCCTCCGGGTGGCTCCGGTCGCGCCACGAGAGGAACAAGACACGCGGGCGTCGGCCGGCTTCGGGGTCAGCGCTCATGGGTGGGTGTGCTCCGCGGGTTCTATGGCCGGAATGCCGGTGTTGGCCGGTCAGGGTACGCGGCACCGGCCACCCGTGTCCCACCTGGTCGGGAGCGCTTCGGCATCGGCCAGAGTATCGAGGCGGTTGCCTGCGGTCGTGCACGGGGCAACTAGCATCGGCCAGTGACCAGCGCTACGCACCGGGGCCTGCGACGTTCGATGGCCCTGCTTGCGGCGTTCCGCGTCGAACAGACAGATCCTCAGCGCTTCTATTCGACGCTGGCGGCAGACTCGGTGCGGACTGTCGGGCGCTATACGCGACTCGCCGGGAGCCTCGTTCTCGACGTCGGTGCCGGCCGTGCGCAGTTCGCTCAGGCCTTCGCCGCGGCTGGCGCCACGTACATCGCGCTCGATGTGAACGAGCGCAGTGTGGCCGAGGCCAAGGAATGCGTGGGGACGTCGCTCTCCGTCGTCGGTTCGGGTGAGCAGCTGCCGTTCACCGACGCGACACTCGACGTCGCCTTCGCCAGCAACGTGCTCGAGCACGTCCGTCAGCCGACCAGGCTGCTCGACGAACTGGTCCGGGTCACTCGCCCGGGCGGTCTCGTCGTGTGTGCCTACACGAACTGGCTCTCGCCGTGGGGTGGCCACGAGACATCCCCTTGGCACTATCTGGGCGCCGAACGCGCTGTCCGAGTGTACGAGCGACGGACCGGGCACGCGCCGAAGAACCAGGTGGGATCGACGCTCTTCCCGGTCTCGATAAGCGACGGGTTGCGCTGGGCTCAGGGCCGACCTGACGCCGTGCTCGTCGACGCCCGTCCCCGCTACCTGCCGGAGTGGTGCCGCGTCTTCGTCCGGCTGCCGGGCGTGCGCGAGGTGGTCACGTGGAACCTGCTGCTCGTGCTGCGGCGCACCATCGGTGACTCGGACCAGCACCACACCGGCCCCCAGGGCATCGGCGGACGTGTGTCGGCGAGCATCGGGCCCGGCACCCTTCGTCGGAGGAACGCGTGAAGACGGACGCGCCTCCCGGCACCGCATCGCACCGCACGGTCGGCCTGGCACTCATCGGCCTAGCTGCCTTCCTGTTTGTCTTGGCACCGATGCTGCGGTGGTACGTGTACCCGCGGCTGGCCGTCGTGCCGGCAGACATCGACAGAACGCTGGTGTCTGTTGGTGACGCGACGATTCTCGACATCGACGACCTGGCGGAGCGTCACACCGACCTCACGTCCACCCGGATCGTCCGGAGCGACGTCGCCACCGGCAACGGAGAGGTCGCGGTCTGGGACAGCTTCGTAAAAACCGTGGACGCGGAAGGCACCACGGTTTTCACGCAGACCCAGCGGGCGGCCTTCGACCCGCATACGGGTGTCGCGGTACCCGGCTTCCGGGAGAACGTCGACGGCCACCCCGTGGAGCACGTCGGACAGGTCTTCACGTTCCCCTTCGGCACCGAGAAGAGAGCTTACGAGTTCTTCGACCCGACCCTGGCCCAGGCGCGGCCGGCGGCCTACGACAGCGAAGACGAAATCCACGGCGTCACGGTCTACAAGTTCGTCCAGACCATCGAGCCGGTGGCGCACGGCACTGTCGAGGTTCCGGGGGCGATCCTAGATAGCGGGCTTCCCACGGTCGAGGCCGAACATGTCTACGCGAAGGTGCGAACGCTCTGGGTGGAGCCGGAGACGGGTGCAATCATCAAGGGCGAGGAACGGCAGACCTCCGCTCTCCGGTTC
>DATHII010000112.1:0-2265 GCA_035316885.1 Jiangellaceae bacterium | reverse complement strand
GGCTCTCGTACGACGACCCCTTCTACGTCGACCTCGCCGCGACCGCGTACGACCGCTGGGCGGAGTTGGAGGACGACTGCGGCGAGCAACTGCTCGCGTGGACAGGGGTGGTCGACCACGGCGACCCGGCAACGGTCGGCGCGCTCGCCGCTGCGATGGACGAGCGCGGTCACGCGGTGGAGATGCTCGATCCGGACGAGGCCGCCGAACGCTGGCCCGGCCTCCGGTTCGAGACCAGCGTGCTGTTCCATCCGCGTGGCGGTAGGGCGCACGCCGACCTGGCGCTGGCGGCCTTGCAGCGCGTCGCCGCCGAACAGGGTGCGGAGATCCGCCACGGCGTCGAGGTCGCGACCGTCATTCCGGGGCCGGCCGCCGTCGAGGTCCGCACGCCCGGCGAGACGCTACGGGCCCGCCAGGTAGTGGTGGCCGCGGGTGGGTGGACGGGTAGGTTGCTCGACGGTCTCGTCGCGCTGCCCCGGCTGACGGTGACCCGCGAGCAGCCGGCGCACTTCCCGCCGGGCGACCCGGCGACGCCCTGGCCGAGCTTCATCCACCACCAGGTCGAGGCGGCGTCTCGCGGTGCCGCGACGCCGCGCGGTACCTACGGCCTGGCCGGCCAGGACGGGGTCAAGGTCGGCTTCCACGCCGTGGGGCCGGTCGTCGACCCCAGGGCCGTGCCGGACGGGGTCGACGAACCCCGGCTGCGGGAGCTCCAGGGGTATGTCAAGCGCTGGGTGCCCGGTGTGGACGCGGAGCAGCCCACAGCGGACGGTTGCCTCTACGACCTGACCGACACGGCCGATTTCATCGTCGACCGTGTGGGTTCGTTGACGATTGCCGCTGGATTCTCGGGCCACGGCTTCAAGTTCGTCCCCGAGATCGGCCGCCTGATCGCCGATCTCGTGCTGGACGCAGGGGTTTCGCCCACACGGTTCACCCTTCGCCGGTAATGCGTCGTCGTTGAGAGGTACTCAACGCAACGATCACGGTTTAGGCTGACCGCAACGCGATTCGCGTCACGGGGGTCCGTTTCCTGCCCAGGAGGCGCCATGTACCCAGCGGCGTTCGACTACGTCGCACCACGCACGGTGGAGGAGACCCTCGCGATCTTGGCCGATGGCGGCGAGGACGTGAAGATCCTGGCCGGCGGCCAGAGCCTGATCCCGATGATGAAGCTCCGCCTCGCCACCCCGGCGACCCTGGTCGACATCAACCGGGTGCCTGGCCTCGACGCCGTCGACGTCGCTGACGGACACCTGACGATCGGCGCTCTGACCCGGCACAACGACGTGGTGCGCTCCGAGGTCGTCACCGCCGAGAACCACACAATGGCGGCCGCCGCGCCGTGGATATCCGATCCGCTGGTGCGCAACCTCGGCACTGTCGGCGGGTCGGTCGCGCACGCCGACCCCCAGGGCGACTGGGGATCGGTGATGCTGGCCTGCGGAGCCGACATGGTCGCGACGAGTACGCGTGGGCAGCGCACCATTCCGGTCGGCGAGTTCTTCGTCGACCTGTTCACCAGCGCCCTCGGACCCGACGAGCTGCTCACCGAGATCCATGTCCCGCGCTACCAGGGTCCGGCCGGTGGCACCTACCTCAAGCTCGAGCGCAAGGTCGGCGACTACGCGACGGTCGGCGTCGCCATCCACCTGCAACTCGATGCGGGCAAGGCTCGCATCGAACAGGCGGGCATCGCACTGACCGCCGTCGGGCCCAAGAACATCAAGGCCGTCGATGCTGAGCAGGCGCTTGTCGGCCAGGCGCCGGGTGACGACCTGTTCGCCGAGGCCGCCGAGCTGGCGGCAGCGGCCGCCGAACCCCGCACCGATGTCCGGGGCTCGGCCGACTACAAGCGATCCGTGGTGAGCACATTCGTGCGGCGGGGCCTGTCCCGTGCCGCCGAGCAGGCCGGCCGAGCATGAGGAGCAGCCAGTGAACGTCACCGTCACGATCAACGGCACCGAGCGTGCGGCCGACGTCGAGCCGCGGGTGCTCCTCGCCGACTTCGTCCGCACCAAGCTCGGCCTCACCGGGACGCACATCGGCTGCGACACCACGAGCTGCGGGGTCTGCACCGTTCTGCTCGATGGCGTTCCGGTCAAGTCGTGCACCGTCTTCGCGGTCCAGGCCGACGGGCGGAGCATCACCACCGTCGAGGGCCTGCGCACCAACGGTGAGCTCAGCGCCGTGCAACAGGCGTTCAAGGAGGAGCACGGCCTGCAGTGCGGGTTCTGCACGCCGGCGATGATGCTCGTCGCCACC
>DATHII010000111.1:0-17346 GCA_035316885.1 Jiangellaceae bacterium | reverse complement strand
GGCAAGATGCGCCAGCACTACATCCGGATCCTCCCCGAGGACCGTGTCGTGGTGGAGCTGAGCCCGTACGACCTCACCCGCGGCCGGATCGTCTACCGCTACAAGTGAACCCACGACGTCGAGGGCGAGCCCTCGAGCACGCCTGACGGAGAGATCGATGAAGGTCAAGCCGAGCGTCAAGCCAATCTGCGACAAGTGCAAGGTGATCCGCCGCCACGGCAGGGTCATGGTGATCTGCGAGAACCTGCGCCACAAGCAGCGCCAGGGCTGAGCACCGCACGCGTCGCCAGACATCTGAACAACGCACCCGCACCTCCGCAGCGAGCGGAGGCCACCCCCGGACGGAGGCCGGGGCCCGCAGCTACCGACGCGGTGGGACGCGGTGCGCCAGACACCTCCGCCAACCAAGGAGAACACGAGCCACATGGCCCGACTCGTCGGCGTCGACCTGCCGCGCGACAAGCGCATGGAGGTCGCGCTCACCTACATCTTCGGCATCGGCCGTACCCGCGCGCTCGAGACCCTCAAGCAGACCGGGGTCAGTCCCGACCTGCGCGTCCGCGACCTCGGCGACGAGGAGCTGGTCAAGCTCCGCGACTGGATCGAGGCCAACTACCAGATCGAAGGCGACCTGCGCCGCGAGGTCCAGTCGGACATCCGCCGCAAGGTCGAGATCGGCAGCTACCAGGGCATCCGGCACCGTCGCGGGCTTCCCGTCCGCGGTCAGCGCACGCACACGAATGCCCGTACCCGCAAGGGTCCGCGCAAGACCGTCGCCGGCAGGAAGAAGGTCGGCAAGTGAATGCGCGGCGGCTCGCTCAGGCGTGCCCGCCGCCCCGCTGACCACGACCTCGGACGAGAACGCAGACAGGAGCACAGCCAGACATGCCTCCCAAGAGCCGCCAGGCTTCGGGCGCGAAGACCACCAAGGTGCGCCGCAAGGAGAAGAAGAACATCGCTCACGGTGTCGCGCACATCAAGAGCACGTTCAACAACACGATCGTCTCGATCACCGACCCGCAGGGCAACGTGATCGCCTGGGCCAGCGCCGGCCAGGTGGGGTTCAAAGGCTCGCGTAAGTCCACCCCGTACGCCGCGCAGATGGCCGCAGAGGCGGCCGCCCGTCGCGCCCAGGAGCACGGCATGCGCAAGGTCGACGTGTTCGTCAAGGGCCCGGGCTCGGGCCGTGAGACCGCGATCCGCTCGCTGCAGGCCGTGGGCCTGGAGGTGGGCACGATCTCCGACGTGACGCCGCAGGCGCACAACGGCTGCCGTCCGCCGAAACGGAGGCGAGTGTGAGCGCGCCGGCGCGAACGTCCGAGTCCGCCATCGAATTGTGTCGCCGTCCTGGCGTTTGATCTGACACAGGAGACCTGAACCCACCATGGCCCGATACACCGGTCCCATCACGAAGAAGTCGCGCCGCCTCGGCGTCGACCTCGTCGGCTTCGACAAGGCCTACGAGCGCCGTCCATACCCGCCCGGTCAGCACGGGCGCGGCCGGCAGAAGGAGAGCGAGTACCGCATCCAGCTGCACGAGAAGCAGAAGGCGCGGTACACCTACGGCATCCTCGAGAAGCAGTTCCGGCGCTACTACGAGGAGGCCAACCGGACCAAGGGAAAGACCGGCGAGGCGCTGCTGCAGATCCTCGAGTCCCGGCTCGACAACGTCGTCTACCGTGCCGGCCTGGCGCGCACCCGCCGGCATGCCCGCCAGCTCGTCGTCCACGGCCACTTCCTGGTCAACGGCCACAAGGTCAACGTGCCGTCCTACCGGGTCGCACCGTACGACGTCATCGACGTTCGTCCGAAGTCGCTGGAGACGACCCCGTTCATCATCGCCCGAGAAACCCACGGCGAACGTCCCGTCCCGGCGTGGTTGGAGATCCTTCCCGCGCAGATGCGCGTCCTCGTCCACCAGCTCCCGGTCCGGCAGCAGATCGACACGCCGGTCCAGGAACAGCTCATCGTCGAGCTCTACTCGAAATGAGACGGAGCTCTGCTCGCACCACCCTGGTGTCCGACCGGACACCAGCCCTAGTCGCGACCGTCATATAGCGGGCGTCGCGGAGAGGAAGACCAGTGCTCATCACCCAGCGTCCCAACCTCGCCGAGGAGCCGGTCGACGAGACCCGCTCCCGGTTCACCATCGACCCGCTCGAGCCAGGCTTCGGCTACACGCTCGGCAACTCGCTGCGCCGGACCCTGCTCTCGTCCATCCCCGGCGCTGCCATCACCTCGATCCGCATCGACGGCGTGCTGCACGAGTTCACGACCATCCCCGGGGTCAAGGAGGACGTCACCGACGTCATCCTCAACCTCAAGGAGCTCGTGGTCTCGTCCGAGCACGACGAGCCGGTGACGATGTACCTGCGCAAGCAGGGCCCGGGTGCGGTCACGGCGGCCGACATCGCGCCCCCCGCCGGCGTCGAGGTTCACAACCCCGACCTGCACATCGCAACGCTCAACGGCAAGGGCAAGCTCGAGATGGAGCTGACGGTCGAGCGCGGCCGCGGCTACGTCTCCGCCGTGCAGAACAAGCGCGCCGACGCCGAGATCGGCCGGGTCCCGGTCGACTCGATCTACTCGCCCGTGCTCAAGGTCACCTACAAGGTCGAGGCCACCCGGGTCGAGGGCCGCACCGACTTCGACAAGCTCGTCGTCGACGTCGAGACCAAGCCGTCGATGCGCCCGCGCGACGCCGTGGCCTCGGCCGGGACCACGCTGGTCGAGCTGTTCGGTCTTGCCCGCGAGCTCAACGTCGACGCCGAGGGCATCGAGATCGGACCGTCGCCGGTCGACGCGCAACTGGCTGCCGACCTCGCGCTGCCGATCGAAGACCTGCAGCTCACGGTCCGGTCGTACAACTGCCTCAAGCGCGAGGGCATCCACGCCGTGGGCGAGCTCATCTCACGCAGCGAGGCCGATCTGCTGGACATCCGCAACTTCGGGCAGAAGTCGATCGACGAGGTCAAGGCCAAGCTCGCCACCATGGGCCTCGCGCTCAAGGACGGCGCGCCCGGCTTCGACCCGGCGGCCGCCGTGGACACCTACGGCGACGAGGACCAGTCCTACGCCGAGGACGAGCAGTACTGACCTAGGGGCTGCGGGACGGGTGCCGCTCCGCAGCCGCCTTCACACGAGGAGAGATCATGCCCGCCCCTACCAAGGGTGCCCGCCTCGGCGGCTCGCCTGCGCACCAGCGCCACATCCTGGCCAACCTGGCCACGGCGCTGTTCGAGCACGGCCGCATCACCACGACCGAGGCCAGGGCTCGCCGGCTGCGTCCGGTCGCCGAGCGGCTGATCACTAAGGCCAAGCGTGGCGACCTGCACGCGCGGCGGCAGGTGGCCAGCACGATCGGTGACAAGAGCGTCGTGCATACCCTGTTCACCGAGATCGGCCCACGGTACGAGAACCGCAACGGCGGCTACACGCGGATCGTGAAGATCGGCCCGCGCAAGGGCGACAATGCGCCGATGGCCGTCATCGAGTTGGTCGAGCCCCTGGCCGAGCATGCCGTGGCCGAGGCCGAGGGCGCAGCGCGGCGCGCGGCCAAGACGGCGGCGCCGCAGGCTCCGGCGACCACGCCGACTAGCGCCGACGCGCAGGACGTCGTGACCTTCGCCGACCTTCCGGCGGAGGACTCGCAGGACTCGACGGCCGGCGCGGATGGTCCCTACGGGCCCGACTCGGCTGCCCCGCTCGAGGACGGATCCGCCCCGGACGGCTTCACGGTCAAGGGCAACGAGGACTCGAAGCTCTACCACACGACGGACTCGCCGTCCTACGAGGCGACCGTGGCCGAGGTGTGGTTCCGCACGGCCGAGGCCGCCGAGGCGGCCGGCTTCGCCAAGCCCAAGAACGCCTGACGCCCGACCCGCACATGCAGCCCGCTGCTACCGGACCCGGTGGCGGCGGGCTGCTGCGTCTACGGCTCGACCTCGGCTACGACGGTACGGACTTCGCCGGTTGGGCCGACCAAGCGGGCGTGCGCACAGTCCAGGGCACGCTCGAGCAGGCCCTAGGCACTGTCCTTCGGACCACGCCGCCCAGGCTGACCGTTGCCGGCCGCACCGATGCCGGCGTGCACGCTCGCGGCCAGGTCTGCCACGCCGACGTTCCGTCGGTCGCCTGGCTCGCGGTCCCCGGGCGGTCCAGCAGGTCACCCGGCGATGCGCTGGTGCGCCGGCTGGCCGGCATTCTGCCTCCCGACGTCCGGGTGCGCTCTGTGGCGGTCGCTGCGGACGGCTTCGATGCGCGCTTCTCGGCGATCTGGCGCCGCTACGCATACCGGGTCTCCGACACGGCACACGGGGTGGACCCGCTGATGCGCTCGTCGGTGCTCTGGCATCCCCGCCCGCTGGACCTGTCGGCCATGAACGTGGCCGCGGAGGGACTGCTGGGCGAGCACGACTTCGCGGCGTTCTGCCGGGCCCGGCAGGGTGCCTCGACGGTGCGGGAGCTGCACGTGTTGAGCTGGCAACGAGCGGAGGACGGGCTCGCCGTGGCCACGGTCGAGGCCGACGCGTTCTGCCACAACCAGGTGCGGTCGCTCATCGGTGCTTTGCTCGCCGTGGGCGACGGACGCCGACCGGTCTGGTGGCCCGTGCAGGTGCTCGAGACGCACCGCCGAGACCCTGGGGTGAGCGTCGTCGCGCCACACGGGCTGACCCTCGAGGGCGTCGGCTACCCGCCCGACGGCGAGCTCGCGGCCCGGGCGGCGGTCGCCCGTCAACGGCGGATGCTGCCGCGCTCACCGTGAGTGCGCGTACACGTCGTTTGGTGGACGGTTGCGTGACACCCGGCCGGACCTAGACTCCGGCGGTATCACTGCTGGCCACGAGGAGACCTGATGTCGCCCATCACCACACGCAGTCGGCGTCGCGCTGTCATCGGTGCCGCCGCTGCCGCCGCCCCGGTCGTCCCGCTCGGCGCGGCCAGTAACGCTGCAGCTCGGGACAGCGCCGAGCCCGCGTTCAGCTGACGATCCTGCACAACAACGACGGCGAGTCGCGGCTCACCGGTGCCCCTGGCAACCCCGCCTTCGGCGGCGTCGCACGGTTCGCGACTCTCGTCGACGACCACCGTGCGGATGCGACGCAGGGCCAGGCGCCCGAGGGCCAGGCACGGCGTCGCGGCGCGATCCTGCTCTCGTCGGGCGACAACTTCCTCGCCGGCCCGGAGTTCCAGGCGAGTCTCGACAAGGGCGTCCCCTTCTACGACTCCCTCGCGCTTCGCGAGATCGGCTACGACGCGTTCGCCAACGGCAACCACGAGTTCGACTTCGGACCCGACGTGCTCGCCGACTTCATCGAGAGCTTCGGCCGCGGCACGCCACCGTTCGTGTCGGCCAACCTCGACGTCAGCGACGAGCCGCGGCTGGCCGAGCTCGCCGACGACGGCACGATCGTCGCCAGCACAATCGTCCGCGAGGGTGGCGAATGGATCGGCGTCGTCGGTGCGACCACGCCACTGCTCCCGGCAATCTCCAGCCCGCGCAACGTCAAGGTGCTCGATGACGTGGCCGGACTCGTGCAGGATCAGGTGGACGAGCTCACCGGACTCGGCGTCACCAGGATCATCCTGATCAGCCACCTGCAGAACGTGAACGAGGACCGCGCGCTGGTGCCGATGCTGAGTGGCGTCGACGTGGCCATCGCCGGCGGCGGCGACGAGCTGCTGGCCAACGAGGACGACCTGCTGGTGCCTGGCGACGCCCGGGCGGTCGACCCGACCACCGGACAGCCGTTCAGCTACCCGATCGCTGCGACCGACGCCGAGGGCGTCACCGTGCCGATCGTCACGACGGCGGGCGACTACACGTACGTCGGCCGGCTCGTGGTCAACTTCGACGAGAACGGCAACGTGCTCGACGTCGACGACTCCAGTGGGCCGGTGCGGGTGTCCGGTGTCGCGCCCGATGCGGTCGAGGCCGACAAGCGGATCCAGAACCGTGTCGTCGACCCGGTCAACACCTTCATCGCCGAGCTGGCGCAGACGGTCATCGCACAGTCCGCGGTCGCGCTGGAGGGCCGGCGTGACCCCGGCGTGCGCACCGAGGAGACGAACCTCGGCAACCTGATAGCGGACGCCCTGTTGGATGCGGGCGACAACGCCGTCGCGTTCGGCGTGGTGCCGCCCGACGTCGCTATCCAGAACGGCGGCGGAATCCGGAACAACACGTTGATCCCGGCCGGCCCGTTCACCGAGCTCGACACGTTCTCGATCGCACCGTTCCCGAACTTCGTCTCGGTCGTTCCCGACGTACCTCGCGCCCAGTTCAAGGAGATCGTCGAGAACCTCGTGCCGCGGATTCCGCTGGCCGACGGCCGGTTCGGACAGATCGGCGGGTTCAGCTTCACCTACGACGCCACCCGCACCGCCCAGGTGGTCGACAACGCCGGCGCGGTCCTGACGCCTGGCGACCGGGTGCGCTCGGTGGTCCTAGACGACGGCACCGTCGTGGTGCAGGACGGGGCAGTCATGGCCGGCCCCGGCGGCGCGATCGCGACGAACGACTTCAGCGCGCGGGGCGGGGACCAGTACCCCTTCCGCGGCCTGCCGTTCACCACGGTCGGGCCGTCCTACCAGCAGGCGCTGTCGGACTACATCGTCGACGATCTTGCCGGCCTGATCTCGGCGGCCGACTACCCGGAGGGTGGGGAGCGTCGCGTCGGCACGGACCCGGGAGAGTTCCGGGATGACCCTGAGGTGTGCCCAGGCGCGGGCGCGTAGCCTGGAAGCATGCTCCAGGACTTGATCTCGATCGCCGTCGCGGCCGGCGGGGCCGGCCTCGTAGCACTCGCCGTCAGACGGGCCCGATCCACCGGCTGGGCCGGATCGCTGCAACTCGCGTCGATCGGCTTCCTCCTCCTCGGGGCCTCGGCCATCGGCGTGGTCGGGTTCCTGGCCGGGATCGTGCTCAGCCCACTCGCCTGGCTCGGGGTGATCGCACTGGCGATCGCCGGCGTGCTGTTCATCGCCGGCCAGCGGCTGGAGGGCCGGCAGCCCAAGAGCGGGCGGGCCGTCGATGCCAAGCCTGCTGCTCGACCCGCGGTCGAGGGCGCCAAGCCCGCAGTACCCGCCGTCGATGACGACCTTGCCGACATCGAGGCCATACTCAAGAAGCACGGCATCCAGTAGGCCCCAGGGAACTACAGATCGACCGCGTAGCCTTCGCGGCCGACCACGACGGGTACGGGGAGTGCGCGGCGTGACGTCGCGCCAGCTCATGGACCTGGTCGTCGCTCCGGCCGGGCGCGTGATGAATCAGGACGAGCCGGCCGACGTCGGCAGCCGCGGCCAGGGTGATCGCGTCGGTGACCGTGGAACGTCCGTACGTCCGGGCGGTCGACCGCTCGCTGTCGTCGAACTGGGCGTCATGCAGTAGGACGTCGACGCCGTGCGCAAGCGCGACACCGGGAGCTGGATCAGCAGACGGGTCGTGGTCGGGAAGGTCCGCGAACGACGCCCCGCCAGCCTCGACCCGGATCCCGAAGATCCGGCCCCCCTTGTGCGGCACGTCGGCCAGCACCACCTTCGCGCCGCCGACGTCGAACCAACCCGCGTCGCGCGCCTCGAATCGCCACCTGCCCCTCAGTCCATGCGGCGTGATCGGGAAGTGCGGGGGGACATGGCCCGGCGGAGCAGTGTCGCGGCCGAGCCTGGCCGGTGAGGTGACGCCCCGTGCTGCGCCGGCAGCCGCAGCCCGACGTCGGCCGCATCGGTGTCCCCTGCCCGGAAGAACGGCAGACCCTGGACGTGGTCCCAGTGCAGGGTGGGTGAGGACGATGTCACCCACGAATGCGGCACCGTTCAGGGCCCGGGACAGGTTGGTCAGCCCGGTCCCCGGGTGGCCGCGAGGTGGCCGGTGACGATTTGCCCCGTCATGCTGGATTCATGCGAGGCCCCCAGCGCGGTTCCACGGTCGACCGGGAGACGTCGCTCGTCGAGGTTCTCGTCGTCGCCGACCAGGAGCCGTTCCTGGCGGCCGCCAGGTTCGTGGTCGGGGCGTCGCCTGGTTTTCGGGTCGCGGGCGAGGCCCGGACGGGGGAGGAAGCGGTCGACCTTGCGTCGTCGCTTGAGCAGACGCTCGTGCTCATGGACATCAACCTGCCGGGAATCTCCGGCATCGAGGCGACCCGCCGGGTGCTCTCGGCCGCCCCGGACACGGCCGTGATCTTGATGTCGACCTACCAGGCGGCTGACCTTCCCGACGACGCGCGCACCAGCGGCGCCCGAGCATACGTGAACAAGGAGGATCTAGCGCGATCTTGAGACAAGTTCGGTGGCCCGACCGCCGCAGATGTCTCAAGATCGCCAGCCTCCCTGGCGTAGCGCCCGGGTGACGAGCGCTCCCACGTGCTCTTGCCGGTGCCGGACCGAGTACGACGAGAACTGCAGGATGCGCCGCCCACGTGCGGTGAGTTCGTTGTGCCGGTCGAGATCGGCGTCCCAGTTGTGTATCTGGAGATGCTGGATGCCGTGCACCTCCGTCCCGGCGCCGTAGGCTTCCCAGTCGACGTCGAGGTAATAGCGTCCACCGGCTCGCCGGACGACAGCCTGGCGGTCCGGCGCCGGTAGTCCGAACCGCCTCCTGATCTGCTCGAACTCGCGTTCCGGCACCGACGCGATGCCGCCCTCGGCATCCTCGATGGACTCGGTGAGGAGTGCATGGTGCTTGCACGGGCCGCGCCTGGAGAGCGCGTCGCGGAGATCGTCCGGACGGACCCGACGCTGCTGGACGCCCGCCAGGATGAGGGCTCGACTGCGACGCTCGACGGCTTCCCAGCTTGCCGCATCGACCAGGCTTCGTGCGATCCGTGTCCGACGCGGCTCCTTGACCGGATGGATGTCGACCGGTTGGAGGTGGCTGGAGTAATGAACCACCAAACCGTCCCGACGAGGCCGCCGCGTGCCAACCGGCACCGAGAGGTGCACCTCGGGCACCGCGAAGCCCTCGAGTCCGTCGAGCTCGGCGGCGGTGAGGCCCGCGAGCGCGGATCCCGGCGGCCCGGCCAGAACGCAGACCCAACGTTCCTGCTCGTCGGTGAGCCCCGCGTTGTGTGTGACGTAGACGCCCTGCCGTGGTCGTTGCCACCGTCCGTCTGCGACCTCCCTTCGGATGTCGGCAATGGTGAGCCAGGGCAGCACATCATGCGGGCGCACGACGCCCGCCTGCCGACGCAGGACGTCCTCCAGCGCCCAGCCGGTGTCGTGCGCCCACGCGCGCATCCCGACAGGGTCGTGGCGGGGCCCGCGTTCGCGGCAGGTGTCGCCAGCGATCTGTAGACAGAAACGTCCCGATCTTGATGCATGTGCGGTGGTTGGACCGCCAGACATGTCTCAAGATCGCCGGGAAAGCGTTCGCTTCGCGCTGCATCGACGAGCGACACTGGACACTCGTGGGCCACGTCGACCTCAACTCCGTCTCGTTCACGCTCCCGGACGGGCGCGTGCTCCTCGACGACGTCTCGTTCAGGGTCGGCGACGGCGCGAAGGCGGCTCTGGTGGGAGCCAACGGGTCGGGCAAGACGACGCTGCTGCGCATTATCGGTGGTGACCTCGATCCGCACGGCGGAGCGGTCACCCGGACCGGCGGGCTGGGCGTCATGCGCCAGTTCATCGGAACGGCGAACCAGCAAGCGACGGACGAGCGAGCTGGTGAGCGCGGCCATCGGATTGCTCGTGACGCGACGGATGTGCGCGACCTGCTGCTCTCCGTCGCGCCGCCACGAGTTCGGGCTGCTGCGGCGGGTCTCGACGTCGCGGAGCTCGCGATGATGGACCGCGACGACGAGCCCACCCAGATGGCGTACGCCCACGCTCTGGCCGAGTGGTCCGACGCCGGCGGCTACGAGGCCGAGGTGCTCTGGGACGTCTGCACCACCTCGGCGCTCGGCGTGCCCTACGACCGCTGCCGCTGGCGACAGCTCACCAGCCTCTCCGGCGGCGAGCAGAAGCGGCTGGTCCTCGAGGCCCTGCTCCGCGGACCCGACGACGTGCTCCTGCTCGACGAGCCGGACAACTTCCTCGACGTGCCGGCCAAGCGCTGGCTCGAGCAGCGCCTGGTCGAGACGCCCAAGACCGTCCTGTTTGTCAGCCACGACCGCGAACTGCTGGCCAGTACGGCTGATCGCGTCATCACCGTCGAGCTGGGTGCGGCTGGCAACGCCGCCTGGATCCACGGCGGCGGATTCGCGTCGTACCACGAGGCGCGACGCGAGCGGTTCGCCCGACTGGAGGAACTGCGCCGGCGCTGGGACGAGGATCATGCGAAGCTCAAGGCGCAGGTGCTCTATTACAAGCAGAAGGCCGCGTACAACTCCGACATGGCCAGTCGCTACCACGCCGCCGAGAAGCGGTTGGAGCGCTTCGTCGACGCGGGCCCGCCGGAGGCGCAGCCGCGGGAGCAGGATGTCCGCATGCGGCTACAGGGTGGCCGCACGGGCAAGCGCGCCGTCGTCTGCGAGGGGCTGGGACTCACCGGGCTGATGCTCCCGTTCGACCTCGAGGTCTGGTACGGCGAGCGGGTTGCCGTGCTCGGTTCGAACGGGTCGGGCAAGTCACACTTCCTGCGCCTTCTGGCCGGCGGCGGCAGCGATCCCGACGCCGGTCACCGCCCGGTCGACGACGTGCCCGTACCGCCCGTCCTGTACACCGGCTCGGCCCGGCTGGGCGCCCGCGTGCGTCCGGGCTGGTTCGCCCAGATCCACGAGCACCCGGAACTGATCGGGCGGAGCCTGCTGGAGGTCCTGCACCGGGGCGACGGCCACCGCGACGGCATGCCGCGCGAACAGGCCAGCCGCGCGCTGGACCGCTACGAGCTGGCCTATGCCGCCGAGCAGCGGTTCGAGTCGCTGTCGGGAGGACAGCAGGCGAGGTTCCAGATCCTGCTGCTGGAACTGTCCGGCGCCACGTTGCTGCTCCTGGACGAGCCCACCGACAACCTCGACCTGATCTCGGCCGAGGCGCTGGAGGAGGGACTAGCCGCCTACGATGGGACCGTTCTTGCGGTCACGCACGACCGCTGGTTTGCGCACGGGTTCGACCGGTACGTCGTCTTCGGCGCCGACGGTCGGGTGTACGAGGCGCCGGAACCGGTCTGGGACGAAGGCCGGGTCACGCGCGCCCGATGAGCATGATCAAGAGGAGAAGGGACTCCCGCCGGGCCTCGGAGTGTGACTAGGGTCACGAACGAGACGTCAGCGACCGAGGAGCGACACATGTCCAGACGCCCTTCCCGCCGTCTGCTTGTTCCACTTCTCGTCGCCGGGGTGGTGGGGTCGTTCACGGCCGTCGCTGTACCTGCGAACGCCGACCACACTGAGCCGCCCGACCGCGTCACGCTGATGGGCAGCCTGATGTCCGAGCTGGACTGTGACGCCGACTGGAGCGAGTCGTGCGCGGCGACCGACCTGACGGCCACCGGCGACGGGCAGGTCTGGGAGTTCGTCGGCGCGCTGCCGGCCGGGTCGTACGAGTTCAAGGTGCGGCTCAACGGGTCGTGGGACGAGAACTACGGCGCTGCCGGCGCCGCCAACGGCGCGAACATCCCGCTGGTGCTCCAAGAGGAAGTTGAGCTGCGCTTCCTCTACGACCACGCCAGCCACGTGGTGACAGTCGTGCCGGCGGCGACGCAGCCGCCGGCCTCGGATGCGGACCGACAGCTCGCCGGCGCCAGCCTGCGCGAGGACCTCACCCGCGAGCGTTTCTACTTCGTGATGGCCGACCGCTTCGCCAACGGCGACCCGTCCAACGACACGGCCGGCATCGCGGGCGACCGCCTCGTGCACGGCTACGACCCGACGCACACCGGCTTCTACCACGGCGGTGACCTCGCCGGCCTGCTGGAGCAGCTCGACTACATCGAGGGCTTGGGCACCACCGCGTTATGGCTGACGCCGTCGTTCAAGAACAAGCCGGTGCAGGGCGCGCCCGGCTTGGAGAGCGCCGGCTACCACGGCTACTGGATCACTGACTTCACGCAGATCGACCCGCACCTCGGCACCAATGCCGAGCTCCAAGCGCTGGTCGACGCCGCACACGATCGCGGCATCAAGGTCTTCTTCGACATCATCACCAACCACACGGCCGACGTCATCGCATATGACGAGTCGCTGTACAACGACGAAGGCAACCTGCCCTACAAGGACAAGACGGCAAGCCCGTACCTCACCGCGGCCGGAGTCCCGTTCGACGACCGCGACTATGCCGACGGGAATCCCGCCTTCCCCGTGGTGAACCTGAGCTCCTTCCCGTACACGCCGCTCATCCCTGCCGGCGACGAAGACGTCAAGGTTCCCGCCTGGCTCAACGACCCGACGATGTACCACAATCGCGGCACCAGCTCGTTCGCCGGCGAGAACAGCGAGTACGGCGACTTCCCATCGGGTCGGTTCTCGGCGCTCGACGACTTGTGGACGGAGCGGCCCGACGTCGTCCAGGGCATGATCGACATCTACCAGACGTGGGTGGAGGACATCGGAGTCGACGGGTTCCGCATCGACACCGTCAAGCACGTCAATATCGAGTTCTGGCAGCAGTTTGCGCCGGCGCTGACCGGCTACGCCGCGTCCATCGGCAACGAGGACTTCTTCATGTTCGGGGAGATCTTCGATGCCGATCCGCGGTTCATGTCCCGCTACACGACGGAGGGCGAGCTCCAGGCGGCCGTCGACTTCGGCTTCCAGGCGAACGGCGCCAACTTCGCCAACGGCAACCCGACCAGCGAGCTGCGCGACTTCTTCACCCGGGACGACTTCTACACCGACACCGACTCCAACGCGTACTCGCTGCCGACGTTCCTCGGCAACCACGACATGGGTCGCATCGGCAGCTTCATCCGCACCCGCAACGCGGATGCGGCCGACACCGAGCTGCTCGCTCGCGACGAGCTGGGCCACTCGCTGATGTACCTCACGCGCGGCCAGCCCGTCGTCTACTACGGCGACGAGCAGGGCTTTGCCGCGGAGCTCGGTGAGCCGCAGGGCGTTGGTGACCAGCGCGCGCGGGAGGACATGTTCCCGTCGCAGGTCGCCGAGTACAACGACAACGACCTCATCGGCACCGACGCCACGACGGCCGAGGCCAACTACGACCCGACGCACCCGCTCTACCAGCACCTCGCCCAGCTGTCGGCGCTGCGTGATGCCCACCCGGCCCTCGCAGACGGTGCGCAGATCCACCGTTACGCCAGCGCGGCTGCGGGGGTCTTCGCGGTGAGCCGGATCGACGCCGAGGACCAGGTCGAATACCTCGTCGCCGCCAACAACGCCGAGACGGCGAAGACCGTCGTCCTGCCCACCTTCAGCGCCCACATGGTGTTCAAGGGCGTGTGGCCGGCGGGCACCGGACAGATCAAGACCGACAAGGAGGGTCGGGTCAGCGTGACGGTGCCGCCGCTGTCGACGGTCGTCTGGAAAGCCGCGGCCCCGCTGAAGCGGACCGCCGAGTCGCCGGAGCCGTTCTTCCGCACACCCACCGCCGGCGGCGCTGTGAACGACCGCGCCGAGATCCGGGTCTCGGTGCCCGGGGACGGCTTCCACCAGGTCACCTTCGCCTGGCGGCCCGTGGGTACCGAGGAATGGACGGTCCTCGGCACGGACGACAACGCGCCGTACCGCGTCTTCCACGACGTGTCCGGCATCGCCGCGGGCACCCCGGTGGAGTATCGAGCCATTGTGGTCGAGCACGACAATGACCTCGGCGTCGCGGCGACTTCGGCCGTGGCCGGCGTACCTGCGCCGCCGACCGGTGGCGACGGCGGAGGCGGCCCGGTCGAGCAGCCGGCCGAGGTGGCCGCGCCGGGCAGCCACAACAGCGAGCTTGGATGTGTCACCGACACCGGCGCACCGGAGGACTGGGCTCCCTGGTGTGACCAGGCCCAGATGACGCGGGACGTCGACGACGACGTCTGGAAGCTCGCAGTCGACAACCTGCCTGCGGGTGGCTACGCCTTCAAGGCGGCCATCAACCGGTCGTGGGACGAGAACTACGGCGCGGGTGGTGCCCCCGGCGGTTCCGACATCCCCTTCGACCATCCAGGCGGGCCGGTCACGTTCTACTACGACCACGGCACGCACTGGATCACCAATGACGTGCTCGACCCCATCGTCACGGCACCGGGCAGTTTCCAGTCGGAGTTGGGCTGCCCCGGAGACTGGGCGCCGGACTGCATGCGGTCCTGGCTGCAAGACCCCGACGGTGACGGGACGTATACCTTCACCACCACACAGCTCCCGCCGGGCAACTACGAGGTCAAGGTGGCGCACGGGCTGTCGTGGGACGAGAACTACGGCGCGGGTGGCGTCAAGGACGGTCCCAACATCCCGTTCACGGTGCCCGGTGCCGGCGTCGCAGTCGTGTTCACGTACGACATCGCGTCGCACGTACTGACGATCCGGACCCAGGAGGCCGGTGCCGTACCCGACCTGACCAGGCAGCTGGCGCACTGGCTCGAGCGCGACCTCCTCGCGTGGAACCTCCCGGCCGACACCCGAGGCTGGAGCTTCCGGTTACATCACGCGGCGGAGGGCGGCCTCGCCGTCGACGCCGAGGCGGTGACCGGTGGAAGCTCGCTACCCCTGACCATCGACCCGGACGGGCTGCCGGCCGACATACGAGAGGCATACCCCCATCTGGCCTCGTACGAGGCCCTGCGACTCTCGGGCAAGGACGCCAAGACTGCCGAGGACTTGCTGACCGGCCAGTTGGCCGTTGCCGCTTACGACGATCTGGGTCGCCTCGTCGACGCGACCGGTGTCCAGATACCAGGCGTGCTCGACGACATCTACGCCGACGCGATGGACCGCAGTCTCGGTGTGAACTGGCGCGGCAACACACCGTCGCTGGCGGTATGGGCGCCGACGGCGACGGACGTCGACCTGCTGCTTCGGGCTCCGGGGGCGGCTACCGACACCCGGCTGGACCTGCGCCGAGGGTCCGACGGCGTGTGGTCAGTCGTCGGCAGACCGCAATGGAAGGGGGCGAGCTACCTCTACGAGGTGGACGTGTACGTTCCCGAGACCGGTGTCGTCGAGAGCAACGTCGTCACGGACCCGTACAGCCTCGCCCTGACGACGAACTCCCAGCGCTCCGTGATCGTGGACCTCGACGATCCTGCGCTGCGGCCCGCCGGCTGGGACGACCTGGCCAAGCCTGCGCTGGCACAGCCGGAGGACTCGACCATCTATGAGTTGCACCTTCGGGACTTCTCCATCGGCGACGAGTCCGTCCCCGCCACCGAGCGCGGGACCTACCTGGCCTTCAGCCACGACGACAGCGCCGGAATGTCACACTTGCGTGAGCTGGCCGAGGCGGGGATGAACTCTGTGCATTTGCTTCCGGTCTTCGACATCGCGACCATCCCGGAGCGCCGCGCCGACCAGGCTGAGCCGGCGTGCGACCTGGAGGCACTCACCGCGGCGAACGCGGCAGGTGTGGAGCAGCAGGCGTGCCTCGAGCCGATCCGCGACACCGACGGGTTCAACTGGGGCTACGACCCGTGGCATTACACGGTGCCGGAGGGCTCGTATGCGACGGACCCTGAGGGCCCGGTGCGCACGCGCCAGTTCCGGGAGATGGTCGCTGCCGTGAACGGCGCCGGGCTGCGCGTCGTGATGGACGTCGTCTACAACCACACGACGGCGCATGGCCAGGACGAGCGTTCGGTACTCGACCGGGTCGTCCCCGGCTACTACCACCGGTTGTCGTCCACCGGCACCGTCGAGACCTCCACGTGCTGTTCCAACACCGCGACCGAGCACGCCATGATGGAAAAGCTCATGGTCGACTCGGTAGTTACCTGGGCGCGGGACTACAAGGTCGACGGGTTCCGCTTCGACCTCATGGGGCACCACAGCCGGGCCAACATGGAGGCGGTTCGAGCCGCTCTCGACGAGCTGACTGTCGCGGACGACGGCGTGGACGGCTCGTCGATCTACGTCTACGGCGAGGGGTGGAACTTCGGCGAGGTGGCGAACAACGCCCGGTTCCAGCAGGCCAGCCAGCTGGAGTTGTTCGGCGCCGGGATCGGGACCTTCAGCGACCGGCTGCGCGACGCCGTCCGCGGGGGCGGCCCGTTCGACGCCGACCCCCGCATCCAGGGCTTCGCGTCGGGCCTTTACACCGCGCCGAACGACTCGCCGGCCAACGGATCGACCGCCGACCAACGCAACCGCCTCCTGCTCTACCACGACCAGATCAAGGTGGGGTTGGCGGGCAACCTGCGCGACTACACGTTCGTCGACCGCACGGGAGCGACGGTCACCGGCGCGGATGTCGACTACAACGGCTCACCCGCCGGCTATGCGGCCGATCCGAGTGAGGTGATCACCTACGTCGACGCACACGACAACGAGACGATCTTCGACGCACTCACGTACAAGCTGCCGGTGCCAACCTCGATGGCCGACCGGGTCCGGATGAACACGCTGGCGCTGTCGACGACCGCGCTCGCACAGGGTCCGTCGTTCTGGCACGCCGGGGCCGACCTGCTGCGGTCGAAGTCCCTGGACCGGAACTCGTACAACTCCGGCGACTGGTTCAACCGGGTCGACTGGACCCACCAGGAGAGCACCTTCGGCTCCGGCCTGCCGCCGCGCGCCGACAACGAGGCGAAGTGGGACTTCATGGAGTCGCTGCTCGCCAACACGGCGCTGAAGCCCGGTGCGGCGGACATCGAGTCCGCCCACGCCGGCGCGCTGGACCTGCTCCGACTGCGCTTCTCCTCCCCGCTGTTCCGGCTCGGCTCGGCCGACCTCGTACAGGACCGCGTCGCGTTCCCCCAGGGCGGGCCGGCTCAGACGCCCGGCGTCGTCCTGATGGTCGTCGACGACACCGACGGCGCGGACCTCGACCCCGACCGGGAGCGGATCGTGGTGGTGTTCAACGCCACACCGGAGTCGCAGGCCGTCGACGTGGGCGGTGCCGGCTCCCTGCGGCTGCACGAGATCCAGGCCGCGGGTGCCGACGAGGTCGTCAAGCAGACGACTGTCGGGCCGGGTTCGGTAACGGTTCCCGCCCGGACGGTCGCCGTCCTCGAGCAACCCGCCTGACCGGGATCGTACCGGCGGCCGGCCTAATCAGAGTTCGACGTCGGGCAGGCGAGTCAGCGCCCGCTCGACCGCTTCGGCCGGGAACTCGTAATCGGTCAGCTCGCCGGCGAAGTAGCGGTCGTAGGCGCCCATGTCGAAGTGGCCGTGACCACACAGCGCGGTGAGGATCACCTTCTCCTCGCCGGTCTCGGCGCACCGCTTCGCCTCCTCGATGCACGCCGCGACCGCGTGGGTCGGTTCGGGCGCTGGGACGATGCCCTCGGTCCGGGCGAACTGAACGCCGGCG
>DATHII010000110.1:0-18542 GCA_035316885.1 Jiangellaceae bacterium | reverse complement strand
CGGCATGTACGGCCGGGACACGTCGGTCGGGTACCAGAACTGCAGCGTCAGGTCCGTCACGCCGGACTCGGCGATCAGCCGCTGGGCCTCCTCCGGGTCGTAGTCGTAGACCGTGACGTCGTCGGCCCACCCGAACAGCTCCGGCGGCATGAACTGGGTCGCGATCTCGGTGCCCTCGGGGTAGTTGGTCTGGATCAGGTTCTCCTTGTTGATGGCATGGGCGATCGCCTTGCGGATGTTGATGTTCTCGAACGGCGCGGCGTTCTGCTGGAACCCGACGTATCCGACGTTGAACGCCGGCCGGCGCATGATCTGGAAGCCCGCGCTCTCCAGGGCGTCGACGTCCGCCGGGTCGACCAGGTCGTAGCCGTCGATGTCGCCGGCTTCGAGCGCCTGACGGCGTGCCGGGCCGTCCGGGATCACGGTGAAGATCAGCTCGTCGAGCTGTGCCGGCTCGCCCCAGTAGTCGTCGTAGCGGACCAACGTCAACTGGCTGCCACGCTCCCAGGAGTCGAACTTGAACGGCCCCGTGCCGGCCGGGTTCTCGTAGCCGAACGTGCCCTCGAACGCCGGTGCCTCCTCGGTACCGCTGACAGCGTCGGCGTTGCCCTCCTCGAGCGCAGTCGGGCTGGCGATCCGGAACGACGGCATCTGCATCGCGGCCAGGAACGCCGAGGACGGCCTGGTCAGCGAGATGACTGCTGTCAACTCGTCGGTGGCCTCACAGCCGGCGTACAAGCTTTCGGCCGCACCGTCGGCGAAGCCGCCGAAGACGGTGTTCCAGTAGTACGAGACCGCCGGGCTCTGCATGACGCCCTCGAAGTTGTACCACCGGTCGAAGTTGAAGCAGACGGCGTCGGCGTTGAATTCGGTGTCGTCGTGGAAGGTCACGCCGTCGCGGAGGTGGAACGTCCAGTCCAGGCCGTCGTCGCTAGCCTCCCAGGACTCGGCGAGAACCGGCACGATCTCGGTGCCGCCCTCCTCGGTGCCGACCAGGCCCTCGAAGACCTGGTAGGCCGGCCGGGCCGACTCACCGTCGCTGAACAGCGCGCCGTCAAGGATGATCGGGTCCGCCGACGCACCGAAGACGAGCGAACCGCCCGCTGTGCCTTCGGCGCCGTCGCCGTCGCCGTCACCGTCGTCGTCGCCACCGCACGCCGCGAGCACGAGGCTCACCACGATGGCGGACGAGATCACGGCGAACCTGCGGGTCAGGCTCGTGGTTCGCATCTCCCACCTCACAGTCGAGTGCCGGCCGGGCGCACCCCGGCCGGGTGCTGTGACAGTAATCGGCCAGGTCGCCGATCGGGTCACTCCTACGTCATGGGCGCATCCCGATTTGGCAACGGTTAGGATGCGGCGCACGCTCCGATTCGACACTTGACGGCCTGGGACCACCGACGCTCAGGCGCATGTCGGTGTCGCGACCGCAAAGCGACGCGTTCGGTGTTGCCCAGCGAGGTCGCCGCATATCGTTCCCCGTTATCGGAATGTGACATATTACGCTGCGTGCCGGTACCGACGTCGTTTGCGGCAGACGTCGTCGTGATCGGCGCCGGTGTCGTGGGCGCGTCGTGCGCCTGGCATGCGGCGCGGGCCGGCCTGCGGGTGACGGTCGTCGATCGGGGCGCGGTCGCAGGGGGGACGACCGGCGCCGGTGAGGGCAACCTCCTCGTCTCCGACAAGCCACCCGGACCCGAACTCGATCTGGCCCGGCTCTCCGGCCGGCTGTGGCGCCAGATCGCCGTCGAGGTCGGCGGCTTCGAGTACGAACCCAAGGGCGGCGTCGTCGTCGCCGGCACCGAGACGGGTCTGGCCGACCTCCATCGGACCAGTGCCGGTCAGCGCGCGACGGGGGTCGAGGCGGTCACACTCTCGGCGGCCGCGCTGGGCGAGTACGAGCCGCATCTCGCGCACGACCTCCGCGGCGGCATGTTCTACCCCGAGGACGCCCAGGTGCAGCCGATGCTGGCCGCCGCCCGACTGCTCGCCGACGCCCGCGCCCAGGGTGTCCAGGTACTTCCCGGCGTCCAGGTGACCGGGCTGCTCCGCGATGGCGACCGGGTCGTCGGTGTCCGCACCGCAGCGCGCCGCCATCCAGCCGTCGCCGTGATCAATGCCGCCGGCACCTGGGGAGGTACGGTCGCAGCGCTCGCGGAGGTTGACCTTCCGGTCCTCCCCCGCCGCGGGTTCATCCTGGTGACCGAGCCGCTTCCCCGGGTCGTGCGGCACAAGGTCTATGCGGCGGAATACATGTCCGACGTGGCCAGCGATGACCGGCACCTCCAGACCTCGCCCGTGGTCGAGGGCACCGCAGCCGGCCCGGTGCTGATCGGATCGAGTCGGGAACGGGTGGGCTTCGACCGCACGGTGTCGGTGCCGGTTCTGCGGAAGCTCGCGGCGCAGGCGATCCGGTTGTTCCCTGTTCTCGCGGACGTGGCGGTCATCCGGGCGTATCGCGGGTTCCGCCCCTACTCGCCCGACCATCTGCCGATCATCGGCCCGGATCCACGCGCGCCCGGCTTTGTACACGCCTGCGGCCACGAGGGCGCAGGAGTGGGCCTGGCGGCTGCCACCGGCCACCTGCTCGTTCAGGTACTCACCGGCACTCGACCCGACCTCGACCTCACTCCCTTCCGACCGGAGCGTTTCGCATGAACGAGACCTTCGACTTCAACGGACACGACCTGCCGTTCACCGACGGACAGAGCGTCGGTGCGGCTCTGCTCGCGGCCGGCGTACGGTCGTGGCACACCACTCGCAGTGAGCACCGGCCCCGCGGCATCTTCTGCGGAATTGGAGTCTGCTTCGACTGCCTCGTCACTGTGGATGGCCGGCCGAATCGTCGCGCCTGCCTGGTGCCCGCGGAAGCTCACCTCAAGGTCCGCAGCCAGCAAGGAACCGGCCGTGCCGACCTCGCGGTATGACGTCGTCGTCGTCGGCGCCGGACCCGCCGGGCTGGCCGCGGCCGCGGCCGCCGTGCGGGCCGGATGCTCTGTGGCCATGCTCGACGCAGCGCGCCAACCGGGTGGCCAGTACTGGCGTCACCCTCTCGGCGATCTCGACGCGGTGGCCGACCTGCACCACGACCTGAAGACGTTCCGCGAGCTCGCGGCCGTGGCGCGGACGGGCGCAGACCACCTCGCGGACCACCAGGTGTGGAATGCTGCCCGCGGCCCCGGGGTGCTCGAGCTGCACGCCATCTGCGATGGTCGCCCAGTGGTGGTGGTGGGTTCCGCCGTCGTCCTGGCTCCCGGCGCCTACGACCGCCAGCTCCCCTTCCCGGGCTGGGACCTGCCCGGCGTCCTCACCGCCGGGGGGGCCCAGGCGTTGCTCAAGGGCCACCAGGTCAGGGCGGGTCGCCGGATCGCGGTCGGGGGTACCGGCCCGTTCCTGCTCTCGGTCTCCGCCGGGCTGGCGACCCGGGGGGTGGACGTGGCCGGTGTCTTCGAGGCGAACAGCCCGACCGGCTGGGTGCGGCATCTGCCGACCGTCGCGAGGACCGCCGGCAAGCTCGCCGAGGGCGCCGGCTACGCCGCTGCGTTGGCCCGGCACCGGGTCGGCTTCCACGTCCGCCAAGCGATCGTCGCCGCACACGGGGAGGACAGCGTCCGCGCAGTGACGGTCGCCAGGCTCGATCCGGGGTGGCACGTCGTTTCCGGCACGGCACGCACGATCGCCTGCGATGCCGTCGCGGTCGGATGGGGCTTCGTCCCCCAGCTCGAGCTGCCGCTGAGTCTCGGCTGCGCTACCCGAACCGACATCGATGGTTCGCTCGTCGCGGTCGTGGACGAGCGCCAGGCCAGCAGCGTCCCGGGCGTGTTCCTGGCCGGCGAGGTATGCGGTGTCGGCGGCGCGGCGCTCGCGGTGACCGAGGGTGAGATCGCTGGACGGGCGGCTGCGGCCTGGCTCGGACGCAGGGTCGACTGGCCGGATCGGTTACGGCGCCGCCGCCGTGCGCACCGCGCGTTCGCGACAGCGTTGCACCGCGCCCACCCGGTGCGCGACGGCTGGCGCACCTGGCTGGACCCGGCCACGGTCGTCTGCCGGTGCGAGGAGGTGCCCGTCGTCCGAATCACCGATGCCGTTCACCACCTCGGCGCCACCGACGCGCGGTCGGTCAAGCTACTCAGCCGGGCCGGTATGGGCTGGTGCCAGGGCCGGATGTGTGCGTACGCCACCGGGTGCCTGACGAGCCTCGAGACCGGCCGCCCCGCCGATCCTGGTGACATGGCCGAGCGCTCGGTCGCCGTGCCCATCCCCCTCGGCGTGCTGGCGGACGAAACCGATCGCTGATCGGGTCCGGCGGCTGCGACCGTGGTCCAGCCGAGTCGAGGCTGGACGACGCAGCGTTCCTGAACCGTGCGGGGGAGCCATCCGTGATCCCGGATGTGCGGTCGCGATCGTCTCGACCGTTCCTTGAATAGAACCCGCTTTCTGTGCAATATTACATTGCACAGAAAGGAGTAACTCGATGATTGATCGCGCGCTTCCATGGCACGGCGTTCTCGTCGCCACGGCGCTGCCATTCCGAGCGGACCTCACGGTCGATCTCGATCGTTATGCGGAACATGTGCGCTGGCTCGCCGAGAACGGTTGCGACGGGGTGTGCCCCAACGGATCACTCGGCGAGTACCAGGTGCTCACCGACGAGGAGCGGGCCGCCGTCGTCCGGACTGCTGTCGACGCGGCGCCCGCGGGACTCACGGTCATGCCGGGCGTCGGTGCGTACGGTGCGCGGGCGGCGCGCGCGTGGGCAGAGCAAGCGGCCGAGGCCGGCGCACAGGTCGTCATGGCCCTGCCTCCCAACGCCTACGGCGGCGACGACCGCTCCGTGATGGAGCACTACCGCGAGATCGCCAAGGCCGGACTCCCGGTGTCGGCGTACAACAACCCGATCGACACGAAGATCGACCTGCGCCCGGAACTCCTCGCCGAGCTCTATCAGGAGGGTCTCATCGTCGGTGTCAAGGACTTCACCGGCGACGCGCGGCGGAGCTACGAGATCGCCGAACTCGCTCCCGGCCTCGATGTCCTCATCGGCACCGACGACTCCGTGGTCGAGGTCGGGCTGGCGGGGGCGAAGGGATGGATCTCGGGATTCCCCAACGCGTTCCCGAGGGCATGCGTGGAGCTCTACGAGGCGACCCTGGCCCGCGATCTCGACACCGCGCTCCCCCTCTACCGTGAGATGCATGCGCTGCTGCGGTGGGACTATCGCACCGAGTTCGTCCAGGCGGTCAAGCTCTCGATGGACGTGGTCGGCCGGTACGGCGGTCCCTGCCGACCGCCGCGGCAACCCTTGCTGCCCGAGCAGGAAATGATCGTGCGCAGGCTGACCGAGAAGTCGCTCGCGGCCGGGCTCACCTGAGGACGAGCGACGATGCGATCCACGCGCGTGTTCCATGCCGTCGACTCCCACACCGAGGGGATGCCGACCCGCGTGATCACTGGCGGCGTCCCCACGGTGCCCGGTGAGACGATGTTCCAACGCCGCCAGTGGTTCGTCGAGCACGCTGACGGGCTACGGCGGCTGCTCATGAACGAGCCGCGGGGGCACTCGGCAATGAGCGGAGCCATCCTCCAGCCGCCGACCCGGCCCGATGCCGACTTCGGCGTGCTGTTCATCGAGGTGTCCGGCTGCCTGCCGATGTGCGGCCACGGCACGATCGGCGTCGCCACCGTGCTCGTCGAGACCGGCATGGTGGCGGTCACCGAGCCGGTCACCACGATCCGGCTCGACACCCCGGCCGGGCTGGTCGTTGCCGACGTCGCCGTCCGCGACGGTGCGGCCGACGCCGTGACGATCCGCAACGTCGCGTCCTTCAGCTATGACCTCGACGCCACGGTCGACGTGCCAGGCCATGGCCGGATCCGCTACGACCTCGCGTACGGCGGCAACTTCTACGCCATCCTCGGGCTCGAACAGGTCGGCATCGCGTTCGACCGGGCCGAGAAGCAACGCATCCTGGACGCCGGGCTCGCGATCATGGATGCGATCAACGACCAGCACCGCCCCGTGCACCCGGAGAACCCGGGCATCGACGTGTGCCACCACGTGCAGTTCGTCGCACCGGGCTCAGATGCGAGGCACTCCCGGCATGCCATGGCCATCCATCCGGGCTGGTTCGACCGCTCGCCGTGCGGCACGGGCACCTCGGCCCGGATGGCTCAGCTGTACGCTCGCGGCGAGTTGGGCATGCACGCGGACTTCGTCAACGAGTCGTTCATCGGTACCCGCTTCGTGGGACGGCTGGTGGAGGAGACCACCGTCGGCGACCGCCCCGCTGTCGTGCCGACAGTCACCGGCCGAGCCTGGGTCACCGGCACGGCCCAGTACCTCCTCGACCCCACGGATCCGTTCCCCGAAGGGTTCGAGCTCTGACCGGCGACGCGCACCTGCCGCGGCTTAGGATCGCAGCAACCAGGGAGGTGAGGGCATGACGGAGGCGATCTCGATGACGCTGCCCTCGTTCGCCCAGCGCACCAGCCTGCGCGAGCAGGTGGCCGACGCACTGCGTGCCGCCGTCGTGTCCGGTGAGATGAAGCCGGGCGAGCTCTATTCCGCACCGACCCTCGCCGCCCAGTTCGGGGTGTCCGCAACACCGGTCCGCGAAGCCATGCTCGACCTGGCGAAGCAAGGCCTTGTCGAGGTGGTGCCCAACAAGGGCTTCCAGGTCACCAGCATCTCCGACGCCGAACTCGACCAGCTCACCGAGATCCGCCTCATGCTCGAACCGCCAGCCGCCGCCACGGCCGCCCGCAAGGCAACACCGGCCGACGCGGCCGGCCTGAGACCCCTTGCCGAGGCCATCGTCGACGCCGCCGCGGGCGGCGATCTGATCAGCTACATCGAGGCCGACCACGAGTTCCACGCCCGCCTGCTCATGCTCAGTGGCAACGCGCGGCTGGTCGCGATCGTGAAGGACCTCCGCGCTCGGACCCGGCTCTACGGCCTGTCAGGCCTGGTCGAGAGGGGGATTCTCACCTCGACGGCGAGCGAGCACCTGGCGATGTGCGAGCACCTCGCGACCGGCGACGCCACGGCTCTCAAGCACCTGGTGCGCGCCCACGTCGGGCACGTGCGCCGCGAGTGGGCCGGCGCCGCCGGCTGACCCCATGGGTTGGGCAAGATCATTTCACGGCACGCGGCATGTGACATGTCATACTGCTCCGGAGACTGCAACGGCCGAGATCTCGCTATTCCAGGTGGAGGCGACGTGGAACTCACCTTGCAGCACATGGTCGAACAACTGGCCGATCGCCTGGGCCGCCCGGCGATCCTCGAGGATCGTCTGCTCCGACTGATCGCTTACAGCTCGCACGACCAGCCCGTCGACGACGTTCGCGAATCCTCGATCCTGCGCCGGCACGCCTCCCCCGAGGTCAGCAGATGGCTCACGGCGTTCGGAGTACACCAGGCACGCCGACCGGTTCGCGTGCCCGGCAACCCCGAGCTCAACATGCTTCCGCGCGTCTGCATCCCCGTCCTCCACAAGGACATGCTGCTGGGCCACCTCTGGTTCGTCGACGCGGACGAGTCCATGGGCGCCGACGAAATCGACGTATGCGTCGCCGAGGCGTCCGAGGTGGCGGTCCGGCTGCACCGCGAGAGCATCGCGAGCCTCTTCTCGACGACACGCGTGACAGACGCGCTGCAGATACTCCTCACCGACTCCCCCATGGCCGCAGACGCCGCGCGCGGCCTCGTGGACGACGGTGACATCTGCGCGCCCGACGGCATGGTCGCCGTGATCCTCCAGGTCGTGTCGGAGCAACAGGTGGGTCCGGTCGACGTCGAGGACTGTCTCAACCAGGCGCTCGCAGAGTCCCTTCGCCTACTCCGGCGCGGCGAGGCTCTGCACCTGGTCCGACGGGATCACTGCGTCCTGATCTTCGCTTCCGCCAGCGATGATGACGCCGACCTCACCGCCAGGGTGGAGGCCGTTCGCGAGTCGGCCCGGATCCAACTCGCCGCATCCGCCGCCGGAGCGTCTCTCGTCGTAGGTGTGGGTGGCCATCGTGCCCGCTTCGACGACGCTCTCGAGTCCTACCGAGAGGCCCGCATGGCCGTCGACGCGGCGACAGCTCTGTCGGGCATGGACGACCTGGTCTACTGGGCCCGGCTCGGGGTGGACCAGATCGTCGTCAAGCTCGCGTCAATGGGAGAGCAGCCCCCGGTGGTCCACGCCGGCCTTCGCCGGCTGCTCGACACCCCGGAAGCCCTACCCCTGATCGAGACGCTGGAGACATATCTCGACGTGGCCGGCAACGCCCAGGTCACCGCCGAGCGCCTCAAGCTGCATCGCACCTCGCTCTACTACCGGCTCCAGCGTGTGGAGCAGCTCGCCGATACCGACCTGAAGAACGGCATGGAGCGGCTCGCGCTCCACCTCGCGCTCAAGGTCGCCCGCCTGACGGGCCAGTACGCTCCGAGACCTCCCGCCGGCCAGCAGCCTGCGCAGCCGTTCTCCGCTGCCCGGCAGGCCGAGGACCGGCCACGACGGACCGCACGTGCTACCGACCGCCGCCTCACCCTCGTCACGGGGAGATCCCTGAAGGACAAGCGCCTCGCGGGCTCCCACTCGTGACCGCAGAGGTCGACAAGATCGTTCGCGCCGCCGGTGCGGCCGCACCCGCCCTCGATGGGCTGGGTCGCGTACGTCGGGCCACGCTGCTCGACAGCCTCGCGGATGCGTTGGAAGGCGCTCGTAGCGCGATCGTCGCCACCGCCGACAGCGAGACGGGTCTTGGTGCCAGCCGGCTGTCCCAGGAGCTGACCCGCACGTGCTACCAACTGCGGCTGTTCGGCGAGATCCTCCGGGAGGGGTCCTACCTGGAGGCGACCATCGACCTGCCCGCCGCGACGCCGATGGGGCAGCGGCCCGACCTGCGGCGGATGCTCGTGCCACTCGGCCCGGTCGGGGTGTTCGGCGCGAGCAACTTCCCGCTCGCGTTCAGTGTGCCCGGCGGCGACACCGCGTCCGCCCTCGCGGCCGGATGCCCGGTGGTGATCAAGGCCCACCCCTCCCATCCGGACACCAGCCGGCTGTGCTGGTCGACCATGCAGGACGCCGTCGCGGCACACTGGCTGCCGGCCGGCGCGCTGGGCCTCGTCCACGGATACGATTCCGGCGCGGCACTCGTCCGGCATCCCGCGATCAAGGCCGTCGGATTCACCGGTTCCACCGCGGGTGGCCGAGCTCTCCAGGATCTCGCTGCGACCCGTCCGGAACCGATCCCGTTCTACGGCGAGCTGGGCAGCCTGAACCCGCTGATCGTCACTCCCGGTGCCGCATCGGGCCAGGCGGCGGAGATCGCGCAGGGCTTCGTCGGTTCTATGACGCTCGGCACCGGCCAGTTCTGTACCAAACCCGGCCTGCTGTTCCTCCCGTCCGGCGCCGACGGCGAGCAGCTGCGGACCGCTCTCGCCGAGGCCGTGCGGCAGGTGCCGGCCGGCGTCATGCTCACCCCTGCGATCCAGGAGGCGTTCGACATCGAGGTCACCCGACGGCGCACGGCCTCACGGCTGACCGTGCTCGGTGAGGGAACGTCCGGCGAGCGGCATCCCCGACTCGGCGCGGCGGTCCTGTTCGCCGTCGCGGCGTCCGACCTCGACGACGCCCTGCTCGAGGAATGCTTCGGCCCGACCGCCCTGGTGGTCGAATACGGCGATCTCGACCAGCTCATCGCCACCCTTGGCCGGCTCCCCGGACAGCTCACGGCCACCGTCCACGCCGCGGGCGACGAGGTCGACACGGTCGGGCGGTTGCACGACGTCCTGCGCGGTCTGGCCGGCCGGCTGGTCTTCGACGGGTACCCGACCGGTGTTGCGGTCTCCTGGGCGATGCACCACGGAGGCCCGCACCCAGCGACCACCAACAGCGGCCACACGTCGGTCGGCGCAGCCTCGATCCGCCGCTGGCTGCGGCCGATCAGCTACCAGAACGCACCCAGTGACGTCTTGCCCCTCGAGCTACGCGACGAGAATCCGGCCGGCATTCCCCGGCGGGTGAACGGCACGCTGCAACCATCGGGAGCAGAGCCGTAGTTTTTCCGGTGCCCGGCGCATTGCCATTTCACAACCATTCGGCGCGACATACGTAGGTGCATGTGCCGCGCTTTTCCGGCATCTGCCCGATGACGGTTGGTCGGCTTTTGAATACGTTCGATCTGATATCGGACAACAGCCGCCGACGTGGCACTCACCGGTGTTTTCTGCACCCAGCAGAGGAGGGTTCGATGCGAACCATCGTCACATGGCGCGCCGCCTGAACTGACGCAGCAATGGGGCGGCGGCCTGACGGCCGCCGCCCACACGTTCCCCGTGCGGGTGCTCGAGCGATGAGGTCAGAGGCCGGCGCACTGTCCGGACTTGGCGCCGCTGACCGTGTTCTCAGCTCCGAAGTCGCTCGGGTCGGAGCTGTTGCCCGTGCACGACACCGAGCCGAAGACCCGGTTGCCGGCCAGGATCGGCCCGTACTCGCCTGCCAACCGGCTGAAGCGCTCGTTGTCCGACACCTGGGTGTTGTCGGACAGGGTGACCTCGCCCGTGAACGTGTTCCCGGCAGTGGTCACATCGGCAGTCGTCCCCGAGATCAGGGTCGACCCCTTCACAGTCGTGCCGAACAGCTGCACAGTGACGGCGCCCGTCGCGGTCAGTTCACCGCTGATCGAGCTGTTCGTGGCCACCAGCGAGGCACCGGCTTGGACCGTGACGCCACCGTTGATGCGTGCACCCTCGAGACAGGTCACGCCCTGTGACACGACCAGCGTGCCGCTACGGCGGCCTGTCACGGTGGACGTGCAGTCCGGCGACTCCCCAGGCAGCACGGTTGCCCTGTACTCGCCGGCCTCGCCTATGTTTCCGGCCGGGTCGATGGCCCGGTGCTCGACGACATGCGTGCCGAAGCCCGGGATGAAGCCCCCGCTCGGGTGGTCGTCGGGCAACGTCTGCTCGAACGTCGCCCTCGACAGCCCGCCTGTGCCCAGGTTGCCGTAGGTGAGCGCCTTCACGTTCGTGCCCGAGTGCCGGAACTTGAACGGCGCGTCCTGCTCCTCCGGGAACCCGAAGTAGTTGAACCAGCCGTCCTCGTTCAGCCGGAGCTGGCCGACCACAAAGCGCTCCTCGTCGTATCCGGTCTGGTCGTCCTGGGGCTCCAGGAGCATGTCCCACCCGCCGAAGTACACCTGGTGCTCCAGGTCGTCATCGAGCGTGGTCAACGGCTCGGACAGGGTGCGCGGTGCCGTCGGCAGCACGTTGTCAACCGTCCACTCGACCGTGTCGGACACCCCGCCGGGGTCGGCTGGGTCGGTCACGGTCCCGGTCAGCTCGTACGTCCCCGACTCCAGGTCCAGCGCCTCGAGGTCGAGGTTCCGGCTGTTGTGCGGGTTCGGGACGACCTCGCCGTCCAACCGCCACGCCACGTCGAGCACCCGGTCAGCGGGGTGGTTGGTCTCGACGTAGACCACCTCGTCGCCGCTGACCGGCTGACTGGTGAGCGACGAGAGCGTGATCTCGGCGGCTGGCAGCGACGGCTCCACCGTCGTATCGCCGACAGTCCACTGCCGGGTCTGGACGAACCGTGGGCCGTTGTAGCCCGAGTTGGTCGCGCTGTTGCCCGTCGACGGGTTGCGAACCCAGTCGATGCCGTCGGGGCCGACCGGATCGCGCGCCTCGACGTGCACGACCGTGCCTGGCTCCAGGTCGAGCAGACCAAGGTCGAGGTTGCGGCTGTTGTCGGTGTCGAGCACCGTGCCCTCCGGGCCCCCGACCCGCCAGGTCACGTCCAGCTGGTGCGACTTCGGATGCTGGGTCTCGACCCAGAGCACGGTGTCCCGTGGCACCGTGCCCTCCGGCGTGTGGCTCAGCGTCATCTGACCGACATTCCTTTGGCCGGTGATCCGGGCGACCATGTGCTCACGGCCGACCTGGTCCCAGTCGAAGCCGATCCACCGCATGATCGAGTGCTCGCTCGGCCGACGGATGCCGCACGGGAAGGTGTTGCCGCCTTCGTGCAGACCGATCGTGCCGCCAGACAGGCTCTCCTCGCCGATCCACCGCCACCACTTGAACTGGTCGTCGATCATCGACTGGGTATCGGTGCGGATGGTGTGGTGGAAGCTGCCTGGCTCCCCGCCGGTATAGCAGGGGCGGACCACGTCGCGGGACGAGTAGGGGTACTCGTCGGCCATCGCGCCGTGGGAGTGACCCAGCTCGTGCAGCGAGATCAGCGGCCCCTGAGGGCTCCCACCGGAGGCGGTGGCGTTGCTGCCGCCGATGCCGCCGTAGGTGAAGGTGTTGAAGACGGCAAGGCTCTGGACGTTCTGCCCGCGCGGGATGCCAATTACCGGCACCACGTAGGTGTCGATGATCCGGTTGTGCGCCTGATTTCCGGTCTCGCAGGGGTTGACGCCCGGCGGGTAATAGGCCGCGTAGGTCTCACAGTTCACGGGCGCGGGACCGTATGTAGTGCCGCGGGCCAGCGGATTGACAAGACCGTCGGAGTACCACAGGCGCAGGGCGGTGTTCTTGGTGTCGATCGGTCCCTCTCGCTCGCCGGTATCCCGGATCGTGCCGTCCGGGTGCCGTACCCGGCCGTCCGGGTCACGTCGGACGCCGTAGTCGATCGAGGCGATCTCGACCGCATACACGTTCATATAGTTGCGGTAACTCTTGTAGGGTTCCGTCGCCCACATGACCGCCAGGTTGCGGTCCACGTCCTCGAGGAAAATGCTCTGCTGGTCCCATTGGTAGCCGTCGCCGAGGATGATCAGGTTCATCCGTTCGGAGGCCGGACCCGTGATCTGGATCTCGTGGACGACGGGATCGGGCAGCGGCAGCGGTGGTTCCTCCTGCGCCGTCGCACTCAACGAGGTGGGCACAGCCGCGAGGAGGCCGCCTAGCAGTCCGGCGGCGGCGAGTGCGGCAATCTTTCGTCTCATCGGTTTCACCTCACGCGGCGAGAAGCGACGCCGCAGCCCACCCGTCCAAGGTGGACCACAACCAGTCCTCCGGCGAGGCTATTGGCGGGCCTGCCGCGTGGCACCCGTCATCTGACGGAACTTCCCTCTGCCGAACCCGTCCAACGTCGAAGTGGCCGGCGGACGCTCGTCGCGACGAACCGCCGCCGCGAGATCGGCCGGCCGCAGCCCTGCGAGCGACGGGAGAACCGTGACGTCGAGTGCGGGATCGATGTCGACGACATGGGGCACTGCGAGCACCCGGCAACCCGCCGCCAGACCGGCCGCTGCGCCGGTCGACGAGTCCTCCAGAACCACACAGGCCCACGGCTCGACACCGAGCAGGGCGGCGGCCCTCAGGTATGGCTCGGGGTGCGGCTTACCGTGCTCGACCTCGTCACCGGTGACCACGGCATCGAAGGTGCCCGCCGGCAGTCCGCGGACGACAGCCTCCGCCAGCCGGCGGTACGACATCGTCACCAGCGCGCACGGGACTCCGGCCGCGTTGAGCAGGCGCAGAAGTTCGCGCGCACCTGGCTGCCAGGTGACCTTCCTGACGACGCGGTCGACCATCCAGTCGACCATCCAGTCGACGATCTGCTCCGCAGTCATCGGTAGCCCGCTCCGCTCGCGGATATAGGCGGCCGCCGTGAGCAGGTCGAGGCCGACCAGGGCGAGACTGTCCTCGGTGGTCCACATCCCGCCGTGGGATTCGACCAGCTCGCGCTCGCAGGCGATCCACTCCGGCTCGGTGTCGACCAGCGTGCCGTCCATGTCCCAGAGGACAGCGGCTGGAAGCGTAGGGGGCATTCGCCAATTATCCCATCAGTCCTGACACCCCGACCCGCGCAGGACTACCGCGCGTTGAAGTACTTGGCCTCCGGATGGTGGACGACGAGCGCGTCGGTCGACTGTTCGGGGTGCAACTGGAGCTCCTCGGACAGGGTCACCCCGATGCGCTCCGGCTCGAGCAGCCGCACCAGCGTCGCCCGGTCGGACAGGTCCGGGCAGGCCGGGTAACCGAACGAATAGCGCGAACCGCGGTAGCTCTGCCCGAGGATCGCGTCGAGATCGTCGGAGTCCTCCGCACCGAAGCCGAGCTCGCCCCGCACGCGTGCGTGCCAGAACTCGGCCAGCGCCTCGGTGAGCTGCACCGACAGGCCGTGCAACTCGAGGTAGTCGCGGTAGGCGTTCTCGGCGAACAGTTTCGCCGTCGCCTCCGCCACCCTCGAGCCGACCGTGACCAGGTGGAAGGCCACCACGTCGAGCTCGCCCGACTCGCGTGGACGGAAGAAGTCGGCCAGGCAGAGCCGGCGGTCCCGGCGCTGGCGCGGGAAGGTGAACCGGGCGATCTCCTTCTCGTGGTCCTCGGCATCCAGGACCACGAGGTCGTTGCCCTCCGAAACCGCCGGCCAGTACCCGTAGACGACCGCCGCCTCGAGAATGCCGTCGGTGTGCAGGCGGTCGAGCCACATCCGCAGCCGCGGCCGTCCGTCGGTCTCCACCAGCTCCTCGTAGCTCGGGCCGTTGCGCGACCCCCGCAGACCCCACTGACCCATGAAGGTGGCGCGCTCGTCGAGGTAGGCCGCGTAGTCGGCCAGGTGGAGGCCGCGCACGACTCGGCTGCCCCAGAACGGCGGATCGGGCACCCGGTTGTCGACCGCCACGTCGGACCGGACGTCGGGGGCCTCGGCCAGCTCGGCGGCGTTCGACACCCGCGAAACCCGCCGCTTGCGCAGCGCCGGCAGGGCCTCAGCCAGGGAGGTCTTCGGGTCGTGCTTCGCCGATACGACGGCGTCCATCAGCCGCAGCCCTTCGAACGCGTCGCGGGCGTAGCGCACCTCGCCGGCGTAGAGCGCCGCGAGGTCGTCCTCGACGTACGCCCTGGTCAGTGCCGCACCGCCGAGCAGGACCGGCCAGCGAGCCGCGACGCCGCGCTGGTTCATCTCCTCGAGGTTCTCCTTCATCACGACGGTGCTCTTGACCAGCAGGCCGGACATGCCGATCACATCGGCCGCGTTCTCCTGGGCCGCGTCGATGATCGTGCTGATCGGCTGCTTGATGCCGAGGTTGACCACGGTGTAGCCGTTGTTGGACAAGATGATGTCGACGAGGTTCTTGCCGATGTCGTGGACGTCGCCCTTGACGGTGGCCAGCACGATCGTGCCCTTGCCGCTCTCGTCACCCTCGACCCGGTCCATGTGCGGTTCCAGGTGCGCAACCGCGGCCTTCATGACCTCGGCGCTCTGCAGCACGAACGGCAGTTGCATCTGCCCGGACCCGAACAGCTCGCCGACCGTCCGCATCCCCGCCAGCAGCGTGTCGTTGACGATGTCCAAGGCGGGACGCCGTTGCAGTGCCTCATCGAGGTCATCGGTGAGGCCGTTGCGCTCGCCGTCCACGATGCGCCGCTGCAGCCGCTCGAACAGCGGCAGGCCGGCAAGTTCCGCGGCCCTGCTCTGCGCCGCGGCGGATGCGTCGACGCCTTCGAACAGATCGAGGAACCGGACGAGCGGGTCATAGGCCGGTTCGCTGCCGGTGGCCGGCCGGCGACGGTCGTAGACCAGGTCGAGCGCCACCTGGTACTGCTCCTCGGGTATCCGTGAGATCGGCAGGATCCGCGCCGCGTGCACGATCGCCGAGTCGAGCCCGGCTTTCACGCACTCGTGCAGGAACGCCGAGTTGAGCACCGTCCTGGCCGCAGGGTTGAGTCCGAAGGAGATGTTGGACAGCCCGAGCGTTGTCTGGACCTCCGGGTGCCGGCGCTTGAGCTCGCGGATGGCGTCGATCGTGGCCGCCCCATCCTTGCGGGACTCCTCCTGACCAGTGGCGATGGTGAAGGTCAGACAATCGATGACGATGTCCGACTCGCGCACGCCCCAGGCACCGGTGAGGTCGTCGATCAGCCGCTCGGCGATCGCGACCTTGTTCTCGGCGGTACGAGCCTGACCCTGTTCGTCGATGGTCAGTGCGATCAGCGCTGACCCGTGCTCCACTGCGAGCCGCGTCATTCGCGCGAACCGGGAGTCCGGGCCGTCGCCGTCCTCGTAGTTGACCGAGTTGATGACGCTACGCCCGCCCAGGCACTCCAAACCGGCCTCGATGACCCCCGGCTCGGTGGAGTCGAGCACGAGCGGGAGCGTGCTGGCCGTCGCAAACCGGCTGGCGATCGCACGCATGTCGTCGACGCCCTTGCGACCGACGTAGTCGACGCAGACGTCGAGAAGGTGTGAGCCGTCACGGGTCTGCGAGCGCGCGATCTCGACGCAGTCGTCGTAGCGCTCGTCGAGCATCGCCTCGCGGAACGCCTTCGAGCCGTTGGCGTTCGTGCGCTCTCCGATTGACAGGTACGACGTGTCCTGCCGGAACGGGACGTGCTGATAGAGGCTGCTGACGCCGGCCTCCGAACGCACCTTGCGCGGTGCGACCTCGCGGCCGCCGACCCGCTCGACCACCTGGCGCAAATGTTCGGGTGTCGTCCCGCAGCAGCCGCCCACCAGCGCCAGGCCGTACTCGGCGGTGAACAGGTCGTGCGCGTCGGCGAGCTGGCGTGGCGTCAGGGGGTAGTGGGCACCGTCGGCGGTGAGCTGGGGCAGGCCCGCGTTCGGCATGCAGGCCAGGCCCGATCGGGCATGTCGAGCGAGGTGACGCAGGTGCTCGCTCATCTCCGCCGGTCCGGTGGCGCAGTTGAGCCCGAGGAAGTCGACGCCGAGCGGCTCGAGCGCCGTGAGCGCAGCGCCGATCTCGCTGCCCAGCAGCATGGTGCCGGTGGTCTCGACGGTGACGTTGACCAGGAGCGGGAGGTCGGCGCCTGTCGCCGTCATTGCCCGCTTGGCCCCGATCACGGCGGCCTTCGCCTGCAGCAAGTCCTGCGCGGTCTCGATCATCACCCCGTGGATGCCGCCGGCGATCATCGCCTCGACCTGGGTCTGGTACGCATCGCGGAGAATCGCGAACGGCACGTGTCCCAGCGACGGCAGCTTCGTGCCAGGGCCGACCGAACCGAGCACCCACCTCGGCCGGTCCGCCGTGGACCAGGCCTGGGCCACATCGGCGGCCAGCCGTGCCCCGGACTCGGCCAGCTCGCCGATCCGGTCCGTGATGCCGTACTCGCCCAGATTGGCCCAGTTCGCGCCGAACGTATTCGTCTCGACGCAGTCGACACCCACGGCGAAGTAGGCATCGTGAACCGATCGGACGACGTCGGGACGCGTCGCGTTGAGCACCTCGTTGCAGCCCTCGTGCCCCTCGAAGTCGTCGAGGGTCAGATGAGCTGCCTGCAGCATCGTCCCCATCGCGCCGTCGGCGACGACGACTCGTTCGGACAAGGCACTTCGCAGGGCCGAGGCGGGTGCGGGCACCCCACGAGGTTAGTCGTGCGGCTCACGTTCTGGACGTCGTGGTCCGCCCATCGGGACGCTGGGTGGTGCCGCCGCGAGGTCGTACGCTGGCGGCGAGGCCCCGAGACCGAGGAGCAGCGGGTGGTAGAGCTCGACGCCGTGCCAGAGCTGGACGACCCCGTGCTGGTCGCCGCCTTCGAAGGGTGGAACGACGCCGGTGAGGCGGCAACGGCCGTCATCGAACATCTCGAACGGGCCTGGCAGGCCGTGCCGCTGGCGCATCTCGACCCGGAGGAGTACTACGACTTCCAGGTGAACCGGCCCAACGTCTCGGTCGACGAGTCCGGCGTGCGTCGTCTGGACTGGCCGACCACGCGTGTCTCCGTGGCCCGGCCGCCGGACTCCGGCCGCGACGTCGTCCTGATCCGCGGCATCGAGCCCAACATGCGGTGGCGCGCCTTCTGCGCCGAACTTCTCAGTGTCGTGGCCGAACTCGGCGTGGAGCGTGTCCTCACCCTCGGCGCACTGCTTGCCGACGTCCCGCACACGAGGCCGGTTCCGGTCACGGTCTCGACCAGCGACGACGAGAGCGCCCGGTCCATGGGGCTCGAGCCCTCGCGCTACCAGGGACCGACCGGCATCGTCGGCGTCCTGCAGGACGCCGCCACGAAGGCCGGCCTGACGGCGACGACGCTGTGGGCGGCCGTCCCGCACTACGTCGCCCAGTCGCCGTGCCCGAAGGCGACGCTCGTACTCCTCCGCCGGGTCGAGGACCTGCTCGGCCTGCCCGTTCCGCTCGGCGACCTGCCCGACGAGGCCCGCGCATGGCAGCACGGCGTCGAGGAGCTTGCCACCGAGGATCCCGAGATCGCCGAGTATGTCCGCCGGTTGGAAGAGGCCCGCGACACGACCGAGCTGCCCGAGGCGTCGGGCGAGCACATCGCCCGCGAGTTCGAGCGCTACCTGCGCCGCCGCGACGAGTGACTGTCCTCGAGGTCGACGCCGAGCAGGGTGTCGGCGAGGGCGCGTACGACGGCGGGCGCCGTCGGGTCGCGTCCATCATGGGCAAGGGCCTGATCTGCCCAGCCATCGACGGCAGCGAGCGCGGCCGGGGTGTCGAGGTCGTCGGCGAGGCGGGCCCGTACCTCGCTCAGCACACCAGTGGCATCGGGGCCGAAGCCCGCGGCCACGGCACGGCGCCAGCGGGCGAGCCGGTCCTGGGCCGTCTCCAGCAGGGCG
>DATHII010000109.1:0-3249 GCA_035316885.1 Jiangellaceae bacterium | reverse complement strand
GCGCGCCGGCGCCGATGCGGGACAATGGGTCGCGTGACACGAATCGCAATCCTCGGCGGCGGACCGGGAGGCTACGAAGCCGCGTTGGTCGCCGCGCAGCTCGGCGCCGAGGTCACTGTCGTCGAGCGGGACGGGCTCGGCGGCTCGGCGGTTCTCACCGACTGCGTGCCGAGCAAGACGCTGGTCGCCACTGCCGAGGTGATGACCGACGTGGCGGAATCGGCCGAGTTGGGTGTCGAGCTGGACGCTCCTGACGTCGGCGTCGACCTGGCTCGGGTCAACTCCCGAGTCAAGGCGCTCGCGGAGGCGCAGTCGCGTGACGTGGCCGCGTCGCTGGAGAAAGCCGGTGTCCAGGTGCTCGCCGGAACCGGCCGGCTGGTGCCGGGCGACCGGGTGCTGGTCGACGGCGCCGACGGCTCCACCGAGGAGATGACCGCCGATGTCGCCCTGGTCTCGACGGGCGCACGCCCGCGCGTCCTGCCCGAGGCCGAGCCGGACGGCGAGCGCATCCTCACCTGGGCGCAGGTGTACGACCTCGACGCGCTGCCGGAGCGACTGGTCGTGGTCGGCTCCGGCGTGACCGGCGCCGAGTTCGCCAGCGCGTACAACGCGCTCGGGTCCGAGGTCGTTCTGGTGTCCTCGCGTGACCGCGTGCTCCCGGGCGAGGATGCCGACGCCGCCTATGTGCTCGAGGACGTGTTCTCCCGTCGAGGGCTCAGCGTGCTCTCGCGGTCGCGGGCGGCGTCGGTGCAGCGCGTCGGTGACGGCGTGCGGGTCACGCTCACCGACGGCCGCACCATCGAGGGATCGCACTGTCTGATGGCCGTCGGCTCGGTTCCCAACACGGAGGGCATCGGGCTGGTGGAGTGCGGCGTGCGCCTCGGCGACGGAGGCTACGTCGGCGTCGACCGGGTCTCGCGGACCTCCGCGCGAGGCGTGTACGCCGCCGGCGACTGCACAGGTGTCCTGATGCTTGCGTCGGTGGCGGCCATGCAGGGCCGCATCGCCATGTGGCACGCGCTCGGTGACGCGGTCGCACCGCTCGACCTCAAGACCGTGTCCTCCACTGTGTTCACCGAGCCGGAGATCGCGACGGTGGGCTGGAGCCAGGTCGCCGTCGATGCCGGTGAGATCGACGCTCGCGCCGTCAAGCTCCCGCTGGCCACCAACGCAAGGGCGAAGATGCAGGGCATCCACGACGGCTTCGTGAAGCTGTTCTGCCGGCCGGGCACCGGGATCGTCGTCGGCGGCGTGGTGGTCGCCCCGCGCGCCAGCGAGCTGATCCACCCGGTCTCACTAGCGATCGAGGCCTCGCTCACCGTCGACCAGGTCGCGCACGCCTTCACGGTGTATCCGTCGCTGTCGGGGTCGATTGCCGAGGCCGCTCGCCAGCTGCACCGGCGCACCTAGCGCGGCGCTGCCAGGCGGGTCACGATCCGACGTAGCTGCTCCGCGTACCGGTCGGCGAACTCGGGTGATGCCGGGTCCACGCCGGTCAGCGTGCGGACGTCTGCCGGGAACGTCAGTCCCACACTCGCCGCCCCTTGCAGGGCAAGTAGGAGGAAGGCCGGGTCGAGGTCCGCCGCGATCGCGCCCCCCTCCTGACGTCGCCTCATGTCGGCGATCTCGGTGTCGCCCGGCCCGACCTCTGGATCGTCCGCCGGTTGGGGCGCGTCGTCGAGGCTGTCCCGGATGAACAGCCGGCTGATGTCGCGGTGCTCGACGCTGCTGCGGACGTATCCCTCGACGATCTCGGCCAGGGACAGCTCCTTGCTGGCGAACTCGTCCTCGTGCTGTTGCCAGCCCTCCACCAGAGCGCGGTAGAGGCCGTCCTTGCCGCCGAAGTAGTACGAGATCAGCTGCTTGTTGACCCCCGCCCGGGTGGCGATCTCGCTCACCCGGGCACCGGCGCGACCCTTCGCAGCGAACTCGGCGAGTGCGGATTCGAGCAGGGCCCGTCTGGTGCGTTCCGCGTCGCGTTGCCGGTCCTGCGCCGCCGGAGAGCGCCGTCGCGAGGACGGATTCGAAAGATTCTTCACCGGGCGGGAACTTTTAGCCATACGTTTGATGTTATCATCTCTGTAGTTGATTAGTGCTCTGCCGGTACGGCCGGCGGCCGACCCGAGGGGATCGATGAACACCACGTACGCGTCCGCTCTGATCACCGAGTTCGACCGGCAGGTCGATGTCCTGCTCCGCAAGGGGTACCCCCAGGCCGCTGGAGTTACGCCCGGCGTCTTCGCCAAGCACATCACGCCGCTGAAGGATGTCGTGGCCGGTCTCCTTCCGACCGGTTCACCCGACGACGGTCGGTTCCCGTTCGTCCTCGTCGTCACCTCGGACCTGGTGCCGGCCGACCGAGCCGTCACGCTGGTGGAGCGGCAGGGCAGGTCCGGGTTCTCGGTGCTGGACCCCGACGACTTGGCCCGATTCCAGCCGATCGAGAGCGTGACCCTGCCCGACGGTTCCGCCTACGTCGTCACCGACGTGGATACCGGCAAGGAGACCCTCGATGTCCGGCCGAACGACGCAATCGGAATGATCGAAGGTCGCGGTCGTACACCGCTGACCGTCGACGAGGGCATTGCTCTGGTCACGCAGTTCCCGGAGGCGGTCGCGCCGAACGGCGGGTTCTCACTGCTGGGCTCGCGATGCGGGGACAAGCGGGTCACGGCCATGTGGATCAGCAAGCGCACACCGAAGCTCGGCTGGTGCTTCGCCGGCGTTCCGCACACGTGGCTCGGCTCGGCCTCGGCAGCGGGCCGATCAGGGCTCGAGGAGGGTTGACCGGCTCTACCAGCCGCCGCCGTCGAATCCCCCGCCGTCGAATCCCCCGCCGTCGAATCCGCCGCCTCCGAATCCGCCGCCGTCGAACCCACCGCCGTCGCCGCCCGCGCCGCCGTCATATCCGCCTTCGCCTCCGTACCCGGAGCCGCCCCAGGTCAGCGACGAGCCCAGCACCGTCCCCCACAGCATCCCGGGCAGGAAGCCGCCGAAATAGCCGCCCGCCCAGCCGCTGTACGCCGGACCGGCATCCCAGTACGGGCGCCGCGTGCCGTCGCCGACCGGGACCAGCCGGACGTCGGGGTCGAGGCCGTCCTTGATCCGGGTGGCGTCCGCGGCACAAGCCGGGACGTCGCGGGCCGCGCCACCCGGCGGTGCCCAGGAGATCTCCTCGACGGACGGACCGTGCCGCGGGTCGAAGAAGCAGGGCAGCCGGCGTGGGGGCGGCTCCTCACCGGCCAGCCG